>DAXETX010000326.1:0-6321 GCA_051155735.1 Xenococcaceae cyanobacterium
TTAAGCACCCTCATTGGTTAGAAATGCACCGGATTTGAGAGATTTCAAAGAGCTTGAATAATCTCAAGGCAAAGTAATACTCTTGTTCTGTTAGCCTAGTAATAACCAGGCTTAATTTGCGCTGCGTTTGTTACCCAAAATACCCCGTTTTTGAACAACGCCAATCCTGCTGCCAAGATTGATATTGATTTTTGACGATTATCCTGACACTCAGCAGTAAAACCGTTCACTTTCCTCTATTATGGCTAAGGTTGCTAACCTCTTAATTGGTTTATCTTTGACTGGGTATGTATGACAATGTTTGCAAATTTTTAGCAGAAAATTTCTCCAGTGATTTTGCTCGGTGGATTTTTGGTGAGCCAAAAGGGTTAACCAAATTAAGTCCTACGGAGTTGTTTGTAGAACCAATTCGCGCCGATGCTTTAATTCTTCTCCAATCATCCGAGGTAGTCCTACACTTAGAATTTCAAACCCAACCTGATGAAGCAATTCCTTTTCGGATGGCGGATTATCGGCTTCGGGTTCATCGTCGCTATCCAAATAAAAATATGCGACAATTAGTAATATATTTAAAGTCTACTAGGTCGGAATTGGTACAGCAGACTGTTTTTACTATCTCTGGGATGCGTCATGAGTTTGAGGTCATCCGACTTTGGGAACAACCTTACTCAGATTTATTACAGTTTCCTGGTTTGCTGCCTTTGGCAGTGTTAGGGCGTACCAACGATAGAACTAAAACTTTACGAGAAATCAGTTCATTAATTGATAATCTTAAGGATAGGAGAGAGCAAAGTAACATCGCAGCAGCCACTTCACTTCTAGCGGGATTAGTATTAAAGAAGGAAGTCATCCGTGCAGTCTTACGGGAGGAAATTATGCAAGAGTCCGTAATTTATCAAGACATTAAAGCTCAAGGTATAAAACAAGGGCTACAACAAGGCTTACAGCAGGGTCAATCAATTATAGTTTTGCGCCAATTAAAACGTCGCCTTGGCAAGATTGAATCGGAAGATGAAACTCGCATTAATGGATTATCTGTAGAACAATTAGAAGCTTTAGGAGACGCTCTTTTAGATTTCTCTAATCGCGATGATTTGTTGGCTTGGTTTGCCAATAATTAGGTATTGAATAGGAAATCATGCAGGAATCAGTAATTTACCAAGATTTTGTGGCACAAGGTCTAAAAGAAGGTCTAAAACAGGGATTGGAACAGGGGCTAAAACAAGGCTTGCAGCAGGGTCAATCGACCTTAGTTTTACGCCAATTAAAACGTCGCATTGGCAAGATTGAATCAGAAGATGAAACTCGCATTACTGGATTATCTGTGGAACAGCTAGGAGCTTTCGGAGAGGCACTATTGGATTTCTCTAGTCGCGATGATTTGCTAGCTTGGTTGGATAATAATCAACCTTTTTAGTTGAAGAATAAACGGCGTTGTTCAAAAACGGGGTATTTTGGGTAACAAACGCAGCGCAAATTAAGCCTGGTTATTACTAGGCTAATAGAACAAGAGTACTACTTTGCCTGGAGATTATTCAAGCAAGCTCTTTGAAATCTCTCAAATCCGGTGCATTTCGGCGTAGTTCAAACGAGGGTTACACTTTGAGGAAAAACCCCTTCTTAAAATAGGACATATGTTCTAAGATATGGGACTACTATAAGGGGTAAAGCTAAGGAAGCTGCGATAAGTGCCAAATAACTTAAAACTACTGCTATAATTAGCTTCCAAGAATCAATGTTCTCTCAATGCGATCATCGAAACACAGTTTCAAAAGTGCTTATTTTGAGCAGTGTAAGAACTTTTGAGGGTTAAATAAGGTGAATCCATGACTTTTTTGCATCAATTTTCGGCAAAATTCAATAAGTTCTCATTCTAATCAAGATGAACAACGGATTCAATCTTGGGAGAATGTTTGCCCTTGCGGTTGTGAAGAAGATCGAAATTATGACGGGCATTGTGAGCGTCAATTTCGTCTTTACGAGCGTCGATAACGGCAGAAATGGGAGGCGCACTATAGCCAGATAAGCGACGGAGGATCGAAAGAGAAACAGCCCACTTGTCATTATGGGAACGGTCAGGAGTATCGTTGTAAGCCATAATCGCATCAATATAGCGATTAACCTCCTGGCGAATCCTCAAGGAATTCAACTGAAGAGGAGAAAGCTGTGGTTCGGGATCTGGAGAAGCTGGGCTATTTTGTTGGGAAGAGGGTTCTGGTTCGGAAACGGGACGGTCTTGACGAGGCGATTGGCGGACTGGGGTAGCAGTTGCTGCACGGTCAGATTGAATAACCTCAATTAGATCGTAGATAGCAGTAGTTAAATTATTTAAAGCCTGTTGTTGAGTATTCATGTTGCTAATTAGTATAGTGGATGAGTCTGTGGGAATTTGTGACTTATCTTCTGGAGTGGGTTTGTGTGAAGGATGATCCTCAACAGGAGGAATAGACAATTGTTCTGGTTCGACAGCTTTGGTTGTGGGGTCAGTCTCCGAAGTTGAAGTAGGCATCTTAGCATTACTCTCTAGCTCATCCAACTTTTCAATTAAAGCTTCAGGAGTAATATTAAGTTTGTCGGCAGCATCAATAAGAGATTGAGCCAATCCCATAACGTAATTGTTAGCAGTAGCACGGTTATCGAGGTTGAATCGGTCTTGAATCTTCGCTAGAGATTCGCGATCGCGCAACCAAACGGTGACTTTAACCAAGTCACCATAGTTTTCAGCCATCTGTGGTTCTTTCTCTTTGGGAGCAAAGTGACGAATTACTCGTACATCATCTTCATTCAATCGAATGCCCAAACGACCATCGATATTGCCATGACCGTCGCTAATCTTGTAATCCCAATAATGACGTTGAGAAGCCATGTCGGTTTGTTTACTAAGGTTGGTTTCATCTAAAATTTTGAAATGACCTTGAATATATGCCCGAAATTCCAAGTCACTAACAGTAGGAGGACAAAACCAGTGAGTAGCGATAGTGGCATAAACGGCACGGAAAAGATGAGTGTAGAGATTATTTTTGCCATCTCTGGTAGGAACTAAATCGCGGAAATGGCGATCGCATTCTCTCGCAACAGGCTGTTCGTATTTGTCATTAATTTGTCGATTGGTTAAACTCTCTGTATCTAGCTGACCTCTCAACCTAGAAATAGCATTAATAACAATTGAAGCTTCAACCAGAGTAGGAATTTCAAATCTTAGCGGGATAGATTCATTGCGTCGTTTAGTAGCACCAGTAAACAGAACAGAATAGGGAGAAACCAGATCGAATTGTGCCGTTTTGAGAATCTCACTAATTCTCCTGCCAGTAACGACAGCTAGACCAGCAGCAATTGACTGCCAGCGATCGCTGTTTAATAAATCAAATGCGGTTTTGGCGATCGCGTTGGGATTGGTTAAAAACTGAGTTTCACGTTTGTGGGTGTTAGATGCAGCTACAGAATTAACTTCAATCCATTCTTCTTTGGAAAGACCGATGATATCCAAAGTAGGGTGTTGGGGGTCGAAAACTTTGATCGCGTTTCGGACATCGGTGATGCGATTTTTATGTTGAGAAGGAGTAGTCAGACCCCGTTCGATAAACTGTTTTTTGATGGCAGTATCTAAAAGTTTGGCAGTTTCTATATCGCGATCGCTACTTGTGAGAGGAATCAGTTGTGGAAGATAATCGATTAAAAGTTGCTTGAGCCATTGAGTACGAGCGCAGTCTAAAGCAGATTGGAATTGTTGAGAAGAAATATCTATCACGAGTGTATGAGTAACTAAGACAAGTATCCATACTAATATCTTATCTATTCTATCATTTTAGTAATAGAAGATAGATAGCCTCAGAGAGAAGAAACATCAGGAATAGTAGCAGTATTAAGCCAATCCATTATCAAATATGGATGAACGATCTGAACTTGATGAGCGGGTGAGAAATAGAATAAATGGCGTTCGGGAACAATGATTCTCGAATCATTAGCGATAAAATCTTTAAAATTAGCCGTAACTAAAATATCGGCACGACCAGCGATCGCAGTTTCGAGTACGTGAGCATCTTCGACATCATCTAAAGGAAGGATACCAGTACCGCCAAGGGTTAATTGAGGTGCGAGTTGAGCAAAGCCAATGATAGCATCTAGGTAGAGACGGGCTACTGAGAAATCGATCTTGAGATTGTAAATCAAAACTTTCTCCAGACGTTCGAGCATACCCCAAGAGATTACCAACTCGACATTGCCTAAAGAACAAAAACCGCTACGAACGATTTGTACTAAACGTTGAGAAGACGTATTCTGTCTGCCCTTAAAATCCGCAAGCAGAGCAGCACACCAAATGTTGAGATCGAGACAAAGACGTACAACTTTACTCATCACTTGTTAACCGAACCGCAGCCGAAAGAATATCATCTTCCGACTCAAGAGATTGTTGGGGTTCGACCTCAATCTGAGAAACAACTTTATTTCGAGCAATCTTGTATTGGGCATTGAGTAAGGTACGTGCAATTTCACGAGCCACTTGTTCGCGATCGCACTGTTCGCCTAAAGCAACAATTTGATACCAGGCAGTTCGAGCAGGAGCGGGTAATGAGACGAAAAACTTAAGAGCCATTCCAGCTATTTGAGCGGGAGTGCGTTGTTCGATTTTAGCTAAATAAGCAACGCTATCAGCAGTATCAGAATCAGTATAAGCAGAAATAGTTTGACCAGCCATGATGATTAGTTAATTAGAAGTTATAGTTTATATAGAAATTATAGTTTAGCTTGAAAAGTGGTGAAAATTAAAAAGAAAAGTGATCGCTTTTTACTTGAGAGCGATCGCTAATTTTTCGGAAAAAGCGATCGCCAATCAAGAGAGGGATTCAAAATCATAAATATCTTTGATATAGCGAGTAAAAAAACGACCTAGAGAAGAAGCATCGAGAAGTTGATTAAAAGTAGCGGAAGGAACATCAAAATATTGATAAACTTGACCAGTAGAGCGAAAGCGAACCTGAAGAATCGAATGAAGAACATCGTACTGAATGGCTTCGAGACAGGAAGAATCAACCTCAATCCAAGAAGGAGAAAGATCGAGATGTTGAGCAATCTGGGTAACAGCAGGAGCAACAGAAGTCTGAGAGGCTAATTGTTGCCACTGTTGGCGAGTGAGAGTAAGAGTCAGAGAAAGCGGTTCAAGCTCCACTTTTAAAGCAAAATCACGACAATTATCGAGAGGAAGAGAACCAAGAGTAGCAGAGTCCAAATCCTTAAGCCTTTCATACATTGTGGCGTAAGCGGGTTGGAGACTGCAACGAATATCGCCTAAGTGATGGGGATGAGGGTTGTAAAATCGGCAATCCGAGCAATGAGAAAGAGGCATAGAAGCTATATCAGCAATGCAATCATTAAGGTCGATGCAGTAATCAGGTTGAGAATTAGTCATGATTGAAAAAAATAGCAAAAAGAAAGATCTAGAAAAAGGGCAGAAAAAACCCCTGAAAGTAAAAACTCAAAGTAGAGTTAAAAAGGACAAGAGGAATCAGAGGAAGAAGCAGCAGAAAGAAGAAAATCACGGTAAGAATTTGCCCAAGCCGTATAATATTCTAAATACTGAGGATATACGGGGTTTAGTCCTTGAGAGCCATGTAAATTGCCTAAAGCAACAAAGTCAGTATTTTGAGGCAAATCAAGCAAATCAAGTAATTTAGGGGAAGTAAGGCGAGAAGAATTTGCTATATTGAGAATGTTCATTTTCGCAAGTTTGAGAGGGTGAACTACAAGGCGATAGAAGCTTTGGACGGTTTGCTATCGCTCTTGTCTTATCTATACACCTATAATATCTCTTTCTATCTTATAAGTCAAGAGAAAAAGATAGATAAATGATTAATATTACATATAGATAGATTTACTGATAAAGTAGAAGTTAGAAGAAGACTAAAGGACTACAATAGCTGAAATACCGCTATATCAGGCATTACAGAAAACGATGCTCTATAAAACTAAAACAAAAGCAAGCTGGAACTAGAAATCAACATAAGATATTTATATAAAATAATAATTGCTTATAACAGACAGGGAAATGAAGGCAAAAACAGAGATTTATCAGCGCAAGTTAACTATGCAACTATAAAGAGAGATGAATGCATAAGCCCTAAAAGCTATACACAGCAAGCATTGCGGGCAATGCAACTATAAGCAGTCTTATTGCATCCATGCAACTATATCTAATCATAAGTCAAACTTATGCAACCATAAAGAGTTAGAGCGATCGCCAATAGACAAGAGAGGTGCAATATATTATCTGATAATATATTGCACCTCTCTTGTCTATTGGCGATCGCTCTAACTCTTTATGGT
>DAXETX010000327.1:0-19821 GCA_051155735.1 Xenococcaceae cyanobacterium
CCTGCTTCCTTCGGTGATCTGGCATTCCAGAAAATGCATCTATTATGGCTACTTTATTCATTTTGCCAGCTTAGTTAAACTACCATAATTACTCTACCATTGAGAATGAAATAGCCCTGCTAATTGATTAACCAGATCATCGCCAATTTCTTCGTTTAAAATTGCCCAAATAGTATCAGTATTTAATGGTGGAAGTTTCGACATAAAAAATAAATAACTTAATAATGCAGCCTCGACTTTGGCAACTTATTGTAGTTTTAATTATCGGTATTTTATCAGTATCTGCTGCTGCCGTTTTAATTCGCTTAGCAATGGCTACCGCAGGTAATTATACAATCGGATTTAGTTTATTTTTAGCTGCTTTTCGCTTAATCATTTCCGCTCTAATTTTACTACCTACTTGGCATCAGCTAAAACAGGTAAGAGTTAGTTATCAAACTTATTATTTGGCGATTACTGCGGGAATTTGTCTCGGATTACATTTTGCCACTTGGATTAGTTCTTTGGCTTTTACCTCTGTTGCTGCTTCTACGACTTTGGTTACGACTAATCCTGTATGGGTAGCTTTATTATCACGCTGGTGGTTTCAAGAAAAGTTATCTCAGAAAACTGTGATCGGAATTGCCATTGCTTTAGTGGGTAGTGGCTTGATTGCTTTGAGTGATACTAGCACAGTAAATTATGATTCTAACCCGCTTTTAGGTGCTATTTTAGCTTTAGCTGGGGCGATAATGGCGAGTCTTTACCTAATTTTTGGCAGACAAGCACAACAGCAAGGATTAAGTCTGACTAATTATATCGCGATCGCCTATTCTACCGCAGCTTTAATTTTATTACCGCTGCCGATGTTACTGGGTGCTAGTTATGGAGGTTATCCCGAAAAAGTTTATCTTTATGGTTTATTAATGGCAGTATTTTCCCAAGTACTGGGTCATACTAGTTTTAATTGGGCTTTGAGATGGCTCTCTCCAACTATCGTTACTCTGTGTATTTTAGTTGAGCCTATAGGTTCTAGTATTTTAGCGGTAATTTTGCTTCAGGAAATTCCTACTCCAAGAGTCATTTGGGGCGGATTAATCTTACTGATCGGAGTTGCTACGGCGGTAATCAACCAGAAATCCAAAGAACTGTAAACAAATAGTAACAAACTGCAAAAAAAAATAGAAAATATCTACGGTTTCCTGGTGCATCTTCTGGCAAACTAGGCAGTAACTGGGATTAGAGGAAATTGATTTATGGGAACTATCATCAGTACCGTTAATATGAAAGGAGGTGTAGGTAAAACTACTCTAACTGTCAATTTAGCAACTGCTTTAGCTAAGTATCATCATAAACGAGTTTTAGTTTTAGATTTAGATTCACAAATTAGCGCAACTTTAAGTTTAATCTCACCTCATGATTTTGCTAAATTTCGCAAAAAAAGACGGACTCTCAGTTATTTGTTAGATAATGTTATAACTCCTAATCCCTGGAAAAAGTTAGAAATTAAAGACATAATTTGTCCTAGCATTTGTGATATTGATGGTCTAGAATTATTACCAGGCGATATCGAATTATATGATGAATATTTAGTTTCAGAAATGCTTCACAATCAAGCAGTAGAAGAAACAGGAAAAGAATTTGAAAAAGTTTGGGATAACTTTGAAAGAATTTTAATTAAAAATATTATTGAGCCGATAGTAGATGATTACGATTTTATTATTATGGATTGCGCTCCTGGTTATAATTTGCTAACTCGTAGTGGCATTGCTGCTAGTAATTACTACTTACTTCCTGCTCGTCCTGAACCACTATCTTTAGTAGGAATTCAACTATTAGAAAGGCGCATTACTCACCTCAAAAAACATCATCAAGATACAGAACCTTTAAAGATTAATTTATTAGGAATTGTGTTTATTCTTTCTGCTGGTGGTTTAATGGGTAGATATTATAAGCAAGTAATGAAAAGAATTAAAGATGATTTTTATCCTGAACAATTGTTTAGTCAAGCTATTCCGATGGATGTTAATGTCGCCAAAGCAGTGGATTTATTCACGCCTGTAGTACTAGCTATGCCTAGTTCTAGTGGTTCAAAAGCCTTCGTCAAATTAACTGAAGAATTTTTGATTAAAATTACAGCTAATGAAAAACAATTAGCATCCGCAGGCTAAACTCTTTTATTGCTTGCTAAGTATTTACTATTGAGTGAGTTTTTTGGGGATTAGAAATTAAGAATTAGTAATTAGTAACTATTAACAACTACTTCTAATTTCCGCCTCACTGGTTACTTCGTCAGTTGCCTTTAACTAACATGAACACTGCCATATATTGGCTTTCGCAAATTCAAGCTTCGGAACAGTCATTAGTTGGAGAACAAATTTTTAGCCTTAGCCAACTTTTACAGCAAGGTTATCCGATAATTCCTGGCTTTGTTTTGAGTAATTTTTTATTTAGAAAATTTATTGATAGTATCGATAGTTCTCACTTTTTAGTTAATAATTTAGCTAATTCTTCTCTATATTTAGATATAAATGATTATCAGATTTTGCAATCTATCGCTAATCAAAGTCGCCAGGCTATTGATCAGACAGAATTGGCTCAATCATGGGAACAAGAAATTTTAGCAGCAGCACAACAATTAAATACTAAAAGATTATTAATCCGACCTTTTTTCTTTCCTGCTAATTATCCGCGACAAGATAATTCTAGTTTGTGGCGATCGCAAGTTTGTCTGAGCAATACTAAGGCTTTAACTCAGGGAATTAAAAAAGCTTGGGCAGAATTATTTAGTGCTAAAAGTTTATTGTATTGGCACAAATTAAATGTTCCTTTAGAAGCAATTAACTGTAATGTTTTACTGCAACCGATCAATGAGGCGATCGCTTCAGGGACAGTAGAAATTCAACCCAAAACTATTTATATTCAAGCTACTTGGGGTTTAGAAACTAGTTTGCACCAAGGAGAAGTCGAACCAGATATTTATCTCTTAGAGCGAACTAGCAAAAAAATTCTGACGCAAAAAATCGGTAATAAAACCCGTGCTTATCGTTTAGCAACTTCTGATGGTTCAGAAGCTGTCTCAGATGGCTTAGAGTCTTATTTTTTGAGCGAAACTCAGTCAGAAACCGATTCTTTAACTTTAGCCGAGATTAATCAGCTTGCGAGTTTAACCGAAACTTTAATCCAAAAAAGACCTCAAATTAGATATTTAAAATGGACTTTATCCGAGCTTGAGGAGCAAGATAATTCTACTCCTAAATTTTATTGGACTCAGTTAAATTATTTTTCCGCTTTTGTTTCCGAGCAAGAAAACCTGTCTATACCAGTTACAAAAACCTCGGATAAACCGCTATTAAAAGGATTAGGCATTGCTTCTGGTAAGACAATAGCTAAGGTTGTCGTCTATGACATCTTACCCCAAGAACGAGCCTTATTACCTGATGGTTGTATTTTGGTTACTAAAGCGATCGCACCAATGCCCATAGCTTTACTCGCCAAAATATCGGGAATTATCACCGAACAAGGCGGTGTCACTAGTCATGCTGCAATTTTTGCCAGAGAATTAGGTATTCCTACCATTGTCAATGCGATTAATGCTACGACTATCTTGCAGACAGGAGATTTAGTGATGTTAGACGCGACAACAGGGGAAGTTCATCAGGCTAATTTGGCTCATGACTCAGTCACAGAAGCAGCTTCAACTAGTGCTAAATCCAGGCAAAATAATCAATCATCAGCCTCAGTAACATTGGCGCAATCTTTGGCTACTAAAATTATGGTTAATTTAAACCACTCTCGGAGTATCGAACCAGCGATCAAGTTACCCCTAGATGGAGTTGGGTTAATCCGTTCTGAATTAATGTTACAAGAATTGCTCACTTCTCAGCCTTTAGCTCAATGGTTAGCGGAGTCTGAAAAAGAAGAGTTCTTAGGGCAGCTAACTCAGCTAATGCGGAAGTTTGTTGTCGCTTTTGCACCTCGCCCTGTATTTTATCGTGCTTGTGATTGGCGCAGTAGCGAATTTGCCCAGACTGAAGCGTTGCAACTTAATCCGATAGTAGGCGATCGCGGTACGTATCACTATTTATTAGATGCAACTTTATTCGATTTAGAGTTAGAGGCGATCGCGACTATTCAGCAAGAAGGTTATCGTAATCTTAATTTGATTTTGCCTTTTGTTCGGAGTGTTGAAGAATTTAACTTTTGTCGTCAGCGAACTCAACATTGGAATTTAACCCAAACTGCTGCTTTTCAACTGTGGATCATGGCGGAAGTTCCGTCGGTAACTTTTTTACTTCCGCAATATATTCAAGCAGGAGTACAGGGCATTCTCATTGGTGCTAATGATCTAACCCAATTAATTTTAGGCGTAGATCGCGAACAGACTGATTTTTCCCGTCGCGGTTTCAATGTCAATCATCCCGCTGTGTTAGAGGCGATTTTTCAACTTAGCCAAACCGCCCATCAACACGACATTCCTTGCGCTATTGCCCTTCATAATCCAGTAGAGTATCCTGGTTTACTTGATAAGTTAATTCAATGGGATATTTCCACAATTTCTGTGGAGTTAGAGGCAGTAGTCTCTACTTATCACGAAATTGCTCGCTCTGAGAAGCGTTTACTATTAAGTAGCATCAGAAATAATTCCGAAAAGTAAATTTGGTATCTCTGGTTAAGAATATTCTTCGCGATCATCATAGGGATCGTCACTAAAAGGTTGAACTCCAGTTTCAGGATAATCATCATTGGAAGGTTGAAAAATTCTGGAGACTCCATTCCAAATTGATTGAACTGTATTTTGTATCCAAGTTAAAATCTTCATCTTTTTTTCCCTCTCTGATTAGTAATCATCTAACAGTGATTTCCCGCTGCCTCGAATCTAATTTTTAGCTTAAGCCAAAACTTTGAGGAACTTGTGAAGCTAGCCAAACAAATTATTTATTGAATTTGTTTATGAAATGTTATTTGATGTTTGGTTATGATTATTACTACTAAAATTTGTCGCTGTTTGTTGCCAAATATTAAATTCTACTTGATTAGAGTCCGATTTAATTTGATTAAGATCGACTGCGGTAATTCTAGTAGCATGATAAGTAACACCTCGATATTTAAGCTCAACCCTAGGTGGAGAGATTAAGATCACCTTGTTAGGGTTTTTTTTTCCTGGTAAACCTCGATATTTAAGAGTTTGAGGCAAGTCTTCCTGTTGCTTAAAGACTGGCTGACATTTAAGCTTTAAACACCGTTCTAAATATTGAACTAGATTTAATTCCCAACAAGTTTCTAGATAGATAATGCGATATCTACGCCAAAATTGCCAGGGATTGAAATATTTTACATAGACATCAGGAGCAAATAATTGCTGAAAATACAAACTAAAAGGAAAACTAATTTTGATATTTTTGGGTTCATTGGCTTTCATCAAAAAACCTCCGATTAGTAGCTCTTATTCTGAGAATAAACTAATAATTTGAAGAACTTGTGAGACAAGTTTGACGATCAACCAATAACTACGAACCAACTCGATTAGCTAGTAGTTGATTCGAGACTTGAAGCGGTAGCTTTTTCCTCTTGATTAATCGGAGTTTGAACTAGTAAAACAGAGCAAGGGGCATGATGAACTACATAGTTACTAACACTACCTAATAACATCTCTTTTAAACCCGCATGACCCCGTCTGCCAATAACAATCGTATCAGCCTGGCAAGTCCGAGCAAAATCGCAGATAGTCGAACTAGGATGACCTGTAATTTGACTGAATTCGCTGGTCACGCTTGCTGCTTTTGCTTCTTGGGTTAAACTACGGAGTATTTCTAATCCTTCAGCTTTAAAAGCTTGCCACTGTCTGTGATATAACTCGTTAGCTGAATAACTAATTGATGGATTAAGATGCAAATAGTGATAATGTGCGCCTACTGTCGGATAAACTGACATAATGGGGCTGCCTGCTTCTTCGCCTGACAAAACGTGCAGTAGTATTAGATGCGCTTTGGTCGCTTTAGCGATTGATAAAGCTGCATCGAAGACTTTTTTACTAGCTGAAGAGCGATCGACTGCGACTAAGATTTTCTTGAACATCTGGCTTATCCTAGTTAGTAGTTAATGACTGGTTACTGGTTGTTGAGGTCGCTTGAGAGGGCAGAGAATCTAATTCTGACTTGCGATCGACCACATCACGCAGAATCAAAACTGAACAAGGGGCGTGATGAGTTACATAATTACTGACGCTACCGAGAAACATCTCTTTTAGACCTTTTAAGCCTCTACTACCGACAATAATTAAATCCGCTTCCCAACTATTGGCTAGTTCACAAATCATCCGTCCTGGGTTGCCTGTTAATTGAGTATATTCAGTATCTATGCCAGCTTTAGTAGCTTCTTCAGTGAGATTTTGTAAGAAATCAATACCCCATTGTTTATACTCTGCCAATTTTTCTTGATATACTTCATAATCGCGCTCATCTAAGATGGGATAGGGATAGGAAATGTAACTAGGCATAGCAGGATAATCTGCTTCGTTATCAGAGATAACGTGCAGTAACATCAATTTTGCACCTGTCGTTTTAGCTAAAGATACTGCTGAATCAAAAATAGATTTGGGATTTAAAGAACGATCTACAGCTACGAGAATTCGATTAATCATTAGTAATACCTCATATTTTTTGTTGGTAGTTGATGGTTAGTAGCTAACTGTTACTGCTACTAACCACTTACTGCTAAGAAAGAGTTTTTTCGACTTCGGCTACTTTGAGTCGCGTTTTGAGAACCGAGTCAGGATTAAGACTGATCGAGTTAATGCCTTGTTGCACTAAAAACTCGGCAAACTCTGGATAATCGCTAGGTGCTTGACCACAGATGCCAATTTTGCGGTTGTTCCGTCGCGCAGCAGTAATTGCCATTTGAAGCATGGTTTTAACTGCTGCATTGCGTTCGTCAAATAGAGGCGCAACTAAAGAGGAATCGCGATCTAGTCCTAAAGTTAGTTGGGTTAGATCATTTGAACCAATAGAAAAGCCATCAAAGACTTGACTAAATTCGTCTGCTAGAAGCACATTACTCGGAATTTCGCACATTACATATACTTGAAGATCATTTTCGCCCCTAACTAAACCGTGTTTTGCCATTTCCGCTAGCACCTTACGCCCTTCATCGGGAGTGCGACAAAACGGAATCATCGGAATCACATTAGTTAAACCCATTGCATCGCGTACTCGTTTAAATGCCTGACATTCCATGGCAAAAGCTTCGCGATACTGGGGGTCATAATAACGACTAGCACCCCGCCAGCCCAACATGGGGTTTTCTTCTGTGGGTTCAAATTGTTGACCACCTAAGAGATTAGCGTATTCATTACTCTTAAAGTCAGACATCCGCACCACTACAGGTTTGGGATAAAATGCTGCTGCAATAGTAGCAATACCTCTCGCCAGGCGATCGACAAAGAAATCAGCTTTGCGGTCATACTGACTAGTAAGTTGGGCAATAGTAGTTTTAGCCGTAAAGTCTGTTAATTCCTCAAACTTGAGTAAAGCCAGAGGATGCACTTTAATCTGATTCGCAATGATAAATTCTAATCTTGCCAAGCCCACGCCATCACAGGGCAAAGCAGCTAAACTAAAAGCCTCTTCAGGATTACCTACATTCATCAGAACTTGGGTTTGAGTTTGCGGTAAATTATCTAGCTGGGTTGATTCGACAGTAAAATCAATTAAACCCTGATAAACTTTTCCTTGTTCCCCTTCAGCGCAAGATACGGTAACTTCTTGCCCAGTCTGAATATCTTTGGTAGCACTACTACAACCAACGATCGCAGGAATTCCCATTTCACGAGCAATAATTGCAGCATGACAAGTTCTACCTCCTTGGTTAGTGACAATAGCACTGGCTTTTTTCATAATCGGTTCCCAGTCAGGATCGGTTTTATTGGTAACTAACACTTCTCCTGGCTGAAATTCACTAATCTGGCTGACATCTAAAATCACTTTAGCCATACCAGCACCGATCTTCTCACCTACTGCCCTACCTGTAGTTAAAATCTTGCCAGTATTTTGCAACTGATATGTCTGCAATACATTATTGGCTTTTTGCGATTGGACAGTTTCAGGGCGGGCTTGAACGATAAATAATTCTCCTGTTATCCCGTCTTTTGCCCATTCGATATCCATCGGCGTATCAACCCCGCGAACCTCGGAGTAATGATCTTCAATTTGACACGCCCATTTAGCTAAAGTCAGAATTTCGCTATCATCAATCGCATATTGCATTCTCTCAGGCGGTGCTGTCGGTACATTTTTCGTCAGCTTACTACCACCTACGTCATAAACCATTTTGATTTCTTTACTACCAAGGCGTTTATCTAAAATCGGACGATAGCCTTGATTGAGAGTTGGTTTAAAGACAATATATTCATCAGGATTAACCGCACCCTGAACCACATTTTCCCCTAAACCATAAGCAGCCGTAATTAAAGCTGCATCCTTAAACCCGGTTTCGGTGTCAATCGAAAACATCACCCCAGAGGTAGCCAAATCAGAACGCACCATTTTTTGGACACCTACTGAAAGAGCGACATTAAAATGATCGAACCCTTTGAGAGTACGATAAGAAATAGCGCGATCTGTAAACAAGGAAGCAAAGCATTTGTGACAAGCTTCGAGAACACTTTGGACACCGTGAACGTTGAGATAGGTTTCCTGTTGTCCTGCAAAACTGGCGTCTGGTAAATCTTCTGCTGTAGCTGAGGAACGAACTGCCACATCAATATTGTAGCTGTACTTTTGACACAGTTCTTTTTCTGCTCCTTCCAAGCTATTGCAATATTCAGAATCAATGCCGTAACGTTGACATAATTGAGTGTAAGCTTCAGTAATTGCCACTTCTAATTCTTGCGGAAAAGGCGTATTGAGAATTAACGCCCTCGCTTGCTTACCTCTTACTTTTAAATTATTGACATTTTCTACATCAAGATCGGCAAACAATTGACGCAGCTTAGTTTCTAATCCTGCCTGTTCGATAAAATAACGATAAGCGTAAGCAGTAGTAGCGAAACCTCCTGGTACATTAATTCCTTTTGGTGTTAACTGTTGGATCATTTCTCCTAATGAAGCATTTTTCCCACCTACTAAGGGAATGTCTTTAATTCCCACCTCTTCAAACCAGAGAACCAAAGCTGTTTCCTGATCTTTTAGGAGTCTTTTTTGGCGATCTGCTGTTACTACCATAAATTCCAATTCCTTGTTTAACTGATACCTCATAGTATCTATGCAGCTAGTACATACTTGAGGTTTATAACTTTGTTTTAAACAATTAATTTGAGGAACTTGTGAGGATTATCAAGGTAAAGAACTAGATAAATATCTCAATGTAATATATTTAAAATTAAATAATAAACTTGAAAAATGAGGTGTCTTCCTACTAGAATTACACCTCACTTTAAAATAATGTCAATCTTTGAAAATTAGTCATTATTCATCTGTGTGTTATTTAAATTAGCTTCTACGCCAATTAAGCCTTAGCTCATAGCTGCTCCAGAGCGGTCATAAATCGAGTTAAAATCATTGAGAGTTTTACCTTGAATGTGGCTGTGATATTTAGGATCGACATCAATGCCTATTTCTGAGGCAGTACGAGCTAACATCGATCTTTCCCGATTTACGACTAATTTGTGATGGCGCATTAATAAAGAACGAGCTTGTGTTTGAATTGTCATTGTCTTTCCCTCCTGAATCCCCATAACATAAATATACCATATTTTTTGTATCAAAAGTTACTTTTTTCGGTAATCGGGTTATCAGTGGTTGACGGTTGGTGCAGACACTCTCTTTTTTTAACTACCTAACATAATCTGATTTTTTTTCTATTCAGAGCTACTTGATATTTCTTGAATAATCTCAAAATCAACTTAAGCAACCTTTTTGGTTCTGCTAGATGACTATTATCTTTCTTGTCTAATAGCATCTAATCCTAGAGTATTCTGTTTTATTGTTGATTAAGCTAGTTACTAATAAATTAGGTTCTTGCTATTTCATATTAGCTTTAACTCTTTTTTTTGCCATTTTTTTATGATATTTGATTAACTGTCATCTTTTTTTCTTATTGACTACTTTGTAAAATGAATAATAAAAAAAATGTATTGATTCAATCAAGAAATTTATTGATCGCGACAAACTTATGTAACTTTAATTACAAATTCACTGAGTTGGTAACTATTAAATGATGTCAATAAAAACAATTGGAAGAAATAATTATGGTTACCGTATATCATCGTTCTTGGACGAAAAAAGTAATTACTGTCTTTCTATTTCTCGGTACTACCCTGACAATTAATGCCTGTGCTGGCGATAGCTCCTCTGTAGAAACTTCAGAATCAGAAGTAGCCGAAGCTCAAGAAAATTCTGGCAAGAAAGAAGTAATTCGGATTTCAATTGGAACGCAAGATCAGGTAATCAATACTGCTGTAGGTGGAGCGACAGTAAGGGAAATGGAGCTATTAGAAAAGCATTTACCCACTACTGGCGAATACGCCAATGTTGATTATGATATTCAATGGTCTAGCTATACCTCTGGACCGCCGATTACTAATAAAATGTTGGCAAATCAAATTGATATTGGTTTGATGGGAGATTTTCCCGCAGCAATCAATTTAATTAAATTTCGCGAAGAAGACCCAGATGTAGAGTCTATTTATATCGGTACTTTAGCTTATAGTCCTAACGGTGCGGGGAATGCGGTAGTCGTTCCCAAAGATAGTGAGGTGACATCTCTAGCAGAACTTAAGGGCAAATCGGTTTCCGTACCTTTTGGTTCGGCTGCTCATGGCATGGTACTAAAAGCTCTCAAAGATAATGGAATCGACCCCGATCAAGATGTCGAGTTAATTTCTCAAGCCCCCGAAGTAGGCGGTACTAGCCTTCGTACTGGGCAGATCGATGCTCACGCTGATTTTGTTCCTTTCGGCGAACTATTTCCCTTCCGAGGCTTTGCGAAAAAGATTTTTGATGGAGCGCAGACAGGAGTTCCGACACTACATGGTATTGTGGTGCGATCGGATTTTGCTCAAGAACATCCTGAAATTGTTGTAGCTTATATGAAAGCTGTATTGGAAGCGAACCAAATTTTTAGAGAAAATCCCGAAGCAGTTTCCGCCAATATTGAAGAATGGTCGGGTATTGAAAAAGAGGTTGTCTATATGTTTTTAGGTCCTTCGGGCTTACAACCTCTCGACCCCACAATTCGCCAGGTTCAGATTGACGCGCTGCAAAATAGTATCACGACTTTAACGGAGTTGGGCAAGGTAGAAAGAGAAGTTGACCCTGAAAATGTCGCGGAATGGGTTGATGAAAGCTATCTCACAACAGCAATGGAAGAGATGGAACTTGACTATGAACAAGTCATTGAAACGGCACAAAACTATCAAATAAGTGGCGAAGATGCCTTAACAGGAGAACCCATAGAAGACCCTAAAATGGCAGCGCAAATTTGGATTCAAGAAGAAGAAACCGTGACCAATTTTGCTTCTATCCCTAACATGATGAAGCTGCTAGAGCAGTTGCGCGAAGAAGGAAAAGCAGCGGATGTAATGTTTGTCCACGATCGCAATAATGGCTGGAAGTTGTTTGCGGAAAACTCTTATTACGTTAATAACAGTGATGGGGTTTCTGCTTTCTTACTAAAAGAAGATGCCCAACAATATGCAGCTTCCTCTGGGGGACAAGTAACTGCATTTAAAGACCTGCAAGCCAATTACGCCCAAACAACTGCTCCGAAACTTATGGGGACTGCTCAATAGTTTAATCTTAATGGCATTAATAGTTTTTGCTTTACTCTTTCTAACTCCTGTATCTTATTAAAGATGATTAGCCCAACTTCTGAATTAAATTCAACTTTAGAGCGAGATTCCCGTTTCTCAATCGGTAAGATTTTACCACTGAATCAATTGGGACGCAGAATTTTCTCTCTAGTCATCTTTTTTGGGATGTGGCAATTTCTCTGCGTTATTAAATTTCAATTTTTGATTAACTTTGGTTTCTTACCTACACCAATAGAGGTAGTCGAAGCGACTTGGGACTTTTTTACGAGCGATCCTTGGGTGCATTTGCGATCTAGTATTGTGAGAGTTTTACTCGGTTATGCGATCGCATCTGGCTTCGGAATCGTTCTCGGCATTTTGATCGGTGCATGGCAAAAAGTTGACGATTTATTATCGCCACCATTAGAACTATTACGCCCGATCCCCGCCGTAGCTTGGATTCCTCTGGCGATTTTGATGTTTCCTACTGCTGAAGCAGGAATGGTTTTTATTACTTTTATTGGGGGATTTTTTCCTGTCCTGATTAGCACGATTAAAGGAGTAGAAAGTACCCTTAACGACACGGTATTAATTCGAGTCGGACAGTGTTTGGGGGCAAAACCCTGGCATATTTTTAAAGACATTGTGATTCCTGGCGCATTACCCAGTATTGCTAGCGGTTTGACCATTGGGATGGGTAATGCTTGGTTTTGTCTGGTAACTGCCGAAATTTTGGCAGGACGCTATGGTGTGGGCTATATTACTTGGGAATCTTATGTTACCTCCAACTATCCGCCGATTGTTATGGGAATGCTCTTGATTGGATTGATGGGTGCATTGAGTTCTTGGGCTGTTAACCGTTTGACTTCCGCTTTGATGCCTTGGCGAGAGATTAAAAAACAAGATGCTTAAATTTTTAAAATTAACAATTTAATCACTAACTATGCCAGAAACCATAGTACATTCACACTCATTAACTCAAATAACTTATGGATTAGTTGAAGTACAAGATTTGTCGGTCAAGTTTGGCGATCGCTCAAAAACAACCCTAGTCTTAGACAAAATCAATTTTACTGTCGAGCCTGGCTCGTTTGTCTGTTTATTAGGACCTTCGGGTTGTGGCAAATCAACGGTACTTAATACCATTGCAGGTTTTGTGAATCCTAGCGCAGGAGCAATTTTCGTTGATCGGCAAACTGTGACTAAACCAGGCGCAGATCGGGGTTTCGTGTTTCAGCAGTATTCTTTACTTCCTTGGAAAACAACTTTTCAAAATGTAGAATTGGGATTACGAATCAAAGGTATTGCTAAAGCCAAACGTCGCGAGTTGGTTGATGAATATTTAAATCGAGTCGGTTTGTATAAACATCGTCATTCTTATCCCCATCAACTTTCGGGAGGAATGAAGCAAAGAGCCAGCATTGTTAGAGCCTTGATCGTTTCTCCTGTAGTATTACTAATGGATGAGCCTTTTAGTGCCTTAGATGCTCAAACTCGCCACATGATGCAAGAGTTATTAATGGAGATTTGGCAAGAGTTTAAAACTACAGTAATCTTTGTTACCCACGATATTGAGGAAGCTGTTTTACTTGGCGATCGCATCTTAGTTATGGGAGTCAATCCAGGGCATATTAAAGAAGATATCGCGGTCGATCTGCAACGTCCCCGCCATATCGATGACATTTTGACTCCAGAGTTTATGCAAATTAGCCGTCAAGTCTTGGCAACTATCCGCGAAGAAACCCTAAAAAGTATGGAATCAAGCTAATATTCTGCTCGCTCACAATTAAGCTTAAAAGTCTGACTTAAAGCAACCGCTATTTGAGCGAACATTCGAGTAGCTTCAGAATCGGGTTGATTGATAGCAATCGGATTTCCGCGATCTCCACTGCTACAAATACGAGGATCGAGGGGGATTTGTCCGAGTAATGGTGCTGATAATTCTTCGGCAATTTGTGCGCCACCACCACTACCAAAAATAGCAGTACGTTTTCCTGTTTCATCCAGCAAATAACTCATATTTTCCACAACACCCAAAACGGGAATACCGACTTGGCGAAACATATAGATTCCCCGTCGCACGTCAGATAGGGCTACCTGTTGTGGCGTTGTCACCATTACTACCCCGCAGATCGGACTTTCTTGGACGATGGTAATTTGAGCATCTCCCGTACCTGGAGGAAGATCGATCAGTAGATAATCTAATTCGCCCCATGCCACATCGTTGATAAACTGAGTAATAATTTTGTGGAGTACAGGACCACGCCAAGCTAGAGGGCGTTCTGGTTCGGCGAGTAAACCAACGGACATGACTTTGATCCCGTGAGCCTCTAAAGGCACAAACTTTTGTCCTAGAGGAGTCGCGATCGCAATAACGTCGGACTGTTTTAAACCCAGCATTTGCGGAATATTAGGACCATAGACATCAGCATCTAACAAACCGACTTTTGCCCCCGATAAGCTTAATGCCATTGCCAAATTGACCGAAGTAGTAGATTTACCGACCCCTCCTTTACCGCTAGAAATTGCTAGGGTAAGCTTTACCCCAGGGATAGTGCATATTTGAATATAAGGTTTTTTGCACCAATCGAGAGTAGATAAAGCGGATTGTACCTTGTCTTTGAGAGCGTATTGATGAGAACCCAGATACAACTTGAGGTAAACGTAATCGTCAACTAACCTTAGATTTCGCACCATACCCAAACTGACAATATCGTTGTTGAGATTTGGCTCGATGATTTGTTTGAGTAATTGAATAGTTTGTTGTTCTCTGTCCTTCATAAAGTAATACCCTGCTGTTCGCGAATTTTATCGATCGCCTTTTGGGAAAATATCCTGACATCCGCATCGGGATCGTCAAGAGTTTGCTGGAGGGCATTTAAAACATCAGGATTGCCTATATTACCTAGCGCGATCGCAGCATCGCGACGAATATCGGAATATTCATCGGTGAGACACTTAATTAAAGCAGGAATAACACTGTCATCGGCAACTTCTTGGAGAGTTCGGGCGGTAAACTTGCGTACTTGCCAATGTCGATCTGACAGAGCTTTTCCCAGCCAAGGAATCGAACTACTATCCTGATGTAAAGCCAGAGATTGGGCTGCATTACGGCGTACTTGCCAATCTGGATCGTCGGTTAGAGCTTCGCAAAGTAATTCTACTGTTTCTGAATCTTTTAAATAGCCCAAAGTCAAAGTAGTAGCACGACGCACCGTAACTTCAGGATCGTCCATAAGATTTAAAGCAGGGGGACAGGTTTCTACTTGATTGAGATAGCGCAGGGTAGTAATAGCTGCTTCCCGGAGTTCTTCTTGTTCCGACTCAAAAAACGGCAATACATAAGGTAGTGCTTGGGCATCGTGAATTTTTCGCAGCAGGATTAAGATATTAAGCTGCATTTGAAAATTGGCTTCGGCGATCGCATCGAGTAACATTAAAAGATCGGCAGGAGCAATTAACTCTTTCAATGCTGAGAGAGCTTCTGCTCTTACCTCGGCATCAGGCGATCGCAAACAAGCCATTAAAGGTTTGATCGCAATGGGATTATTCAATTCCCAAATAGCAATTATGGCAAGCTTCTGGACGCTAGTATTTTCATCTGATAAGGCATCGATCAAAGGCGCGATCGCCTCTTCTTCTCCCATATGCTGTAGGGTTTTTACTGCCACTAGGCGATCTTCTACTGCGGTCGATTGCAGCATTTCCACCCAGGGTTTTAAATCATCATCTATATCGTCATACATATAAAAAACCTAATTTAAATTGGATTTAGCCCCCTAAATCCCCCAATTATGGGAGACTTTTAATTGTTCTCCCCCAAATTTGGGGGGCTGGGGGGGCAAAACAAAGAACTTGAATCCAAAAAAGTAACTTTTCAGATTTCCTCTTATACCTAAATAGCTAATAGCTAATAGCTTAAAAGATAAATTCCGACTGTTCCCCCCAAGTTTGGAGAGGGCAAAAATAACATTGTTGAAAAAACAATTTTATTAAAGAGGTTATAGTAAGCATTTCCCTCTTGACAAACTGTTCTTATCGCAACAAAAAAGGAATCTGCACCGTAATCGCATTTGTCGGACATTCCTTCTCACAGGGCAAACAAAACCAACATTCGTCATATTTCATATATGCCTTACCCGTATCTGGATTTTTGACCAAAACATCTAAAGGACAAACTTCAATGCAAGCATGACATTTTTCCAAACATTTAGATTCATCTACGATTACGGGAACGTCAACACGCTGAGTAGTTAAAGCCATAATTTTGTTACTGATTACTGATTAATTGTTACCTTTACGTCATAAACTTCTTCTTCCAGGTTGACATCGATAATGTATGGCTCAACGGGACGCTTAAAGAGAGTCATGTTATCAGCTTCTTTTTTTAAATTAACGTGACAGAACCACTCTTCGTTGTTTTTCTCTGGATAATCAATGCAATAGTGATATAAACCCCAGCGACTTTCTTTACGGTAGAGAGATGCCCTAGCTGCCATTTCTGCACAGTCGCGAATAAAATGAACCTCCATACAGCGCATCAGTTCATGAGGATCTCTTGCTCCCATCAAGTCTAGAGTATCGTGGTAGTTGACAAACTTAGACAGGGCAATGTCCATCTTGTGAGTATTTTTAGGCGGTTGTAGATAATCGTTAACGATGCGACGCAATTTGTATTCAACTTGGGTATGAGGAATGCCGTCGGGATTTTGCAGGGGTTTGTAGATGCGTTCTTTTTCTGCTGCCAACCACTCCGCATCTGGTTCGGTGTGTTCCACATCCTGGATGTATTCCATCGCGTTAGTACCAGCCAGACGACCAAAGACAAACGCTCCAATCATATAATTATGAGGAACAGAAGCCATATCCCCCGCAGCATATAATCCTGACACGGTAGTTTCTGCTTTTTCATTCACCCAAACTCCCGAAGCACTATGTCCGCTACACAAGCCGATTTCGGAAATGTGCATTTCTACGCCGTGAGTGCGATAGTTTTCCCCCCTGCTTTGATGAAATCTTTCTCGGCTGGGACGTTCGTTTGACCAGAGAATAGATTCAATTTCTGAGATAGTATCTTCATCTAAATGAGTCATTTTAAGCTGAATCGGTCCTTTACCAGAGTTTAATTCTTTCCAAACCTCTAGCATCATTTGACCACTCCAGTAGTCACAATTGACAAAGCGGTGTCCTTCCGCATTAGCCGTATATGCCCCAAAAGGACTGGCAACATAGGCACAAGCAGGTCCGTTATAGTCTTTAATTAAGGGATTAATTTGGAAACATTCAATGTTAGTTAATTCTGCCCCTGCATGATATGCCATTGAATAACCATCGCCAGCGTTGGTCGGGTTTTCATAAGTACCATAAAGATAACCCGACTCAGGTAATCCCAATCTACCACAAGCCCCCGTACAGAGAATTACTGCCTTGGCTTGAATAACTACAAAATCGCCATTACGCACATCAAACCCCACTGCACCGATCGCCCTACCATTCTTAACTATGACGCGAGTCGCCATCACACGATTGGTAACTTTGGCTTGATGCTTTTTTACCTGACGAGTCAGAATCTTTTTTAAGTCTTTACCTTCAGGCATTGGCAGAACATATTTACCAACTCGATGTACCTGCTTTAAGTCATAGTTGCCGTAGGTGTCTTTTTGAAACTTAACGCCCCAACTGTCTAATTCTTGAATGACTTCGTAACCCAGTTTTCCTGTCTGATAAACTGCTTTCTGATTAAGAATGCCATCATTGGCGATTGTAATTTCGCGGACATATTGTTCTGGTGTCGAGTTACCAGGAATTACAGCAGTATTAACCCCATCCATGCCCATAGCGATCGCGCCACTGCGACGGATATTAGCTTTTTCTAAAATCA
The DNA here is from genome assembly GCA_051155735.1 of Xenococcaceae cyanobacterium. Taxonomy (GTDB): domain Bacteria; phylum Cyanobacteriota; class Cyanobacteriia; order Cyanobacteriales; family Xenococcaceae; genus JASJCP01. The sequence continues at coordinate 17,649 of DAXETX010000327.1, forward strand.
AAACCGCTGCTTCTGGACTGGCTTGCTTGGCTTTAATTGCTGCCATCGTACCAGCAGTACCACCGCCGACTACTAAAACGTCTGTCTTGAGGTGTTGAGTGTTCGTCATGTACTGTTCTCCGCTTGAAATGGAACTAATATATCCAGATATTTAAAAAGCTGTTAGCTTCTGGTATTTATCTTTTAAAGACTAATAGATGAAACTTAAATTACTTTTCTCAATTGTCTCGCAATTACTAGGAGTTATTCATCAAAGATTTGAATGAATTAATAATTTTCTTTGATAGGATTTTTTACGACCGTTAGTTAACATGGAAATTTATCAACTAAAAGTATTTTTGGCAGTGGCTCGTTGTTTAAATTTTACTGAGGCTGCTGAAAGTTTAAATCTGACTCAACCTGCTGTTAGTGCTAAAATAAAATCTTTAGAATCCGATTTAAAATGTTCTCTTTTTGCTCGTTTAGGAAGGCAAATACAGTTGACTGAGGTCGGTCAATTTCTAGTTACAGAAGCGCAAAAATTAGTCGAACTAGAAGCAGAGATTAGTTATAAAATAGACAACTTCAAACAGGACAACTTGAACCAGATAACTGTTGGTACTTCTCAAGCATTAGCTCAAAGTTGGCTACCTAAAATTATTTATCAGTCCCGACAAAAATATCCCGATCTTAAAGTAAAACTAGAAGTTTTCAACGATAGTAAACTACTCGAACAGGCAATCGAACAAAACAAAATCGATTTCGGTTTTTCGGAAATTAAATTCAACAACCTCTCAGAATTAACCCAAAAACCGATCGCCCCAATTCAATACGGTTTAATAGTTGCGCCCAATTCTCTGGCTCAGAAAAATTGGCAAACTCTGGCGGAGATTCGACAAAAACCTTTAGTATTATTAAACGAGCATTTTGCTAGCCATCAAGTTTTTCAATCTCGTCTAGCAGAATTAAATTTAGAACTTACTGATTTTTCTCAGATTGAAATTGTAGATACGATTGGTTTAATGAGAACCTATCTTACTCAGGGAAACTATATTGGTTTTGCCTCTAATTTAGAATTTCAAGGGGAGTTAGATTCTCAAGTATTAACTTGGGTTACTTTACAAGAATTTGCCCTACCAACAAATATCTATGTCGGTTTAAGAAAAAAAACCGCCCAAGAGAGTGATAATCGCAAGTTAGCTCCTGTTGATCGATTTCTTGCTCTGTTTCCTGCTAATTTTGCTCCTAGATCGCCAATTTTTGGGAAAAAAGAGCGTGATTCTCCAGAAACAATTACAATTAATCTTGGCATCCAAAACGGCACAATTCCCACCATTACCGCAGGGCTAATATTGCAGCGTTTAAAATTGCTAGAGCATTTTTTACCCCGTACTGGACGTTATGCTTCAGTAAAATACGATATTCAGTGGCATAATTTTCTATCGGGAATGCCGATTGCGGAAGGTTTACGTAACCAGAAATTAGATATCGGCATCTTAGGAGATTATCCGCTGTTGCAAAGTGCTATACCCAGCAACAATTCTGCCTCAGACAACTTTACTCAACTAGTCAGTTTTGTCTCGATCAATCCTAATGGAGATGGCAATGCTGTAATTGTACCCCAAACCTCAAAACTCAAAACTATCGAAGATTTAAAAGGAGAGACTGTAGCCCTTCCTGTTGGTTCTTCCGCTCATGGAATGTTACTCAGAACCTTATCTCATCTCGATCTACTTTCGCAAGTCCAACTTTTTCCGATTAAAAATTCTCAACTCAAAACACCATCCCATCCTGAGCTAGTAGCAGGATTTGCTTATTTCTCCCCGTTTCATCAATTAGCAAGCGATCGCGGTAACTTTAAATACTTATTCTGCGATCATTTGACTCAATTACCAGGTTTTTACGGTGTAGTAGTAGCCCAATCTTTGGCTCGACGCTATCCTGAAATAATCGTCAGTTATCTCAAAGCTTTGATGGCTGCGCAATACTGGCTGACAAATACACCCTCAGCATTTTCTTTAGTCAGTCAATGGACAAAAATTAAGCCATCAATTTTAGTCAGTATTCTTAGCCCTACTGTTTCCCAAGCAAGTTCGAGTTTATTTATTACCGATTGTCAAATTCGTCCAGATTGGCTCAAAAGTCATATTAAGCAACTTCAGGCAATTCCCAATCTCCAAAACTTAACAAAAAT
>DAXETX010000328.1:0-14055 GCA_051155735.1 Xenococcaceae cyanobacterium
CTAGCACTTTTTCCATGTCATCTAATTCTACTGACATCATAAAAGTCCCTCGTCCTCTATTCGACCGTTTGAGGGATATTGCTATTTATGCTGCTTAATTGGATAAAGTCGAGTTTAGAGGATGTCTGAAAAGTCCAAATAAATGCGATCGCTAACTAAAATTAAAAAAACTCTCGCTATATTAAATCTGTCAATAGCTAAAAAGACAGGAAGCAAGAGTCATGAGTCAATCATATCGCAGCGATTTAACCGATGAACAATGGGAAGAAGGGCGAATCTGAACTTTTTAGCTACTTTGGAGCATTCTGAAGCATCAACTGGTAGGACAATTTTGGTGCTGGAGTTGCCGATAACATCAGCAGATAGATGACGTTCTGATTGGGATGCCATTACTAGAGCCAGTCCGAATTTACGTCCATCAGCAATAATTTGGTCGCAAGCACTGCCTTCTTTCTTGGGCATTTCCTTGGCTTCGTCTATTATCAAATAAGTCTTGGGTAATCTACCCTGTATTTCTCCCTGTAAGCGGTGTTTGTTCATTAACTGCCATGCTAGAGACTCAGCTGCGATCGCTCTTAGTTCGGTTGGTAATTTAGATAAATCGATCCGCAACAGCTTCTCTTTAAACTCTGGTTGAGAACGGCTGAATATCCCATATTCAAAAGTAGCTGCTAATTTGAGACTGAGTTTTTGGCTTTTTTTACAGTCCTCTTCAATTCTCTTGAGGATTTCGGTCTGAATATCGTTGAAGTTGGGTGGTGCTAGACTCCATGTCTCCTGTCGCTTCTGAACTATACCCCGCGACTGGTAGCAGGTTTTAATAATCTCAATCAGCATTCCTTCCTGATTAGGACCAAGACGCAGGGATTTCTTCAAAATTCCCGCCATCTGGATTGCCTGTAGATTTGAACCTCCCCCTTCAGGGTCGAGATTGACTACCAATGGATTGATACCGTGAGGAGATGCCATGTGGATCGGATAGCAAGTCTCGCCGATAATCTCTTGGTCGCCGTGAAAGTCTAGCAGAATAACCTGCATCTCTGGGTAAGTCTGACGGAGGGAAAAAGCGATCGCCTTTAGGGTCTGAGTTTTACCACTACCCGATGCCCCAATAGCCACGATATGACCATTAGGTAAGGCTTCGGGATTCCAATAATAACCTTCCCCCAAATGAATACCTGCATCTTCTATGGAATAACTTATATCGTTATTAACAGCGAGGAGGAATAAAATAATGGCAGTAACACCAATGGAAATTCGTAAACGTCCTTTTTCTGTCGAACTATTTACTAATATTATGCTGCCTGACGGTATATTCGATACAGCACTTAAAAAGCAGCGAATTACTTGTTTTTATACCAATACTTCAAATTCCTCTCTTAGCGAAGTAACAATTTATCTAGAAGGAGTCGGAGATCCTGGCGTTATTCCGACCGAACAAAGCTACTTTTTCCAAGAAATAAAGCCTGGTTCGTCTGTACGTGTTTCTTGGCTTGCTGACTTTGAATATGCTACATCTGGCAAAAGATTGGTAAGCTTAATAGCTCAAGCCAAAGGGATGAAACTGGTCAGAGAGTTGAAGTATATTTTTATTTCAGAAACCAAACAAGATCCAGTAACTAGGCGAAAAACTAGGGTTCGTGTCACCAGACGCAACCGAAGCTTAGAATCATTGCAAGATATACGTTTCAGTCTTTTATCTTTGACCACTAACATGCTTCATTAATCTCTCAATTAATAAGTTTTCCAAATACATCTTTTTAGCAGAATGATTCCTCAACTACTAGAGTTACTTGAATTTCGGTCTAATAACGACCTGCATCGCCCAGTAATTGAAGCATTAGAGCTATTGAAGAAATACGCTCACAGCAAAGCCAGATATTACGATTCAACGGAAGAGATACGTATTGATGGAGTCCTAAAAGCTGGAGCTAAAGAAATCCTGATGGAAACTGACTCCGATGGCAACGAACGAATCAACCGTATCAACTATGAAATCTGCGTACTCAAAGCCTTGAGAGAAAGATTATGCTATAAGGAAATCTGGGTAGTCGGGGCTAACCGCTATCGCAATCCCGATGATGATTTACCCACTGATTTTGAAACCAAACGTCAGATTTACTATCAAGCTCTAACCCTGCCTGAAGACGTAGGAACTTTTATTTCTGGCTTACAACAGCAGATGGAGTCAGGGTTAGAGAAACTAGATAAGGGAATGCCCAAAAACAAAGGTGTGGGTATTTTCAGTAAAGGTAATAAAGGTTTGATTCGACTCAGCCCCTTTGATGCTGCTCCAGACCCCATTAATCTCAAACAGTTGAAGGGAGAAATCAACCGTCTCTGGCATAAAACCAGTCTCTTAGACATTCTTAAAGAGACGGATTTGAGAATAGATTTTACCCGTAACTTTAAGAGTATGGGGACTAGGGAAATACTAGACAGAGAAACATTACAGAAGCGATTATTAATCTGTCTGTTTGGCATGGGGACGAATACAGGATTGAAGAGAATTAATACTGGTATAGACGGGGAGAATTATCAGGACTTAATCTACGTCCGCCGTAGATATATTCACAAAGATCAATTACGCAGTGCTATAGCCGAGATAGTAAATGCCACCTTTGAGATTCGCTTGCCTCATATCTGGGGAGAAGGGACAACTACCTGTGCTAGCGACAGCAAACATTTTGGGGCATGGGAGCAAAATCTCATGACGCAGTATCATCTGCGCTATGGGGGACGGGGTGTAATGATTTACTGGCACGTGGAGAAGAATTCTACCTGTATCTATTCTCAACTCAAAACTTGTTCGAGTAGCGAAGTTTCCGCGATGATTAATGGGGTTTTGAAGCACTGTACCAGTATGGAGGTGAAGAAGAATTATGTAGACAGTCACGGTCAAAGTGAGGTAGCTTTTGCCTTTACTCATCTGTTGGGTTTTCAGTTAATGCCCAGGCTGAAAAGAATCAAGGTGCAGAAGCTCTATCGTCCTCATGCAGGAGTTGCTGATGCTTACCCCAATCTAGAACCCGTGATGACTCGACCGATAAACTGGGATTTAATTCGGCAGCAATATGACCAGATGGTGAAGTATGCTACTGCTTTGAGGTTGGGGACGGCAGAAACTGAAGCTATACTCAAACGTTTCAGTAAGAATCCCTTTAAAGATCCTACCTATCTAGCGTTAATGGAATTGGGCAGAGTCATTAAAACTATTTTCCTCTGTCAGTATCTCGACTCGGAAGCCATACGCCGAGAAATTAATGAAGGTTTGAATGTAGTGGAAAGATGGAATGGGGTTAATGAATTTATCTTCTACGGTAAGGGTGGTGAATTCGCTTCTAATCGTTTAGAAAGTCAGGACTTATCGGTATTGTCTTTGCACCTGTTACAGATTTGTTTAGTGTATATCAACACCTTGATGATTCAGAGCGTGCTAAAGCAGGAGCATTGGCAGAAAAGGCTGACGGTAAGAGATTTACAGGCGATAACTCCCTTGATCTTTGGTCATGTAAATCCTTATGGCTTGTTTAAGCTGGATATGAAGGAGAGGATAGAAAGGTTATCGCAACCATTAGTGGCTTAATTGGTTTTAAATTAATGTATGACTTAATCCATCCAGAAATTTTCAAACCTTTGAGGTGACATCTGAGTATAGCGAACCGTGTGGTGGATGTTCTTATGACCCAAGTAATCTTGAATTGCCCTCGTATCGTGTCCTTGGGCAGCTAAATAGTAACCACACGCATGACGCAGATAATCTTTCTGGATTTGGCGTAAAGCTCTCAGTTCGGGAGAACGCAAAGGATGAATGCTGTCGCGACCGTGTTTTACTCTTCGAACTTCGATGTAGCCACCTACTAAATCTATTGAAGTCCATTTGAGGGCTACTAATTCTGCCGTTCTTAATCCGTGACGAAACATCAGTAAAATAATTCCCCCATCTCTGATGCCGTGACGACCTACTTTTTTGGCAGCGCGAATCATCGCTCTGATTTCATCAGTACGCAGGTATTCTCTTTCTCTAGTTGATGGTTTTTTTGGTGGTGGAGCGCAGGACTTTGCCTTTAAGGGAAGTTGGGCAGTCATTTGTAGCATGGGTCAAGTCCTCATGCTGGTGTTTATATTCTCATAATACATTGCCTAGAATGAGTCCTTTTAGGCAAAGTGCGTGATTTGTATTTCTTATCATTCAAGCCCAAAAATGGGATTAAAAATCACAAATTATTTAAGGTTGCGTCTGGTGACACGAACCCTAGTTTTTCGCCAATAGGTTAGTTGGGGTTTAGCTTCAGGCTCTTGGTTCATTAAACTATAGTTGAAATTGATTTGAGAAAAATTTAAAGGTGCATGAAGGATTAACAGTAGCAAAAAGCGTCTGGAAATTGCATAATTCAACACCGCGATTGGATACATTGGTGACAAGTTAAGCTAGCAAGAAAAAAGTCAAGCACTACAAGTAGTGTTTTATTAATTGAATAACACTAGATGGAGATCAAGATTGATTTCTAAGTTTCCCCTCCAGGAATTCTTCAAAAGCTAATAGCTAATAGCTACGAACAGATTGACAAACATCGTAGTCCCTATCTAACTTATCTAATTTTGAATTCTCAAACCATTTTAATTAAACCGAGAGAAAGAATTACCGAACCATAACGGTAATTCCCTTGAAAGTTATTCTTGCTCTAGTAGTCGAGTAAATCTATTTCGCACATCATCGAGTTTTTGGGAACACTTCGGTACGGATGTAACTCTAATATCAATTTCTAAAATATTATCTAATCTTGTAGTCTTTTCCCAGACCTTAATTTCTGCTGAAGATTCATGTTGATAGCGAAACGTTACTGTTTCTGAGTCAACATCCAAAATCTCGACGTTTTTGACCCAACCATTACTACTTTTAATAAAAAGCCAGATATCTGATTGACCGATTAGTTCTTCAAGCTTTTTGTTCATGAATAAAGAATTTTCTCTTGACAGCACAATTTAAAAAATACTTCATCTACTATAAGACATATTTTTTGATTTGTACTCCATAAATTTTATTTTTAAATTTATTTCTTAAGATAGATGACAAAATGCACAAAATCTGCGTCTGATCTCGCATCAGATAAATTACTTAATTTTAAAACTAACTAAATTGACCTACTTAGAACCCTAAGTAAGTAAAAAACGCAATTCAATCAGTTTTCAACCGTAAAAGTCAGAAAAATCTCATACACGGCTTAATTTGACAAGTTTTTACTCATCTAAACTATCCAAGTCGATGTGTTCGATTAACTTTTCTCCGCGCATCATTTTGGTAGCAGCTTCTAACAGAGTTTCTTCTACATAGGGTTTGACAAAATACCCTTTAGCACCACGTTTAGCTGCGATATTTCGCATTTTTTTGGCACCGCGGGAGGTTAACATTGCTACAGGTAATCGAGAAAGTTCTGCATCTTGTTGCAGATTGGCTAAAAGTTCTAACCCATTCATGCGAGGCATTTCGATATCACAAAAAGCCAAATCACAATTAAGCCCTGCTTTGAGCTTATCTAGAGCTTCTTGACCATCTCGTGCTTGTTCGACTCGATAACCAGATTTTTTGAAAGTCATTGATAGTAACTCTCGCACCGTGACGGAATCATCAATAATTAATACTAAGGGTTCTTCTTTAACTGCTGTGGGAACAGAGTTATGGGTAAAGGTTCTCTTGGCGTTAACCACCATTAATTCCGCTTCTTTGTTAACACGATTAATTTCAATTAATCTTTGTGCTACATCCATCAAATCTTTTTCGGTATAAGGTTTAGTGAGATAGGCTTTTGCCCCTAAATCAGTTGCTAGCTTACGATGTTTATCTGCACCACGAGACGTTAACATTGCTACAGGCAGTTTTTTCAGTTTTTCTTCCTTTTGTAAATTGGCTAAAAGTTCTAAACCGTTCATGCGAGGCATTTCAATATCACAGAAAATCATGTCGCAAGGAAGTCCGCCCCGTAATTTGTTCCAGGCTTCTTGACCATCTCTGGCTTGTTCGACCCGATAGCCCAATTTGTTGAAACTGAGGGTTAATAGCTCTCTTACTGTAATCGAGTCATCTACCACCAATACCATCGGTTCACTAGAAATATCTTCTAACTGTGATTGTCGAGAGCCTTTGTCGTTTTCTAGGAGATTAAATCCTAGTTCAATTGTTCTCTTACCTTGAGCAATTTCAATCAATTCGAGAACATCACCGATCGGCATAATTTTGCCATCTCCTAAAACCGTCGCCCCAGCAATTCCCGCAGGTTTGGGTATTGGACCTTCGATTTGTTTAATGACGATTTCTTGTTCGCCAAAAACTCGATCAACTTCTACTGCTAGCAAATTATCATTACTGCGAAGAATAATCACTGAGACAGTATCATCATCTCGCTCATTACTATAGCTACCTCGATTCAGACGACGATTATAGTTTAGTAAATTTGCCAGAGGCTGGAATGGTAACAAGGTGTTATTCCAAGAAATACATTTGACACCGTTAGCATTAGTTTGAATTTCTCCCTCTGTATATTCGCGAGTATCTTCTACCCCGTCAATCGGAAAAGCAATAGGAGAATTATTATACTTACAAGTTAAAGCTTTACAAATACTAAGAACTAAAGGTAATCGAATCGTAAAAGTTGTACCTCGTCCTAACTCCGATTCAATACTAATCGCACCGCGAATTTTCTTTAAATCTGTGGCGACAACATCCATTCCGACTCCGCGTCCAGCAAAGTCATCTGCTTGATCTTTGGTACTAAAACCAGGATGGAAAAGAAATTCATAGACATCTTGTTGCGAAAGGTTTTGTGCTTGCGCCCAAGTTATGAGATTTTTTTCAACAGCTTTCGATTTAACTTTTTCGGCATTAATTCCCGCCCCATCATCAGAGATAGTGATTACAGTTTGATTTCCTTGAAGAAAAGCATGAATCTGAACTGTTCCAGTTGCAGGCTTGCCGATACTAGTGCGTTTTTCGGGGGACTCAATCCCATGGGTAATAGCATTATTGACTAAATGAGTCATGGGATTGTAGAGATTTTCCACAATCAATTTGTCAATTAATACTTCTTTCCCTTCAACCTTGAGTTCTACTTGTTTTTTCAGTTGACGAGAAATATCTCTAACTGCTCTGGGTAAGCGGTCGGTAGTTTGTTCAAAAGGAACCATCCGTGAAGAGTTGATTCCTTCTTGTAATTGAGTAGTTACTTGTCGCAGCGATTGAGTAACCTTATCTGTTTCATCTACAACATACTGAATATCCGATGCTGCTTCTCTGACGCGAACAATTAATTCGATAATATCTTGAGAAAGTAGATGAAATCCTGTGAAACGATCCATTTCTAAAGCATCGAGTGTGTCATCATTTTTGGCAGATTGATCGCGATCCGCAAAGCTGGAAGACCTTTGATGAGAAGCAGCTTGACTTTGTTGACGACTTGCAATTAAAGCTCCTTCTAAAAGCGATCGCTCGTAAAGATCGTGCATTTTTCCGCCCATCTCCCCTAAAGATTGGACATAGTTGAGTAAATTATCCAGAAATCGGCGGAGTCTTTCTTGGTCTTCTTCTAGGCGATTGCGTTTGACTACCAATTCCCCAATCATGTTGTTCAGGTTATCAAGTTTTTTAACTGAAACCCGCATAGTTTGCTCGAAAACTTTAGGGGCTGATGGTTTACTGGCTGTAGCTGCTGGTTCGGGGATCGGTCGATGAACAGGAGAATTAGTGACTGCTGGTAGTGATTCTAATAAATCATCTAAGTCAGTTTCGGACTGTGATTTTTCTAACAGATTATCTAAATCATCTAGCTCTAATTCTGATTGGGTATTATCTACTAAATTATCTAAATCATCTAATTGATCTGACGCCGAACTTACTTCTAAATTTGTTGGTAATAGAGTTTCCTCTAAAGCTAAATTTTCGGCTTCTAACTCTGATTTTAATAATTGTTCTAAATCTGTTACTGAATCATCAACAAAATCTAGATCGGTAATTGTTGCTAAATTTTGTTGTGTAGCTTGATTATTATTAGTTTTTGTAATAAAAGGTAATAAATCTACTGTGTCATCTTCTGATATTTCAATTAAACTTAAGTCTGGCTCAGATTCTGAAACTAGCTCAGCTTCTAATGAAGAATCATCTATAGATAGCTCATCTAAATCATCAACTTGTTCATCTGAAGTAACGAAAAACTCCGTTGGCTCAAGATCATAATCATTTTGAAGCTCAGATTCTTGGTTATTCCACAAATCATCTAACCCTTCAAGTTCTGTAGCTTCTAAACTGTTTGAATTATATACTTGATCGGTATTAGTATTATTTATTGTATTGGTAATCGGTTGTTCCCCATAACTATTATTCGGAGAAAAATTATCCTTACTGTTCATAATTTAGTTAAATATAACGATATGGCTCAAGCTTAGCAGATAGTACAAAATCTAGATTATCGTACGGAGATTTTTGCTTCAGTAATCTTGGATTCGGAATGCCAGCTAACTGTCGGTAAATCCAACAGGACGATTGCTTGGATAGTTGACGAAATAACAAAACAGATAACCTAAATTAATTTTAGGGGAATGACAACGTCCTCTGGCAGAGTAACGCTGAGTGAGATATAAATAGTATGCCCAAATTATTAGGTTAATTTTTAACCAAAATTATCCCGACTACTATGAATTCTGCTACTGCAACTTTACTTGTCTCTTGTCCAGACCGTCCTGGCTTGGTAGCTAAGATGGCTAACTTTATTTATGCTAATGGAGGGAACATCATTCATGCCGATCAACATACAGATTTTAGCAAAGGTTTATTTCTGAATCGTCTTGAATGGCAATTAGAGGAGTTTAATTTACCTCGTGAAGCGATCGCCACAGCTTTTAGTGCGATCGCCAAACCCTTAGATGCTAAATGGCAATTGCATTTTTCTGATACTGTATCCAGAATGGCTATCTGGGTAACTAAGCAAGATCACTGTTTATTAGACTTATTGTGGAGATGGCAAGCGAAGGAGTTAAAAGCAGAAATTCCGTTAATGATCAGTAATCATGCCCAATTAGAGGCGATCGCCAAACAATTTAAGCTTGATTTTTATCATCTTCCGATTACTCAAGAAAATAAATTAGAGCAAGAAGCGAAACAACTGGAGTTACTGCATAAATACAACATAGATTTGGTCATTTTAGCTAAGTATATGCAAATTCTCAGCCCCGATCTAGTAACGAAGTTTCCTAATATAATTAACATTCATCACTCTTTTTTACCTGCTTTTCCTGGGGCAAAACCTTATCATCGCGCTCACGACCGAGGAGTTAAAATTATTGGTGCTACGGCTCATTATGTCACAGAAGATTTAGATGAAGGACCAATTATTGAACAAGACATAGTTCATGTAAGTCATCGCGATACTGTAGCTGATTTTATTCGTAAAGGTAAAGATTTAGAAAGATTAGTTTTAGCTCGCGCAGTAAGATTACATTTACAAAATCGCGTTTTAGTTTATGGCAATCGTACTGTAGTTTTTAGCTAATTTGTTAAGGAGCTACAGAAAAACTTTTATCAAAAAGCTTTTAGCCTTTAGCCTTTAGCATGCACGCTTTTAGCCTTGATTTAACTGGCTTTTAGCGTTACTGAGTTTAAGACTCCGACCTCGAAGGCTCGTCTTCAATTAGGTAGAGTTCAAGACTCTATTTAATTGAGCTAAAAGCTAATAGCTAAGAGCTAATAGCTACGGCGAAGCCGTTTATCTATCTTAAGAATTAAACCTTGATTCATCAGTGAATAGCTTTATTTATTTTACTAGTTTATTGGTTCGGCTTTTTCGACTGAGCCATTATTAATTCCCATAGTTAAGCGCAGCGGAATTTTTTGCGGATAAGCTTTGACTACTTGACGATATACAGCATAGTTAGTTGGTAAAGTAATAGTCTGACCATTTTGTTGATAAGTAATATAATATTTGACTTGCCTTAATAAATCTGGATTACTGGCTTGTTCGTATGAGTTTTCGCGTCTAGCTTCGATTTCATCTAAAGTCGGTTTAGGTGGAACTTTCGCCCACCACAAACCTCGATCATCTTGATACACTGCTGTATCAGGTTTTTGTCCATTAATATTAGTTAAAGAAACTGAGGCGAATTCTTCAAAACGCCCGCGTCTATTTTCTGAAGGATCATTAGTGTAATTAACTTGCCAAGTAAGAATTGTTTCGGCGGTAGCTTGATAATTACTAATAGTTTGAGTTCCACAACTAGGAATTAGAATAGCTCCAAGAAAGCCAACAATAATTAGTAACAGTTTAAGTGAGCGACGCAGTTGCATCAAACTGTGCCATGTTGTTGTGAAAGGGTTTTTAAACCCGAATTTGGCTAATTTTTGGGACATAAAACTTCAAAAATTAATTATTAGTAATTAGCAATGACTTATTAGATTTTTTGCACGAATCACAATTAACTACCTTGGTAGGAGGGAAAAGGGGAAAGGTTAAAGGGAAAAATCATTAATCTTCTATTCATGCAAGAGGTTTATTAGACAACCTCACACTTAACACTTATTCAATTAAATTAAATCTTACTAGCAATAGATTTAGTTTTTTGGCAAACCTCTCGGAAAATACCTTGGATAAATCAGCAAATTATGTAAATATACTGATTGTTCGCCCCCATTATCGACAAAATACGAGATATTACTTAAGGTCATCGAGAGTGAGACATTTATTTTTGAACTTAGGAATTGTCATAACTAGCCCTCTAGTTCCTAATATTGCAATTACTACATCTTGGCTTTCTTCCCTTAATGTGAGTTCGACTTTACCAACTACTAATTTTGTCTGTACTAAGGTGAATTCCCAAGTAGCGGAAATTTGTCAACAACCGACAATACTGTTAGATAGTGAAGGTAAGGTTGGTATTCAGCCTCATTTGGTTGACCAAGTAACTAATTTGCTAGTTCCGCAGTGGCAGAGGATAGGTCAAAAAGTTTCTGATCTTGCTAAACCTAATCCAATAATTACTAAGGCATCACAACAGTATTCAACTCGATTAGTTGCTAAATCTCGTAACCAATCAATTGCTAAATTAAAGAATAAAAACGACAAAATCCCTAAAAATAGCCAAAAACCCCTAAATAAACTTACTTTTCCGAAAATTGCTCGTAGTAGTTTACTGAGTATGCCACTAACGAAATTAAATTTGAATCAGTCTCAAGCAACTTTTGCCAAAGGATGGACTCATCCTGCACCAGAGACCGAAAGAGTTGCTAGTCCTTTTGGCTGGCGCAGAAGACCTTATAGTGGTCAACAGCAATTTCACCAAGGAATCGATTATGGTGCGCCGTTAGGTTCGCCTGTAGTAGCAGCAGCAGATGGGATTGTCACCAAAGTAGTTTCTGGGTGTTTAGATTTTCGGAATCGCTGGTGTGGCAATCAGTTTGGTAATTGGGTCGAAATCGATCACGGCAATGGTGCGATCGCCCTATACGGTCATCTCAAGCACGAATCCATTGCCGTTCAAGAGGGGATGAAGGTCTGGCGAAATCAAGAAATTGCCCAAGTGGGCAGTTCTGGCTGGTCAACAGGAGCGCATTTAGATTTTCGGGTTAAAGTCCAAGGAGAATATCAAAATCCGACAAGTTTGCTGCCTTAATTGTCTCATCAACTAGCAACAAAATAGAAAAATTACAGAGAATCGCAAATTCAGTTAATATAACATAGCAATATTATGTAAAAAAAATTAGCTATGGTTGCAACTGCTAATCACCCCAAATATGAAGTTAAAGATTTGGCTTTAGCTGCTGGAGGTAAACAAAGAATTGAATGGGCAGCAAGAGAAATGCCTGTAATTAAGCAAGTTAGAGAGCGTTTCGCTCAAGAAAAACCCTTAGCTGGCATTAGACTGGTGGCTTGTTGTCATGTCACGACTGAAACAGCCAACTTAGCGATCACGTTACAAGCTGGTGGTGCAGATTCTTTATTAATTGCCAGTAATCCTTTATCAACTCAAGATGATGTTGCTGCTTGCTTAGTCGCAGATTATGGGATTCCTGTTTATGCGATTAAAGGTGAAGACAACGAAACCTATCACCGTCATGTACAGATTGCTCTTGACCACAAGCCGAACATTATTATTGATGATGGCAGTGATGTAGTAGCCACTCTAATTAAAGAAAGACAAAATCAACTCAGTGACATTATTGGTACGACAGAAGAAACTACCACTGGGATCGTTCGCTTAGAAGCCATGTTTAAAGATGGGGTACTGACTTTCCCTGCGATGAACGTCAACGATGCGGAAACTAAGCACTTCTTTGATAATCGCTATGGTACTGGTCAATCAACTCTAGATGGTGTCATCCGCGCCACTAATATTTTGTTAGCTGGTAAAACTATCGTAGTTGCTGGTTATGGCTGGTGTGGTAAAGGTGTGGCGATGCGGGCTAAAGGCATGGGTGCTGATGTGGTTGTCACTGAAATTAACCCAGTTAGAGCTATTGAAGCTGCGATGGATGGCTTCCGCGTGATGCCAATGCTAGAAGCTGCCTCTCAAGGAGATTTGTTTGTTACTGTGACAGGAAACAAGCACGTAATTCGTCCCGAACATTTTTCGGCGATGAAAGATGGCGCAATGGTGTGCAATGCTGGTCACTTTGATATCGAAATCGACCTCAAATCTCTTGGTGCGACTGCCACAGGAGTCAAAGAAGTGCGTAACTTTACCCAAGAATATAAGCTACCTGATGGCAAAACAATCATCGTTTTAGGTGAAGGCAGATTAGTTAATTTGGCTGCTGCGGAAGGACATCCTAGTGCGGTAATGGATATGAGCTTTGCTAACCAAGCTTTAGCTTGTGAATATCTGGTAAAAAATCAAGATAAACTAGAGCCTGGGATGCACTCGATTCCGACAGAAGTAGATCAAGAAATTGCTGCACTCAAGCTCAAAGCAATGGGAATTGAAATTGATACGCTCACTGCTGAACAAAAACAATACATTAATTCTTGGACGGCAGGAACTTAAAACCTTTATTATTTATCCTTAAACATCGATCTTTTTTGGATCGATGTTTAAGATTATCAATACCTCGATCCTTGGATTAATGGCAAAACTTTCTACGGAACTAAATCGTTATTTTTTTGAAGAACCTAGAGCCTCTCAGGTAACTTTAGGAGAAATTCTTGCTTTAGCTGAAGAGCGGATATTTGGCTTTTTATTAGTAATTTTAGCTTTACCTTCGGCTTTACCGTTTCCTGCTCCTGGATATTCAATTCCCTTTGGGATAGCGATGTTTTTCTTGGCAATACAACTGATATTAGGTCGTCAAACTCCTTGGCTACCTGAAAAAATGCTAAAAGGCTCGATGAAACTGGGAATGGTGCAGGGGTTGCTGAAAAAAGGGATTCCGTGGTTAAAGCGAATTGAAGCGATCGCCAAACCGCGGTATAGTTCGATTTGTACTAGTTTACCAGGAAGAGTGATCTTAGGAAGTGCCATTGCTTTGATGTCGATCTCGATGATGATCCCGATCCCTGGAACTAATACTCTTCCTGCGATAGGCATTTTTATTACAGGTTTTGGTTTAATAGAAGATGATGGTGTAATTAGCCTCATCGGGTTAGTTATCTCTACCATCGCTGCTGCGCTTTCGATTTCAATTATTATGGCAGTGGTTTGGGGCGGTTCAACTTTAATTGATGCCATCAAAAATTTAGTCGGTACTTAATTAAATTTTTAGCTGCCATCCTTGAGAAAAAATAATATTTTCTGCGAGTTTTGTCCAAGATTATGGGAATTCTGAAGCAAGATGTTAATTATTCAGTTTCCCTAAAAGACTCATTTATGAAAGCTCAATCTGGTTGCAACAGCAAAGCTGCATCTACTTCTAAAAGTTGTGCTTGTAGCAAAATTCAAGCTTGTCAAGCCAACGAAGCAGGAAAACTCTTTTTATGGTTTCCGATTCCCCATACTCTAACTAAAGTAATCTCTCATCTGCAAGACTTTCAATTAGAGTATGAAACAATGCAGCAGTCTGGTTTGAGCCTTTTATGTGAA
>DAXETX010000329.1:0-7736 GCA_051155735.1 Xenococcaceae cyanobacterium
AAGTGAAGTCGCAGCATTTAACAACAATAGTCCAATTGTTACCCCAATGGTTAACCATCCTTGCCAATTTAATGCGGATAAAGGCGAAGCTGTGAGGAATTTGGCAATTATCGGGGAGGCGACACTGACAGCTAGCCCCAAAAACATCAATAGGAGTAGTGGGGAAATTCTTTTGGGGACTAATTTTTGCCACCAGATAACCTTATTTTGCATAAAAAAAATTGGCTTTGATTTAGTAAGTGAAGCAAACAGGTAACTCTCTAGGATGCTAGACAAAATTTTTCTAATGGCTCTATTTCTAAAGCGATCGCTTTAGACTCAGATTCTGGCTCTTGCCCAAGTTGAGCGGAATTAATTTCAGGAACAATTTTTAGCAAAACTCCCGCTCTTTGAAAGTAAGTTATCGCTTCTAACAATTGATTACTGTTGCCTTGCAAAGCTAATTTGAGCCAATTGCCATTGAGAGAATCGCTTTGCCATACCGCAGTTAAAATCTCTAGGTTTACCTTACAGCTAGTAATTAACTCCGATAACAAAGCTATTGCTTCGTATTGAGATGGAATAAAGACTTGTAACCTGATTTTACGCCGATTGAAGGACTGAATTAGCTTCATAGCTGTTTCGCAATTAAATTTGTCTTTAATCCTAATCTAAGTCTATTTGAATTGCAATACATTTACAAAACATTTTTGAATGAATAGAGTTTTATGTGAAGATAAATAAGTAGATTCATTAGGCTTTTGAACTGGTTATTTCCTCCTCTTCATTAGGTTGCAGCCAGCTATCTCCTGAAAAAATACAGTCTTCCTCAATCAGTAACTTGCCAACCTCATAATCAGATAAATATGACCAAAATACGGCAAAAATCCCGAATGCAACTGTTAAAGGACCTTAGAGAACACAACTACCTTTTTCAAGATTTAGATGCAGAATTATTAAGTCAAAGCCTCAAGTCACAACAGTTGGTTACCGAAAAGCTTTACTCCAATCGCCCTGTTTATACTGCGTTTCGTGAAAATTTGGTGTTAGAGCATCTTTATGCCGTGATTGATGGAGGTCCAGTGATTATGCGTAGCACACCTCTAGATCGGATTATTGCGATTACTTATCCTGGAAGTTGTTTTGGTATGCGAAGTTTAGATTTTAGTTTTGGCAAAGCTTATCAGACTTTTCCCAGTCTAGTAGAGGCTTACAAGACCGCAGATGTAATTAAAATTCCTGTAGCAGTGATTCAAACTCTTTACGAAGCCAATGAGACTTTTCGAGAGCGTTACCAATTTTTATTGGAACTAAGAGAAAAATTCCAATATCATCTGCTCAATTGCAGTACTTATCCGCCTCAAGCTGTCGCAACTCTCTTGAGGGCTTTAATTTATCAAGAACGAGAATTGGGCAATCAACCCCAAGAAAATAACCTTTTTGTCTTTGATTTACCTGTAGATGTGATTGCTCGTACTTGTCAGTTAAATCATCGCACTGTCGAACAAGTCATTAAAGGCATGATCAAAGTGGGATTATTAGAGAAAAGTAAAGCTAGTGATAGTAGTAAAGATTTAATTCGTCTTGCTAACCCCGAAGCTTTAAAAGAAGTGTATGGTGCAACTAGAGATAAAGTAGCGTGGTGGCCTCTTAGGTAATTGTGTCAGTTTATCCAAAAAAGCAGGGTTTGAGCAGTAGATTTATAAGTTACTCAAAATCGTTATGAGTATGATATAGTGTTAAGGTTCGTAAATATAACGAGACAAAAGAAGCAAAATCTGTACTACGAGGAGAATATAACTTATGACCGCAGAAGGATGTATTAGAGTAGGGCAGGAAGCTCCTGATTTTAACGCTACCGCTGTATATGACCAAGAATTCAAAACTATCAAGTTATCTGACTATCGCGGTCAGTACACCGTATTATTTTTCTATCCTTTAGACTTTACTTTTGTTTGTCCGACAGAAATTATCGCTTTTAGCGATCGCTATGAAGAATTTAAAGCTATCAATACTGAAGTATTAGGAGTATCTGTAGATAGTGAATTTTCTCATCTAGCTTGGATTCAAACTGACCGTAAAGAAGGGGGAATTGGCGATATCAACTATCCTTTAGTTTCCGACATCAAAAAAGAAATCAGTACCGCTTACAACGTTCTCGACCCTGATGCAGGAGTAGCTTTAAGAGGCTTATTTATCATTGATAAAGAAGGGATAATTCAACACGCTACGATCAACAACCTTTCTTTTGGTCGCAGTGTTGATGAAACATTACGTACTCTCAAAGCAATCCAGTACGTACAATCCCATCCTGATGAAGTTTGTCCTGCTGGCTGGGAAGAAGGAGACAAAACGATGGTTCCCGATCCTGTTAAGTCTAAAGTTTATTTCTCTGCTGTTTAATGAACGCAGCATAAATTAGCTCCAGCGATTAAACTTAACGAATCTAACACGGCACTGCCGTGTTTTTTTTAGTTTTTATCTGATTAATTAAGCCCGATTAATCTCAAAAACCCCGATAAAACTTTGCGTATTTGCGCGTAGAAAAAAAAAGTAAGTCTCAAATTTTCCGTAAAACAACGATGGTGTAGCTTTAGCGTTCCACAGAAAATGATATTTAGATTTAAACAAATCTTTCAATACTAAATCATTTATCAATCCTCTATAGCTTTACCTACTATGCCTACTCAATCTTTTGGCTATCGTTGCATGGAACTTTTACAAGATTACTTTTGCAATCCTTCTCTTAGATTACGTAACAAATTAGTGGAATTAAATGCTGGTTTAGTCAGAAAAGTAGCTCATCAAGTAAGTAGAAAATGTGCTGAACCTTACGAAGATTTAGAGCAAATTGGTTATCTAGGTTTAATTAGAGCTATTGAACGTTTTGACCCCCATCAAGGTGCTGCTTTTAGTTCCTTTGCGATTCCTTATATTCGCGGTGAAATGCTACATTATCTCAGAGATAAAGGTAGTATGATGAGAATTCCTCGTCGTTGGCAAGAACTTTATGCCAAAGGTAAAAAACTCCGCAAAGACTTAATTGAAAACTTGGGACGTTTACCAAAAGATATCGAATTAGCTACAGCTTTGGGAGTACCAGTACAAGAATGGAGTGAATGCCAACTAGCTTTACAAAATCGTTTACCCATTAGTTTAGATGCAGTTATTAATAATTCTACAGATTCTTCTGTAACCTTTGGTGATACAATTGCCGATCCTAACTATCAACAATTACGAAAATTAGAAGAAGACAGATTACAGTTGCAAAGAGCAATGAATCAGTTAGAAACTAAAACTAAAGCAGCCATCGAATGTGTATTTTTATGGGATTTACCTCGCAAAGAAGCTGCTAAACACATTGGAATTAGTCCGATGACTGTAACTAGACATTTACACAAAGGGATTGAGCAATTAGGTTCAATTTTAGAACAGCCTCAAGCTGCTTAATTTTTCAAATGCTTGAAAGTATTTTTTGGCTGCTGTCGAGTGCAATAGGCTACTAATAAAACAAATAACCCAATTCCTGCCAGATATTTGACGGCATCGGGAATTACGGGATTAGGAGAAAAAAAACCTTCAATAATACCAGCAATAATTAACATTGGTACAATTCCAAAAAGCAACTGGGCTACTTTTTGTCCGTTTTGTTTCAATGCATCGATGCGACGATATTGCCCAGGAAATATAATTGCTTGAGCGATCAGCAAACCTGCACCTCCTGCTAAAAAAATCGCAGGTAACTCAATCGAGCCATGAGGAAAGACAAAAGCCCAAAAAGGGTAAGATAGATTATTTTGCGCCACTAGAGCAGATATTGTCCCAATATGTAAGCCATTAAAGCCCATCAAATAGATGGTGTAAGTTCCGCCACTAATGCCTCCTGCGATCGCAGCAAAGGAGACGGAAAGGTTGTTGATCATAATGCCACTGGAGGCTAAAGGTTCAATCCCGACAATTGAACCCATCCATAGTTCTCCTTCTCTGACTGTTTCGATCAGAGATTGGGGTACGCTTAAGGAGAGAAATACTGGATCATTCCAGGCATACCACCAGCCAATAACACCTAGCAAACCGAAAATTGCTGTAGCGATCGCAATATAACTGCTAGTTTCTCTCACTACTTGGGGAAATCCCCAGAGATAGAATTCTGCTACCGCTTGCCATTCTTGACGACGCGAACCTTGATATATTTGACTATAGCTTCGTGAAGTTAATCTTTGTAAATTTAGGGTTAAAGTTTTCCCTAAGCGATAGGTTTTAGCTCTGGCTAAATCAGCAGAAACTGAACGATATAGACTAGCTAATTGCTCGATCTCTTCGGCAGCCAAAGACTTTAAGCCTTTTTTTTCGATTCGTTGTAAAAGACGCTCTAACTCTTGCCAATTAGTTTCTCTTCTAGCGATCCAACGTTGAATATTCATCGAGTTGATCATTAATAATTAATAATTAATAATTACTACAAGCGTAGAATAATTAGCTTAACTTATAAAATCATGAATTCTTTAACTGTTGGTAACGTTGTCAGTGCGGGACTACGGATTTATCGCGATCGCTTTGCTGAGTATTTTCGGATTGCTTTAATTGGTTATTTTTGGGTATTAGTCCCGATTTACGGTTGGGCAAAATTTGCTGCGATGAATGGATTGCTCGCCCGCCTGGCTTTTAGAGAAGTAATCGAAAAACCAGAAACCGCAAAAGAAGCTCGGCGTTATACAAAACCACGTATGTGGCAATTTTTGGGGGCTGGTATTTTAGCTGGGTTAATTATATTTTCGGGGGTTTTAGTGAGTTACCTGGTACTCGCTGCTGTGGCTATTGGGGTTATCGCTATTATTAGTCCGGCTCAAGGTAATTTTGACGATAGCAACTTACTCGTTTTTGGGATATTAGGAATTTTAGCAATCTTGATCGGAATATTTTTGTTTTTTATTGTGACAACTTGGTTAGTTTCGCGTTATTTAGTTGTCGAACTACCGATAGCTGTTGAAGATGGCGTTGGTGCGGGTGCAGCTATTGGACGTAGTTGGAATTTGACTAAAGGCTCAGTTATTCGCTTACAACTGATTGTTTTTGTCGCTTTTTTGATCAGCTTACCTATTTCGATTGTAATTCAAGTAGCTAGTTTTGTTTTGCAAATGATCGCTGCTAGTTTGGCTGCTGCTGGTAATGATACGAT
This sequence comes from Xenococcaceae cyanobacterium, assembly GCA_051155735.1. Taxonomy (GTDB): domain Bacteria; phylum Cyanobacteriota; class Cyanobacteriia; order Cyanobacteriales; family Xenococcaceae; genus JASJCP01. The sequence continues at coordinate 5,159 of DAXETX010000329.1, forward strand.
TTCTAGTTTATTTGCTCCTTTATTTATTTTATTAATTTACGCTCTAGCATTAGCTAGTAGTGCCTTAATTCTCCCGTTTTGGCAAGCGATTAAAGCAGTAATTTACTACGACTTACGAGTCCGTAAAGAAGGCTTGGGTATGGAGTTAGAAGAAAATTAATTAAAAATAGTAACTATCGGGTTAAGTTAGAAATCTCGGATACTATTAGTTTCATTTTCGTTGTTGTCGCATATGCATAATCTAGTCTTTTGAGGATGCTTCACTTAATAGGGCGATCGCTTCTTCGCACCAAGCAATCCGATAACTTTCGTAGGCAATACCACAACGTAGGGTCGCATATAAACATTTTTGTTTAAAAGATAGTCGAGAAACATCGGGAAATTTTTCCTGTTCTATTTCTTTATAGACTGATAATTGTTGAGCGTGAATTTGACGATGACGCTCTATCTCTTGCAAAATAACCTCTCTAGGCACTAATTCGGCAGCAATTACTTTGACTAGCAACTCTTCGCGGATCGCCATTGGTTCGGCTGGTTCTACTAGCCAGGTTTTGAGTATTTCTCTTCCTTTATCTGTTATTTGATAGATCTTTTTATCGGGACGACCCTCTTGGGGAATAATTTCTGAGGCGATCGCACCTTCTTTTTCTAATTTACCTAATTCTCGATAGATCTGTTGTTGACTTGCTTGCCAATAGTATCTACTGGTTTGAGAAAATTTTTTCCATAAGTCATAACCGCTGTAAGATTTATTTCCTAGTGTTGCCAAAATTGTGTGGGCTAGTGCCATTTCAGTTATTAGTTCACAATAAAAAGTTATTCAATATCTTCAAAATCTTGTTTTAATTTCTCTAAAACCTCTAATGCTTTTTCCGTCGAACCTCTGTTGGCTCTAATTTTAAATCTTGTTTCGAGATCGTATTCAGTTAAAGCAATTGTGGCTAACTCTTCCAGTAATTTATTAACACTCATATTTTTTGATTTAGCTAATTCTTTAAGTCTTTGATGTTTTTCGTCGGGAATTCTCAAATGTAATGAACCCATATCAAATAATCTCCTGTGGTTGTTTGATTTGTAATTGCGGAAATTTTAATTGCGTTCTAGAAAAATCTTTAACATTATGCGTGACCAATATTTCTGCATTACCTGCAATGGCTAATTCTATTAAATAATTATCATCTTCATCAACTAGGTTAGGTCTCCATAAATAATAAATTTTTACCAACTCACAAGTGCTTAAAAATCCGTCAAATAATATATTTATTTCTTCAGTAGAACGCTTACACAACCTAAGAATAGACGGTCTATTAATAATATCTTCATATTCAGAAAATAGAGTGTAATTAATTAAAGGCTGAAATTCTCTTTTTAAAGATAATTCGATTAATTTTCGATTAGCACTATATTCTTTACCAATTAATGCGCCAATTAAAACATTAGTATCTACAACTATTCTAATACTCACTTTGTATTTTAATTATAACCACTATGGTACTTTATATGATACCAACGACGCGATTGCCACAGCTTTTACTAGTATTCATTCTTGCCAGTTGACATACTCAACAAATTGTATATGATAATTATATACAACAAATTGAATAAAAACAGTTTGTACATCAAATAACCATCTCGATCTGGTGCAAAGCCATGAATAAGCAATCTAGCCTAGAACTTCTAGAACAAGCGGGATTATCGCTTCAAGAAAAAGCATCTGCGTTGTCACCGAAACAAAAAAATTCTCTGCAACTAAAAAGATGGCAAATCGCTTTAGCCAGTCTAATTCTGATACTAGCTGGTGTAGGAATTGGTAAACTCGATCCGAATAATACTTCTTCTACTCAGACACAAACACAAGTCAAGCCACTTCCCGTTGAGACAACTCAGATTCAATTAGCGAAAACTTACCAAACAGTGCAAAGCTATACGGGGGAAGTAGTAGCGATGCGTAGCAGTGAAGTAGGTTTTGAGCGTGGCGGTAAATTGGTAAAAGTTTTGGTAGATGAAGGCGATCGCGTTACTACAGGAACAATTTTAGCTCAATTAGATACCAGCAATTTAGCAGCACAGCGTCAGTCTTTGGTAGCGCAAAAAGCACAAGCAGCAGCCAAATTAGCAGAACTAACAAACGGTGCGAGAAGCGAACAAATAGCAGCAGCAGCAGCAAGAGTAAGGGATTTAGAAAGACAATTGGAATTAGAACAAATTAAACGCGATCGCCGTAAGTATCTTTATGCTGAAGGTGCAATTTCTCAAGAACAATTAGATGAAGTGGCTTTTAACTCCCAAGCTTTATCCGAACGTCTGAATAATGCTAAAAGTAATCTGGAAGAATTAGTTAATGGAACTCGTTACGAGCAAATAGCAGCACAACAAGGTGTAGTCGCACAATTATCCGCTCAAATTGCCGATTTAGAGATTACTATTGCTAAAAGCACGCTTAAAGCTCCCTTTTCTGGAGCGATCGCCTTGCGTTATTTTGATGAGGGGACGGTAGTTGAAATGGGTAATCCCATTGTACGTATAGTTGAAGATAGTCAACCAGAAGTAAAAATAGGCGTTCCTATAGATGTTGCTA
>DAXETX010000330.1:0-12944 GCA_051155735.1 Xenococcaceae cyanobacterium
CCTGCTCCTTTGTATCAAAGATGGTTTTCCGAATATAACAAAGAAAATCCTAACGTTCAAGTAACCTATCAATCTGTGGGTAGTGGCGCAGGAGTCGAACAGTTTACCCAACAAACGGTTGATTTTGGTGCGAGTGATGTGGCAATGGAAGATGAGCAAATAGCTCAAATTGATCGCGGTGTGGTTTTATTACCGATGACCGCAGGAAGTATCGTTCTCGCTTACAATCTTCCCAGTGTCGAAGGAGAATTAAGGTTATCCCGGGAAGTATATACCGATATTCTTTTAGGCAACATTACTCAATGGAACGATCCAGCGATTCAAGAAATTAACCCTGACCTCGACTTACCTGATAGTGAAATTACTGTGGTACATCGTTCTGATGGTAGTGGTACAACTGGAGTATTTACCCAACACCTTAGTGCGATTAGTCCTGAATGGGAGCAACAAGTCGGTAGCGGTAAAACGGTAGAATGGCCCACAGGAATTGGTGCTAAAGGTAACGAAGGTGTGACAGCGCAAATTCTCCAAACCGAAGGTGCAATTGGTTATATCGAGTATGGTTATGCTAAACAACAAGGTATTCCTGTAGCTACCCTAGAAAATCAAGCGGGAAACTATGTCGCCCCCAACAGCGAAACTGCTGCTAACGCTTTGAGTGCCGTAACTTTACCAGAAAACCTCCGCGCTTTTGTCACCGATCCTGAAGGAGAAAATTCTTATCCGATTGTTTCTTACACCTGGATTTTGGCTTATGAAAATTATGACGATCCTGAGAAACTTGAGGCTTTTAAAGAAGTAATTAATTGGTCACTAACTGAAGGACAAACTTATGCCGAAGAACTAGGCTATGTTCCTCTGCCTGATAATGTAGTAGATAAAGTCGAAGAAGCATTAGGTACTATTCAAGTTCAGTAAGCAAGTAGCCTAATCGACAATCTTTCAGATTCCATAAGTTAAAAATTAAGGAAGTCATCGTTACTCTGTCGTTTCACGGCAGGGCACCGATGACCGCAATAAATCCTTGTCTTAATTGGCGAGGATTTATTTGTCAATAGGGGTTTTAACCCCAGGGCTTGTTAAAATCCAAAATAAGAGAACAATTTAGCTAGAGAAACTAGAGCAAAAATAATGACACAACCACAAAAATTACTGTTAGTCGATGATGAACCAGGAGTGAGAGAATCAGTACAAGCTTACCTAGAAGATAATGAAGAATGGCAAGTCACCGCAGCAAGTAATGCTGAAGAAGCCTGGGAAATTTTGCAGCAAGAAACACCAGACTTAATTATTTCCGATATCATGATGCCTCAAATCAATGGCTATCAGTTTCTCGAACAACTGCGGGAAGACCCCCGCTATCAAGCAATTCCTGTAGTATTTTTGACTGCTAGAGGCATGACAAGCGATCGCATTAAAGGACACGATACTGGCTGTGATGCTTATTTAGCCAAACCCTTCGATCCTGAAGAATTAGAAGCGATTATTCGCAATTTACTTAAAAGACGAGATGCGATCGCTGGAACTGGTAATGATCGTTCTGAATTAGAAAAAATTACGAAAGAGCTAGAATCAATTAAAGATATTTTACACGGACAAATGGGTAATGATTCGAGCTTAGTGACAACACCTCCTCCCATTAGTATCGAATTAACTCCCAGAGAACAGAGTGTTCTAGATTTAGTAGCTCAAGGTTTAATGAATAAAGAGATTGCTCGCGATCTCAGCACTAGTGTCAGAAATGTTGAAAAGTATGTCAGTCGTTTGTTTAGTAAAACTGGCACTAATAGTCGTACCGAGTTAGTCCGCTTTGCCCTCAAACATGGTTTGACTAAATAAATAGCCCTAGGTAGTTGGACCGAATTCAATTTTTTATATAGTTGAAAAAGGGATTAGATGTATCTAATACTTATGCAAAGTGCTGTAACTATTTACCGCTCAAAAAAGTAACTGAATTGATTGACGAAATTAATGGATAATCTTTTGCTGTGGGCTGCAATTGCTATTGTTGTCTTGATTTTAATAGTTTCAGTAAAAAAATGGCGTCAACTCCAACGTCGCGCTAGCAGACGCAGAGGTAATAGTTATCTCAATCAAAGCTATGACTATAAGTATAATGCTGAAGCGGAGCATGCGATTAACACTGCCTGGGAAGGTGATTCTAAAGAAATATCAGTAGATAATCACTCTGAAGCCGACTTCGACATCGTATTAGATCTAGATGATGAAACACCCGATCTAGATTGCCAAAAAGCCAACTTAACAATTACTACTGATAGCAATGAGCCTGAAGCTGTTAACAACGGGGATGAAGTATGTGGCAATGATCGCAATTATGAAAATAATGAAATTAGCAACGATTGATCGCTAATTCTTTAGTTTTAAGTTTAATTAAATTAATCTAAAGGTTTTTTATAAGCCAGCCAGCGGTATTTATAGTTTTATTGTAACGAATTATTACAAGATTGGGTAGCTTTTTCGCGATAAATCTCTTTATTATCTAAGCAATGAGTCATTCACGATTGATTTTAGCCATCATTAAAATTGCCTTCTTGAGCGTTATTGGAGTTCTCATTGCGACTAATCCAGGAAGCAAAAAATACGAGCAGTATGCTGCTAAAGCTTTAAATTATTATCTTAAAGATACGGTTTGTCAAGAAGTTACCGAAGTTTTAGAAAATCCTTGCAGTATCTTAGTCGATCTGGCTCGTCCTCAGTTAACAGCAGCGATCGCCCAAACGACTCGCAGAAAGAATTTTTTGGTTTTTAGTATCTACCAAACTGATTTGTCAATTCTTAGTGCTTTGCCAAACTATCAATTTGAGACAATAGGAATCTTAGATTATTTTTATACTTATCAGGCAGATAAATTGGACTAAAGATATGTGTACACTAGAATAAAATTCAGTTATTCCCAGACTTGATTCATGAGCGAATTAACTAATAGTTCCAAAGCGGTAGCTTTTTCTCAGGGCGAATCGGCAGAGGTTATGAGAACACCTCCTTGGGGACAAGTTATTGTTTTAGAGAAAGGGGAACGGTATCAAATCAATCGGATTGAAGTCAAACCAGGGCATCATATTAGCACTCAGATGCACTATCATCGCAGTGAACACTGGATAGTAGTATCAGGAACAGCCAAGTTAATTGTCAATGGTCAAGAGACTTTATTGCACCAAAAACAATCTACTTATGTTCCGATGAATACCTCCCATCGAGTTGAAAATCCAGGGGTAATTCCTTTGGTAATGATTGAAGTCCAAAACGGAGAATACTTAGGGGATGACGATATTATTCGCTTTGCGGAAGATAGTTAATTAAAATTTAGCTGTTTTTAAAACTCTTAGAGTTAAACTAAGCTTTGGGTTTAAGATAGACAATAGCTTGTCGCCAAACTATTGTCGGTTGGTCGTAGTGGTCTAAAACACAAACACATTGAGAGTCTTGCCACATAATCTTACCAACTAATAAATCGTCTGTGATTAGCTTGAGTTCGATTTCTTGCTTGGCTTTGACATAGCCTTGAACTTGTTTGGTGCTAGGTAAACCAGTATCAAATTCAGTCATAATATAACGATGTTTGGTAAGGAAAGAAATTCAATATGGGGATTCAGTTTAGCAAATATCAGGGGCTAGGTAATGATTTTATCTTGATTGATAATCGTCATACTACCCAACCGATAATTACGCCAGAGCAAGCCGTAGCAATGTGTGATCGCCACTTGGGTATTGGTGCTGACGGCGTTATTTTCGCCCTTCCAGGTCAAGAAAATAACGACTATACGATGCGAATTTATAATTCTGATGGTTCAGAACCAGAAATGTGCGGAAATGGGATTCGCTGTCTAGCCAAGTTTATCGCCGATCTCGCAGGAATCGGTGAAGTTAATAAAACTTACAGAATTCAAACTTTAGCAGGAACTATTACGCCACAATTACAAGCTGATGGCAAAGTTAAGGTGGATATGGGACAGCCTCAACTAACCGCACAAGCAATACCTACTACCTTAACCGCTCCAACAGAAAAGGTCATCGCTCAACCCCTAGTGATCGCTGACAAGACTTGGTTAGTTACCTGTGTAAGTATGGGCAATCCTCACTGTATTACTTTTGTTGCGGATACTGAGGCGATTTCCTTAGCGCAAATTGGTTCACTGTTTGAACATCATCCTGTGTTTCCCCAACGCACTAATACTGAATTTATTCAAATAGTAAAGTCAGATTACATCAAGATGCGGGTTTGGGAAAGAGGCGCAGGAATTACTCTAGCTTGTGGGACAGGGGCTTGTGCTGCGGTAGTAGCAGGGGTACTGAATGGAAAATGCGATCGCATCTGTACCGTAGAATTACCAGGAGGCTGTTTGGAGATTGAATGGTCCGCAACAGATAATAAAGTTTATATGACAGGAACAGCAGAACCAGTTTTTACTGGCTATTATGAGTAAGGTTATATCTCGCTCAAACCTCAATCTAAATCAATGCTATTCCAAGAAGTTATTAGTGAATCGGGAATTTCTCGTGTAGGAGTTACTTATGGTGCTTCCTGGGGAGATTTTAATAACGATAATTTACCTGATTTGTGGCTAGTCAATCATGGTAATCCTGCCGAGCTTTATGGCAATCAAGGGAATGGTACATTTAAAAATGTCACTTCCGAAGTATTAGTTAATCTAGCCCAACGGGATCAGCATGGTGCTGCTTGGGCTGATTTCGATCACGATGGAGATCGAGATTTAATTCAGTTGGTAGGAGGAGATTCGGGAACAGGAAGTTTGACTAATCCTCAACTTGCTAACCAACTATTAGTTAATCAACAGGGACAGCTAGAAGATTTAGCGCCTCTTTATGGCTTAGAATATATCGGTTCTCGCGCTAGAAATCCTGTATGGTTTGACTCTAACCAAGATGGATTACTCGACTTATTTGTTGGTTCGGGGGCTAGAACTGATGGGTTAGTTCCTGCAACTATTTTTCAGCAACAACAGCCAGCGCGAGGAATTTCTGGATTTGAAGACTTGGGTAATACTCTCAATTTCGACCTGTCTAGTGCTAATTTTGGCTTTATCGCTGATTTTACAGCCGATAATACATTTGAATTGGCTACGATTGATGCAGTGACAGGACTAGAAATTTATGATTCTCGTACTATTGAAGATATTTCTGATGGTGTTATTCCTAGTGGATTAAAAGGGAATGATTTTATATCGGGGGACTTTAACGGCGATTTACTAACTGATCTCTACATTACTAGACAGGGGCTAGATAATTCTGGTGTGGCGTTAGAAAATGAGCAAAAAATTCGACTGAGATTGCAATCTCAAAGCAATCTGACTAAGGGAATAAAATTTCAAACTTCAGGTAATCTTAACTTTGACTTTTTTACCTTTGCTTTTGGGCAAGACTTAATTGCTGCGGATCGTATTTATATTGGTGCTTCAGGATTTAATCCAGATAATCTAGCCTTTTCTTTGTCATCTAACGATCCGAAAGTCGCTGGAATTAGCTCTTACACTCCAGGAGTCGATGAAGGAATCTACATTGGCTATAACTCTAACTCTCAAGAATGGGAAGTGATTCTAGCTTCAGCTAATCAAGACTTGTTATTAGGATTTATCGATTCTAGTACTACGATATCTGAGATTGCTGCTATTGGCTTTAATCGCGATCGCCCTCCTTTGGAAGATATTCTCTTAATCAATAACAACGGGACATTAGAAGACTTTAGCGCAGATTCTGGCATTAATCAGGCTAGGAATGCGGGAGTTAGTGCAGTAGCAGGAGATTTTGACAATGATATGGATGAAGATATCTATGTGGTAACGGCAAATCAGGTAATTAATGAGCCAAATATCTTTTATGAAAATCAAGGCAATGGAACTTTTATTGCTAGAGAAGATAGTGCTGGTGCTGCTGGGGCGACTTTAGGTATTGGCGATTCGGTAACTACTGCTGATTATAATTTGGATGGATTTCTTGACTTGTTCTTAACTAATGGACGAGACTTGGCTTTGCTGAATCAAGATGCGCCAGTACAATTATTCCAAAATCAGGGTAATGACAATCATTGGTTAGCAATCGATTTAGAAGGTGTGATTTCTAATCGTGATGGGATTGGGGCAAAAGTATATATTACCGCAGGGGGAAAAACCCAGTTACGAGAGCAAACAGGAGGGATGCACAACCGAGCGCAAAACCATTCCCGGCTTCATGTGGGATTGGGTCAAAATCCTATTGTGCAAGAGTTAGTAGTAGAGTGGTCTAGTGGTATCGTTCAAACAATTAAAAATCTGCCAGCAGATCAATTAATTCAAATTATTGAGCCATCAGAGTCTTTTGTCCCAGGAAAACCAACAATTACACCAGAGTCAGGAGTTTTGTTATGGCAAGATACTTTTGATGGAGTGTATCATCTCAGAACTGTTGCTGACAAAATCAGTACCGAATTTAAAATCGATTTAATTGCGACTCAATCTCCTACTTCTGTTGCTCCTATCTCTATAGAGAAACTAGGTAATAACATCGACAGTCTGGAAATTACCGATTTTGGTTTTTCTTTAACTTCTAAACTATTTGATGGCGAAGACGGAGTAGATTTTGTTTTACCACCAGGAACAAAAGCTTTAATCTCAGTTACTCAAGATGGTATCCCTAATCCTAGACAATTAAAAGTAGGACAATCTGGCTCACCGCTTACTCCTGATGGTTGGATTGTGGCTAGTGATGAGCTTGCGACTCGTCCCGATTATACTCCTGGAGAAGATTTAGGATTATTTATTGGTGAAGGAGAACAGTCCGATCCGATAGAATTGCGTTGGAATGGTGATAATAAGCTACATAATACAAAAGTTACTGCTATTGCATCTCAGGAAACAGCAGAGTTTACCCCTGTTAGTATCGAAAAAAATGATTCTGTGACTAATTTAGAAAATGGCGTAGAAATTGAAGGACTGGTTAGTTCTTCCTGGGATGGTTTAAATATTACTGCTACCGAAACCACCGATCTCGGATTTACTTATGAACAAGACAACCTATTTCAGGGAGATCGTGTTAATCCTGGTCAAAATTTTTTAGCAGAACCTAATGCTTATTTGTTACCCTTAGCTTCGCCCTACGGCGTACCCGATTACGATCCTAGTTCTCAAGAAGGTTTATTTCTCTGGAAAGAGGCTACTACTTGGCACTTAAGAGTTACTGGGACAAAGACAGGTAGTCGTTATCAAGGCTCTTTGATCTCAGAGGATGCTGCTTTTTCCCTCCAAAAAGTTAGTTTAGAAGCTGACGATCTTATTAATAATACTAACCCAAACCGCATTGATTTCGATTTGAGTGTCTTCCAAGGTTTTGAAGATGGGATTAATTTTACTCTTCCTGAAAATAGTTCTCTAACGTTGACTCTGGAAAATGCCGAATCAGCCGTTAATTTAGTGCGTATTGGTGCAGAACAATGGAACGTTAGTGCTTTACCTTTAGATTTAACGGGATGGTAAGCTTTTGAGTAGCAAGTAGCAATTAAAAAGTTAAGCCATTAAATTTTAAAATCATAATTTTGATGAGAGACAAAGTAATTTTAATTACAGGAGCTTCTAGTGGTATTGGTGCAGCTTTAGCCGAAAAATTAGCAAGTAAATATTCAGGTGTTAGCTTGGTTTTAGCCTCGCGCAATCAAGAAAAATTAGCTACTGTTGCCGAGAAATGCCGTCAACTGAAGGCAACGGTGTTAGTTGTTCCTACAGACTTAACCCAAATTGCTCAGGTCAAAGCCTTGGCAGAAACAGCGATCGCCTATTATGGGACAGTAGATGTTTTAGTGAATAATGCAGGTTACGGACAGATGGGACCAGTGGAGTTAATTCCCCTTGAAGCAGCCAGAGAACAGTTTGAGGTAAATTTTTATGCTCCTTTAGTTCTAACTCAAGCTTTAATTCCGAAGATGCGAGAACAAGGAGGAGGCAGAATTATTAATGTGAGTTCTCTTGGGGGGAGGATCCCTTTTCCGACGGCGGGGATGTATAGCTGTTCTAAGTTTGCCCTGGAAGCTTTTAGTGATGTGTTGCGCATGGAGTTAAAAGCTTTTAATATTCAAGTTTCTGTCATTGAACCAGGACCAGTAATTACTAAATTTTTTCAAGTAGCCCAAGAACAGATAGAGCAAACCATGCCTCATTATCAAGATACTCTCTATGCACCAATTTTTGAGAATATTGAAGCTGTTGATCGTCAATTAGATATTTTGGGCTGGAGTGCTGCTAAAACTGCTACGGGAATTGTTAAGGCGATCGCAGCTAAAAACCCTCGTCCTCGCTATATTCTCGCTACTGGCGGCAATATCCTCGTCTTTGTGATGAATCAAGTTTTTCCGACTTGGTTAAAAGATGCTTTTTGGAAACGCTTTTATGGCATCAATAAGCTAGAAGCTGAGTGGCAAAAAGCTAAATTGAATTAACTCCTGGCTTCGGATCAACGACTTGATTTTAAATTTAATTTCACTATGGATAAAGTATTAAATTCAGTTAGCAATCATAAATCAATAACCAGAAGTGAGTAATCAAGCAGAAGTTATCGGGATTGATATTGGTGGTACAACGATCGGTTTGGGGTGTTTTCTGGCTGATGGGACTTGTACCGCATCGGTGAGTATTGCCACTCCCCAGCCAGCGATTCCTGAAGCTGTAGTAAAAGCGATCGCACCCGTGATTAGACAATTGCAAAAACAGCATCAATTATTCGGTATCGGTGTAGGAATGCCAGGACCAACCGACGAACTTAAACGGATTGCTAAAATAGCAATTAATTTACCTGGTTGGGAACAAAATGTCCCGCTAGCTGCTTGGCTAGAAGCGGAAACAAACTTGATTACTACTGTCGAAAATGATGCTAATTGTGCTGCGGTAGGAGAGTTTTGGTTAGGCGCAGGACGCAATTTGACTGATTTTATCTTGTTGACTTTGGGGACGGGAGTTGGAGGGGCAATTTTTCTCAATGGTCAACTGTTTACAGGGGCTTATGGTGCTGCGGGGGAATTGGGTTTAATTACGCTTCAGCCTGAAGGTTATACGTGCAACAGTGGCAATCGGGGTTCTTTAGAGCAATATTGTTCGCTTACCGCAATTAGGCGCGAAACGGGTCAAGAACCAGTGATGTTAGCTAAATTAGCTGCGATCGGCGACCAAGAAGCGATCGCCTTTTGGCAAAAATATGGCACGATCTTAGGCACGGGTTTAGCGAGTCTGGTCTATGTCTTGACTCCCCAAGCGGTGATTTTAGGGGGCGGAATTAGTGCTAGTAGTCAGTATTTTTTACCTGCTACTTTAGCCGAAATTGAAAAAAGAGTTACCCCAACTTCTCGCCTTGGGTTAGAGTTATTAACAGCCCAGTTGGGTAATCGTGCTGGCATGTTAGGTGCTGCTAAGTTAGCTTGGGATTTATTAAAGAAAAATGATGTTAAAGCCAATCAATAAAACTGCTACTTGGTTAGGTTTAGTCTTAGTAGTTATCCTACTAGCGATCGCCTATCCGTTAGCAGCTACTACCGCAACTCCGCAACGCTACAGCGAATTAGAATTTCCGCCCCTACCAGAAATCCAACCACCTGAATATATCCGCTATGAGTTAGATAATGGCATAGTGGTTTATTTAGCCGAAGACCGCGATTTACCTTTGGTCGGGGGAATGGCTTTAATTCGCACTGGTTCGAGGTTTGAGCCTGCTGACAAGGTGGGTTTGGCAGAATTGACTGGTACTTTAATGCGCAGTGGGGGAACTAAATCTCATCCTTCAGAAAAACTAAATTTTCTGCTAGAACAAAATGCAGCGAGTATCGAAACAGGAATTGAGCCGACCATTGGTCGGGCTAGCTTTAGTACTTTAACTGAAGACATTGATACAGTCTTACCTTTATTTGCTGAAGTTTTACAAACGCCAGCTTTTGACCCTTTGCAATTAGAACTCGCCAAAAATCAACAAAAAGGCGCGATCGCCAGACGCAATGACGATCCTCAAGGTATTGCTAATCGCGAGTTTAATAAATTAATCTATGGGGTTAATAGTCCCTATGCTCGTACTGTCGAATATGAGACTTTAGATAATATATCTCGCCCCGATATAATTAATTTTTATCAGCAATATGTTCGTCCCGAAAACATCATTCTGGGTATTGTCGGAGATTTTGACACCGAGGAGATGCAAACTAAAATTGCTACTGCTTTTGCTGAGTGGCAAGTAACTACTCCGCCACCACAACTCGCTATTCCTCCTGCTACCCAAGCCAATAATGACGGCGTATTTCTGATTGATCGCGCTGAATCGACTCAAAGTAATGTCATGTTAGGTCATCTCGGCGGAACTTTTGCTAACCCAGATTATGCTGCTTTGAGTGTGATGAATGGCGTGTTAAATGGTTTTGGTGGCAGACTATTTAATGAAGTGCGATCGCGTCAAGGCTTAGCTTATAGTGTTTATGGTCTGTGGCGTCCGAATTTTGATTATGCTGGTACGTTTACTAGTGGCGGACAAACTCAGACAGCCAGCACAGTAGAGTTTATTGAAGCAGTTTTACGAGAAATTGCCCAGTTACGCGCCAATCCTATTTCTGAAGCCGAGTTAGCTAAAGCTAAAGAGTCGATTCTTAACTCTTTTGTCTTCAATTTTCAAGACCCCAGCCAAACTATCTCGCGGTTGATGCGCTACGAATATTTCGACTATCCCCAAGACTTTATTTTTCAATATCAAGACCAGGTCAAAGCCACTACTGTTGAAGATATTCAAAGAGTCGCCCAAAAATATTTACAACCCGAACAAATTGTCACCCTAGTAGTCGGCAACAGTGCTGAGATGAATCCTTCGCTTCAGAGTTTAACAGGTGAAATTGAAAAGATCGAACTTGTTTCCGCTGCTAACTCTACGCCAGCCTCAAATCCTTAATTTATTTTGATCTACTGCTAGTAATCACCAGAGATGCTTTTAATCTACTGTAAGAGTATTACTCTTTTCTCTAGCTCCAATACGAGGCAAGGCAATTATGAGTTATCGGATGGATCGTCGGGCTTATGCAGATACCTATGGCGTAACAACAGGCGATCGCGTAAGATTAGCAGATACAGAGTTATTTATTGAAGTAGAACGGGACTATACTACCTACGGCGATGAAGTCAAGTTTGGTGGTGGTAAAGTAATTCGTGATGGGATGGGACAATCGCCGATTTCTAGAGAAGATGGGGCAGTAGATACGGTAATTACTAATGCTCTAATCTTAGACTGGTGGGGCATTGTTAAAGCGGATGTAGGAATTAAAGACGGCAAGATATTTAAGATTGGTAAAGCAGGCAATCCTTATATTCAAGATAACGTTGATCTTATTATTGGGGCTGCTACCGAAGCTATTGCAGGAGAAGGCATGATTCTTACTGCTGGCGGTATTGATAGTCATATTCACTTTATTTGTCCGCAGCAGATTGGCACAGCGATCGCATCTGGGGTAACAACGATGATTGGTGGTGGTACAGGTCCTGCGACAGGAACTAATGCGACTACCTGTACTCCTGGGGCTTGGCATATAGCGCGGATGCTGCAAGCTGCGGATGCTTTTCCGATGAACTTAGGGTTTTTAGGTAAGGGAAATAGTGCCAAACCCGAAGGCTTAATCGAACAAGTAAAAGCGGGTGCAATGGGTTTAAAACTCCATGAAGATTGGGGGACAACTCCCGCTACCATTGATACCTGTTTGACGGTCGCAGATGCATATGATGTACAAGTAGCAATTCATACTGACACTTTAAATGAGGCAGGATTTGTCGAAAATACTATTGCAGCATTTAAAAACAGAGTTATTCATACCTATCATACCGAAGGTGCAGGAGGTGGACACGCTCCCGATATCATTAAAGTCTGTGGACAGAGTAATGTGTTACCTTCTTCGACTAACCCCACACGCCCTTTTACCGTTAACACCTTAGAAGAACATCTCGATATGCTAATGGTGTGTCACCATCTAGACAAAAGCATTCCTGAAGATGTGGCTTTTGCCGAATCTCGCATTCGCAGAGAAACTATTGCTGCCGAAGATATCTTACACGACTTAGGGGCATTTAGTATGATTGCCTCTGACTCTCAAGCTATGGGTAGAGTTGGCGAGGTGATTATTCGCACCTGGCAAACTGCCCACAAAATGAAGCGACAACGGGGCGTTTTAAACTCTGAAACTCCCGAAAAATCCGATAACTTCCGTGCTAAACGCTATATTGCCAAATACACCATCAATCCTGCTATTACTCACGGAATTGCCGATCATGTCGGTTCAATTGAAGCAGGAAAACTGGCAGATCTCTGTCTTTGGAAACCCGCTTTCTTTGGTGTCAAACCAGAAATTGTGCTTAAAGGAGGTGCGATCGCCTATGCTCAAATGGGCGATCCTAATGCTAGTATTCCTACTCCCGAACCTGTATATATGCGTCCCATGTTTGGTAGTTTTGGCGGTGCGATCGCTGCTACTTCTCTAACTTTTGTTTCTCAAGCTTCTTTAGATGCAGGAATCCCCGAACAAATTGGCTTGCAACATCATGCAGTAGCTGTTAGTAATACCCGCAATATAAGCAAAGCAGATTTAAAATTAAATACAGCCACACCCCAAATGGAAGTAAATCCTGAAACCTATGAAGTAAGAGCGGATGGAGAACTTTTAACCTGCGAACCTGCTGCTGAATTACCAATGGCACAAAGATATTTTTTGTTTTAAGCTTGAGAGCGATGGTTTTAAATTAGGGCGATCGCTTTTCCCTTAATAGGTTACTTAATTTTATTGGTCAACAATGAGAACGCTATAATACTTCAAAATCAGAGATTATCTAGTTAAAAAATGATGAAAGCGCTTTATTTTTTGCCATTGTTGCTAGGATTAAGTTCGCTAAATCTGCTTGCTCCGAATAAAAGTCTTAGTTCAGCTTCTATTG
>DAXETX010000331.1:0-5126 GCA_051155735.1 Xenococcaceae cyanobacterium
AAAATTTTAGAACGAGCCGTTATTTGCCAAGCACCAGTAATCCCAGGAAGTGCGTGAAGTCTGTGGTAAACTGCTGCTTCTAAGCGTAAAGCGTCATATAAAGCCCAAGGACGAGGTCCGACTAGACTCATTTCTCCCCGCAGCACGTTAAACAATTGTGGTAATTCATCGATACTAAACTTCCGTAACCACTTACCCAAAAAGGTAATTCGCGGATCATTTTCGAGTTTGTGTAGTTTTTTAGATTTCCCCATAATTCTATGATGTTGCTGCTCAGCATCCACTACCATAGTGCGAAACTTATAAACCTGAAACAGCTTTCCTCCCTCTCCGACGCGCCACTGACGAAAGAAAATTGGTCCTGGGGTCAAAATTTTGATCAGCAAGGCTGTTACTAAGAAAATGGGACTTAACAGCACTAAGAGAGTAGCAGCAGCGAACCAGTCTAAGAGTCTTTTAATTTGCCAACAAAGAGGCTGTTTTTCTCTGAGAATTTGTTTTGCCACAGGAAGTTCCAAAGCAACTTGCTTTTGCGATTCTTGGCAGACATCCGCCCATAATTTAATTGCTGTTTCTGGGAGTTTTGAATCTAAGCATACTTGCTCGACTATTGAATTTTGCAGACAGATTTTTAACCATTCTCGGCGTTTTAATGGAGGTAAAATATTGACAGAATTAGCTTCAATCGCCTTGACTAAAAGTTTTTTATCTTGCCACTGTAAACTGCAAGGGGGTAAGTAAGAGGCAATTTTAGCAGAGTCAAGCTCTAAAAGCATCATTTTAGAGGTAGTCAGTAAGATATTTTGCGACACCATAGAAGTTTATTCCTCACTTGTAATTAATTCTTTTTTGGTAATAGATGGGGGTAAAAACTGTTGCTGTCTTTTCTTGGGAGCTTCTTTAGAATCATTGGCTACTACTCCCAATAAATTGAATCTAGATAGTAGATTAGCAGCTTCAACTACCTCAGATATTTTCACTGTGTCAAGACGAGATACCATGACGATTGCATCACAGCAGGAGGCAGTTTTAATCGCATCGACTTTCCCTAGTACTGGCGGTGTATCTAAAAGTAATAAATCATACTCCTCTTCTAGATTGTTAATTAATTGAGTAAATCGCGGACTGCTAAGTAATTTGACGGGATCAGTCATCATCGAACCAGCGACGATTAGGTCAATAGTTTCTCCTAAAACATAAGTACGATGAATTTGAGGAAAGTTACTGCCTCCTGCTAACCAATCTGAAAGACCATTTCGATTCTCAACGCGCAATTCACGATGTAAGTGAGGTGAACGCAAGTTAGTATCAATAATCAAAACTTTATGCTGATGGCGCGCTACACTAGTAGCCAGACCACAAACTAGAGTTGATTTTCCTTCTTCGGCGATCGCACTAGTAACAGCTAAAGATTTAACAAATGAATAGGAATTTAAGATTTGGAGATTTTCATAGATAATATCTACAGCTTCGCGAAAGGGTTGCCAGTGAACAATATCTACTAAAGATTTGGGTGGCGCAAATGGAATCTGACCTAAGAAAGGTTTATTTTGACCCAAGGGATCTCGCGGAATAGTTCCTAAAATGGGCAGGGCAATTTGTTGTTCGAGTTGCTTAGAATCGAATACTCGATTGTCTGATGCTTCCCTGACAAACACCGCACAACCACCTAAAAATGAAGCAATGACCACTCCTAGTAACAAATCTTTTTGCAAACTAGGCGCAATGAGATCCCCTTCACTCGCTGGTTCGACAATTTGCCAATTAAAGCCACCGCGATCGATTTCGATACCCAATTCTTGTCTAGCTTCTAAAAGTCTTTGTAAAGTAGTGCGTTTTACCTCTGCTTCTTGTAATAAGCTATTATACTGAGCAATAATTTGGGGAAATTCGTTGAGTTGTGAACTTAAGGCTTGTTCTGTTTGGGCGAGACTGAGGTTTTTTTGCTCGATGCCTCTTAATTCTGCTTCTGACTCTGCTAAAATTTCTAGCAAATCCGTTTCCGAATTACCCAACTGTCCCTGTTGTTGCAAAGATTCCAACTCTAAATTTAATTCTGGGGGAACTTCTCCTAAAACTTGAGTTATTTCGGCTTGAAGCAGTGCTTTTTTGCCATCTCTTTGCGCAATTAACTCTTGAATAATTGGATTATTGTCGGTAAACCTTTCTCGTTGTTCTGCTAATTCTAATTCTGCTGTTTGTAATTCGTTGAGCAGATTTTGATAGCGTTGTGACTGAGATAAACGAGTTGCAATATGAGGATTTTGTGCCGAAACTCCTAGTTGTTGTTGTAGCTGAAGATAGCGACCGTTAACATTTTGAAACTCAGCTTTGAGAGATTCTCTTTCTCGTCTAATTTGCGTCAATCTTTGGGAAATAGCTGTCGCTTCTTGTTCTGGATTAATCAAGTTATAGCGATTGCGTAAGTTTGTAATCTCAGATTCAACTTGAATCAAATCTCGACGAGCTTCAGGTATTTGATTATTAATAAAACTCAACCCATTTTGCAGTCTTTGCTCTTGCTGTTCTAAGTTGTACTCTAAATAAACTTCTTTGACTGTATCGAGTGTATTTTTGGTCAGCGTCGGGCTATTGCCGACATATTTAGCTTGAATAATTTTAGTTTCTGTCTTTTCGTCTTCTTTGAGTTGATAAATTTGCAGTGCCGATTTGAGATCGTCAATCGTCATCTCTGGATATTGCTCTTGCAGTTTGATCACTGCTTTGTTGAGTAATTCCGAGCTACGCATTAAGTATATTTGAGTTGCATAGTCAATTTTTACCCCAGAATCAGCAAATTGTGCCTCGCTATTATCAGTTCCCTGATAATTAGGTTCTACTAAAAGCTGCATCGAACTAAGATAGACTGGGGGTTTTTGCAAACTTACGAAAGTGTTGAGACTAAAAACTCCGACAAATACACTCAAAAACCAAAAACGGCGACGCCAGAGGATTTTAAATAATTCTCCATAACCTAAGTCTGCTGTTAGCTCTTGTTCTTCTCGGTTAGTTTGAATCATCTCCTAATTTACTCCTACTGCCACATCTGAATCAAAATCCAAGGCTTCAACTACAGACTTGCCACAAAACTCTTGAATAATTTCTTTGATGTGCTGGAAAAATACCGACTCCGAAAAATTACTCACTGCATGATGACGAATTTGAGCATAATCCCAGTTGATAGCTTGGGCTTGAATTAAGGCTTGTTGTAAAGCTTCGGGTGATTGTGGCTTAAATAAAATTCCTGTTTTCCCCGAAATTTGAGTATCTAAAACGCCTCCTGCACCATAGGCGATAACTGGTGTACCACTGGCGTTAGCTTCTATGGGAACTAAACCATAGTCTTCTAAAGCTGTGACAATGACAGCTTGGGCTTTAGCCATCAAATGAGTCCGCCACTGGTCATCGACATAGCCGAGAAACTTAATATTATCTAGAGCTTTAGACTCAATTCGGTTTCTCTCTGGTCCATCCCCGATAATGATTAAAGGTAATCCCAGCCAGTTAAAAGCTTCTACCGCGATGTCAATGCGCTTGTAACTAATAAAACGAGAAGACATTAAGTAAAAATCTTCTTTGTGAGCGGAAAAAATAAATTTATCAGTTTCAATCGGATAATTAACAACTAAAGCTTTACGGTTATATATTTTTTCAATTCTCTGCGCCACGATACTAGAATTAGCAATATATAAATCTGGCTCTTGAGCGTAAATCAAATCTAGTTCTCTTAAAGATTTAAAGATTGGATCGATTACTGAAGATAACCTTTTGTATTTAGTGTTTTCTTCGAGGTAAGTAGCTGTATCCCATAAAAAACGAGTTACATTGTGGCAAAAGCAAATATGCATTGCTCCTGGTCTTTTCCTCACTGCTTTGGCAAAACTTGAGGTGCTAGTAATAATCAAATCGTATTCTTGAAAATCCAAGCTGCGAAAGGCAGTGTAATACAAAGGAGCTAGTAACCGAAAATACCGTTGAGAGCCTGGTATTTTCTGTAAAAAACTAGTATTTATACAGCGGTTATCAATACTAAGGGTTTTTTCTGAAGAATATAAGGAGGTATAAATATCTGCTTGCGGAAAATACTGACACAGAAGTCGGAAGACTCTTTCAGCCCCTCCTTTCTGAGTAAGATAGTCATGTACGAGAGCCACTTTCATAAGTCGATTTTTGGATCTATCGTTAATAAATTTTTGAGAATTAACCGCTGAATGCGGTGAGAGTCGGCTCTACCGTAAAACGGCAGAGTATCAGTCACTGCTCAAAGCCTTAAAATCGTTGATTGGTTAAAGCTCATTAATTAATAAATTTGATATATTGGATATATTATTTACTTTTGTTCCTACATCTAAGTAATAACTTTTAAGTAATAACTCTTAGTAGGATGCTCTGATCGTACATCAAGTTAATTTTGTTTATAGGTTATAAGAAAGTTAGAAAAAAGTTAGATAGCCTTAATCTCAGGGAACAAGGGGCGATCTAGGGTTTAGGATTATTGTGGTGATGCTGCTCTTCAATCCTACAAAATTAGACGATTGAGCGCGAGAGAAGGCGAGTAAACCTCGCGCTCACAATTGCGGTGTAGTTATCTCATCCTAGTAGCAAAGCATTGATGGGGGATGATTTAGCTAGAAATGACTAAACGTTACACTTTTGAAATATTTTCTTGACCAAAGATTTATATGACAAGCAGTAAAACTGGTGTATTTTGGGATTAAGCTTAATCTGCGAAAAATTACTTAACAGTAATTACTCACGATTGAGATTTGACATTTAGTCTTAGTAAATTTACTAATGAAACTACTAAATAAAAGAGAAGTTCTGGTAAAAGAAGTTATCTATTAATTTAGAGGATAAAATTCTAGCTCCCATGAATTACGCAAACGTGAACTGTGACCAAGTTATTCAACTTATCGATCATCAAATAAATCCATCTTATTTAAATAAAATTCAAGAAATTATTTTAAAAGAAACTTGGCAAGGAAAAACTTATGTTGAGATTGCCAAAGAATATAATTATGAATCGGAATATATTAAAAGTGCAGGCTGTGAATTATGGAAACTAATTTCTCAAGCTTTTAACCAACAAATAAATAAAAGTAACTTTGTCGCTTTTATTAAGCGAA
>DAXETX010000332.1:0-5445 GCA_051155735.1 Xenococcaceae cyanobacterium
ATACCACCGAGGCAATAGAAAATATTGACATGAGGAGGTACATATTTGTTAGTGATGTCGTCAGAAATCGCTTGCACTTCCAGACGCTCGTCAAACCATTGATAAACTTTGGAATCTGTTACTTGTTTAGTGAACATGAAGTCTAAATTAGCTAACTAAGAATAGTTACGGATACGTATTTTCCTCTTTAAAAAATGTAACACAGCTTTAAGCTTTGATGTCACTGTTTTTTAATAGATTTGGGGCTTAGAAGTTACCCAGATAGATTGTAGCTATTGCAACATCTTTCTTAACCAAATCCTGGTTCTTTAGTAACAATTAATTAAGAATCGCTAAACTAAACTAAATAATTTAAGTTAACGCTCTCTCATCATTCACATGGTCAAAAAAGCTTTCTGGGTCACGCTACTCGTCTTTGTCTGGGTTACTTCTACTTGGTTCTGGTTTACTCCTTCTGCTCAAGCCTTTACCGAAGAACAAAAATTATTGTTGCAGTCATGGCGCATTGTAAACCAATCTTATGTAGATGAGACATTTAACCATCAAAATTGGTGGTTTGTGCGTCAGAAGTTTATTAAAAAGCCGATGGGAGATCGCGAAGCAACTTATCAAGCGATTGAACAAATGTTAGCGCTGCTGGATGACCCTTTTACCAGATTACTCAGACCAGAACAGTATCGCAGCTTGCAAGTTAATACTTCAGGAGAATTATCAGGAGTCGGACTTCAAATTAACATCGATCCTGAAACCCAATTAGTTGAGGTGGTATCCCCTTTAGCTGGCTCGCCAGCAGCGATCGCTGGAATCGAACCAAGAGACTACATTCTCGAAATAGATGGCGTAGATACCAAAACTTTGACTTTAGATGAAGCAGCAACTAGAATGCGCGGTACTGTTGGCACTAAGGTATCTTTGCTCGTACAATCTCATGATCGCCAACCCGAAACAATCCGTCGGCTGAGTCTAGTCCGCGATCGCATTTCCCTCAATCCTGTAACAGCTAATTTAGATACCCATAGTCCTGAATCTATTGGCTATGTACGCCTCAATCAATTTAGTGCCAATGCGACTCAAGAAGTAGCTCACGCTATAGCTCAATTAGAGCAACAAGGTGCTAAAGGCTATATTCTCGACTTAAGGAACAATCCTGGCGGTTTATTGCAAGCTGGGGTAGAAATTGCTCGCTTATGGCTCAAAGAAGGCACAATTGTTTATACCGTAAATCGTCAAGGAACTTTAGGAGATTTTGAATCGAATCACCAGGTAATTACCGAAGCCCCTCTAATCTTACTGGTCAATCAAGGAACAGCTAGTGCTAGTGAAATATTAGCAGGAGCATTACAAGATAATGGTAGGGCTTTACTGGTAGGAGAAAAAACTTTCGGTAAAGGTTTAATTCAATCTTTATTTGAATTACCTGATGGATCGGGATTAGCGGTTACTGTCGCTAAATACGAAACTCCTAATCACACAGATATTAACAAGCTAGGCATTCAGCCCGATTTGATCGTTGCTCAAGAACCGATTACTTACAATCAAATTGGCACAGATGCGGACTTGCAATACCAAGCTGCAATCAAATTGCTCACTCAAGATACAGTAGTGGCTAAAGCCAGTTAGTAATTAAGTAAATGTCCGAATTAAGATAAGCTAGAGCTATCTATCTGACTTAAGTTAATTAGTAAATATATGGATGCTTTTGCCCCGATACCTCCTAAGTGGACCGAAAAAGCAACTCATTCAATTACGTTTTGTTGTCCTACTTGTAAGGCTGACGCCAAAAGCGCACAACAGGTATGGCTAAACCGTCGCGCCCCTGTAACAGGGTACGATCTGCGTCGGAAATGGCAAGAATTTTACTTGTGCAAATGTAATACCCCTTGGTGGAGTTGGAGTAGCGATCGCCCTGCTTCCGATCTCGGCTCAAAAGATACCCCACCACTTTTTTAGTTTTCGCAGCATAAAACGTCTTATCCTAAGACATGACTCTCATTGAAGTAAGCCTTATATGCAATTTGAAAAAATTTTAATTGCCAATAGAGGAGAAATCGCTCTCCGCATCTTACATACCTGTGCGGAAATGGATATTGCTACTGTTGCGGTTCATTCGACCATCGATCGCCAAGCCCTCCACGTACAACTAGCAGATGAAAGCGTCTGTATTGGTCCACCTCCTTCAGGTAAAAGTTATCTGCAAATTCCCAATATTATTGCTGCTGCTTTGACTCGTAATGCTACTGCAATTCATCCTGGCTATGGGTTTTTAGCCGAAAATGCTAAATTTGCCGAGATTTGCGCTGACCATCAAATTGTGTTCATTGGACCTAGCAAAGAAGCAATGTTAGCCATGGGGGACAAATCCACAGCTAAAAAAACGATGCAAAAAGCAGGAGTTCCTACTGTTCCAGGAAGTGAAGGTTTATTACAAGATGAAAAAGAAGCGATCGCTGTAGCCAGAAAAATTGGCTATCCCGTGATGATTAAAGCTACTGCTGGTGGTGGTGGTAGAGGGATGCGTCTGGTTAGAGATGAAAGCGAATTAGTCAGACTGTTTCAAGCAGCCCAAGGGGAAGCTGAAGCAGCTTTTGGCAATGGGGGAGTTTATCTCGAAAAATTTGTCGAATGTCCCCGTCATATCGAATTCCAAATCTTGGCAGATAGTCATGGTAATGCGATTCACTTGGGAGAAAGAGATTGCTCGATCCAGCGTCGTCACCAAAAATTATTAGAAGAAGCTCCCAGTGCAGTATTAGACCCGAAATTACGCCGTAAAATGGGAGAGGCTGCGGTCAAAGCTGCTAAATCAATTAACTATGTTGGTGCAGGAACAATCGAGTTTCTTCTTGATAAGTCAGGCAATTTTTATTTCATGGAGATGAATACGCGAATTCAAGTCGAACATCCTGTCACTGAAGTAGTCACAGGGTTAGACCTAATTGCGGAACAAATTAGAATTGCTCAAGGCGAAAAACTGAGAATTAATCAAAATCAAGTCCAGCTTCGAGGTCATGGAATTGAATGTCGCATTAATGCTGAAGACCCCGAACACAATTTTCGCCCCCATCCTGGACGGATTAGTGCTTATTTACCCCCAGGAGGACCAGGAGTGAGAATGGATTCTCATGTTTATACTGATTATGAAATTCCGCCCTATTACGATTCTTTAATCGGAAAATTGATTGTCTGGGGGGAAAATCGTGAGGTAGCAATCAAACGCATGAAAAGAGCTTTACGAGAATGCGCCATTACTGGTGTTCCTACAACTATTGGCTTTCATCAAAAAATTCTCAATACTCCAGCTTTTCTCAGGGGAGAGGTTTATACTAACTTTATCCAAGAACATCTCCTGAAATAGTGGCAAAGTTATTGATAAGCTCTCAATGCCATAGTAATCAAACCTTGCTGACCGAGTAAGATTTCTCTGA
The DNA here is from genome assembly GCA_051155735.1 of Xenococcaceae cyanobacterium. Classification (GTDB taxonomy): domain Bacteria; phylum Cyanobacteriota; class Cyanobacteriia; order Cyanobacteriales; family Xenococcaceae; genus JASJCP01. The sequence continues at coordinate 3,426 of DAXETX010000332.1, forward strand.
GTAAGGTACAAATACCAACCCAGATAATCGGGGTAATATCTACGCCACCGATAGGAGGAATGATTTTTCGTGCTGGGCTAAGGAAAGGTTCTGTCGGTATCGTAATTAGACTAAAAGGAAAGCTGTTTAGGTCAATTTGAGGATACCAAGTTAAAACAATCCGAAAAATGAAGAGAATTGTCATCAATCCTAAAACAATGCCTAACACTAAAGTTCCAAGATTAGCTAAGTTCATAAACTAGATTCCATTAACGACTGAGTTAATAACAATTTATTACAAAATATTAATATCTTGTAGCTTAGTCTTGGCAAAGCACAACCAGATAAGATTTTAAGCCATTGACTCCAATCCGCTAACCCCCAAAATTTCGTAGTAAACTGAATATTTAAGTGTAGTTTTGGCAAAAAAACTTTTAGAATTATTAACAAAGTCCTAGTAACGGTTACTTATCCAAGTTCGAGGATGAGCATCTTACTGCGACACGGTAAACCTTTATCTTTCAATAACAAGGAACTAAAACTATGACTCCGTCTTTAGCAAACTTTTTCTGGAGCTTACTCGCTGGTGGCTTAATTGTCGTAATTCCTGCGGTAATCGCGCTTTTGATCTTTAGTCAATTTGACAAAATCGAACGTTCTTAATTTATAGTTCAAAATAACTACAATATAAGATAACAATCAAGGCAATTGTATCGGAATTTTTTTCCGATACCAATTTTTTATATTTACCGAAATATCAGGAAGCAATATTTGGTAATGTGAGACAAAATATAAACAAACTCAAGTAAAAAAAACTTTTAGCGGTAACGGCGGAGAGCAGTAATGGTTAACTTTGGGCTGAATTCAGCCAGTATATTAGGATTATTTTTGGCAGTAGCAGGAGCTTCGTTATATTTTCTACGTTCGGTACGTCCAGAATTATCCCGCGATCATGATATTTTTTTTGCTGCTGTCGGTTTGTTGTGTGGTTTTATTTTATTATTCCAAGGCTGGCGACTCGATCCGATTTTGCAGTTTGGTCAGTTTTTGTTATCAGGTTCGGCAATTTTCTTTGCAGTAGAAAGTATTCGGTTACGAGGTGTTGCTACCGAACAAGCTAGACGCAACACGCCAACGGTAGATCGCGATCGCCCTGTAAGTCGTACTAGAGTGTACCGCGAAGCCGAATCCGAACGCGATCGCATTCCAGATGCTTATGGTTATGAGGATGCTCAACCCAATTATGATAGTCCTAGATTAAGGGGTTATGATGACCCAGAACCTCAGGTCAAAAGTTCGCGCCGTCGCCCGATTAAATCTAGTGAACCAGATAGTTATCCTTCCCGTCGTCGTAAAAGTACTCCTGCTCCTAGCGATCGCTATAGACCTGAAAGACCCAATAATTGGTCAACACCGCGATTGGATATGCCGACTGACCGTCGGCATCCCTCGCGGTCAGAACGTCAATATCCCCCTCGCACAGATTATCCAGACGGTTTTGCTGAAGATGGCGTAAGAAGCGATCGCTATTATGAAGAACCACCCCGCAATAAACCTCGTAGCAGTCCCCTCAATCCTTCAGATCTAGGAAGAAGTTATGAAGCAGAAGATCGAGGTAAAAGAGATGAATCCGATCAAGGCAGAAATTTTACTGCGGGTATGGGAAGAAGCTACGATGAGGGAATCGGTAAAAGCTATGATCCTGAAGATGAAGTAGTTACTACTGATTATGTAGATTATCAACCAATGGATGAGGCTGATTACCCCGAAGCAACCCAGGATTGGGAGTCAGAACAATCATATCCTTCAGATGAACCATCCGATTGGACAGAAAAGCAGAGACGAGAAAGACCACGTAATGATGAGTATTAATCAGACTAGAAAATTTAAACCTCAGAATTTAGAACCTTGAATTGGCTGACAAAATGGGAGAATTAGCAATAAGCTAACTCCTAGATATTTTTGAGAAATTACCATGAGCGAATCTATCAAGCAAAAAGCGATTACGATTCTGGGTTCTACCGGTTCGATTGGGACACAA
>DAXETX010000333.1:0-12573 GCA_051155735.1 Xenococcaceae cyanobacterium
AATCCAGTAACTCAATCAATTCTCGCACCACATGAATTTCACTTTGGTTTTTATTTTCCATCACTTTTAATCCTAAAATTTCTCCTCTTTGATGAGAGAAAGCTGAAACCATCATGACAAAGTTTTGTCGTTGACCATGACAATCCCTGACCGTATTTTTTAAGCTCTTGCCATCAAGAGCAATCCATTGACCCTTTTGACGATAAGTGTACTGCGATGCCCAATCATTAAACACTGAAGAGAGTTTTTCGTCATCAATTTGCATCATTACTCTTCGGATTGTTGAATAAGATGGCATTTCTGCTCTTGATATCTCAAAAAGCTGAATTAACTCTCGACGATGCCTTTCGACAAATCGTCCCAATCCTCTGTAGCCCCAATAGCCACTCATGATTCCCATAATCATGATGAGTAAAATTAGCCACAAAGGATGTCTTCTTCCATGAGGGTCGCGCTCATCTGGTACTTCTTTGAGATAATCAATTAAGCTTTTGTCGGAGTGATTTGGAGTCATTTTCTTTTCTACATGGCTCTTTCTTTCAATTTATCTAATTTTCTCTATAATGAAACAGCCCTAGGTAATTGCTAGGGGTGAAGCGGGGGTTGTCCGTCAAGGGTTTGAGTCGGTTCATTCTCGGACTGATTTTGAGGCTTTGGTGGGTATCGAAGAGCGGGTTTTAGGCGCAGCCCAAAGAGCGATCAAGCAACTAGAAGCCAAGCCAGTTAAGGGCGGACAATATACTGTGGTACTAGATCCTTATCTAGCAGGGGTATTTATTCATGAAGCCTTTGGACATCTTTCTGAAGCCGACTTTGTCTATGAAAATCCTCGGATGCAAGAATTACTCACCTTGGGTAAGCCTATCGGCATTGAACAACTTAATGTCATTGATGATGCTACTTTACCCGATCTTCCTGGTTCGATGAAATACGACGACGAAGGAGTATTAGGGCAACGCAAGTATCTAATTAAAGATGGCGTACTGACTCAACGGCTACACTCTAGAGAAACCGCAGGTAAAATGCACGAAAAACCGACAGGAAACGCGAGAGCTATCCGTGCTAACTATCCGCCCATTGTCCGCATGACTAATACCGCAATTGAACCTGGTGACAAATCTTTTGTCGAAATGCTAGCAGGTATCGAAGAAGGGGTTTATGCAGTGAGAATGCTAGGGGGACAAACCAACGGTGAGATGTTTACTTTTGCAGCAGCTGAAGGTTATATGATCCGTAATGGTAAGATTGCTGAACCTGTAAGTGATGTAACTCTTTCGGGCAATGTTTTCCAAACTCTACAAGATATTGAGGCGATCGGTAATGATACTTTATATACTAATGGTGGTTGTGGTAAAGGTGGACAAATGCCTCTTCCTGTAAGTGTTGGTGGACCTCATCTCCGCATTAAAAATGTCGTAGTTGGCGGTCGGTAACTTAATCAGCGAAAATTAATTTGCTAAATTATTTTAGAGGAGCGAACTACTGTTCGCTCTCTATTTTTAGTTTTATTAAATAATCACTTTTGTTTAGGCTATTAGGCATTTGATTGACGATAATTTTACTTGCAATCAAAACTCTTTCAATTTAGGATCGACCTACTGTTTAAAAAATTTTATGGTAAATGTCTGATATTACAGAAAGATTGCGGGAAGATATTGCAACTATAGGCTGGCAAGATATCCTCCCCCATGCTAAAAGAGATGTGGTTATTGTTGTGGATGCTGCATTAGACTTACTCGTAGTAGCAGAAGCGATCGCCCAAGATAATACAAGTTTAGTGAACAATTGGATTCAACAGCAACAAATTGCCAAACCTTCTGCCAAGCAGCTAAGTCAGTGGAATAGTTACCCCCAAACTCAATTTAATACCTTGATTGTGCAACCTTTTGTCATTGTGCAAGAAACGAAGTAATCTTAATGACTATGTTTATCGCAGTTTTTGGGGAAAAAAGCTATTGACGACTCCCTAATAGCTTTCTGGTTTTAGAAGTTATTGACTAGAGATAAGACCTCACTACGACTTAGCTTAGCTTTACCTAGAGCGATCGCATCTAAAGTGGCAAAAGCCAAAGTCAAAGGAATTCGACAAAAGTCTAGGGCAGGACTATTAGGTAAGGCATCAGTATATAATCTTCCTAGTTGCAGTTGTGAGCGAGCATACTGCTGCATATCTCTAGTTTGCCAACCATCAGGAAAGAAGTCTGCGCCACGGCTCAAATCTTCAGTACGGTTACGAATAATATTAACTGCTTGTAAACCTCGACCAAAACCGATCGCATAAGAGCGATTGGTCATTGTACCATCGTACCAAGCCCAGATATCCGAAAGCAGTAACCCCACAGCCCCAGCCACACTGAAAGTATAGGCATCTAAATCAGCCGAGGTTGTAATATTCCAGTCAGCCTTTGCCCAATAAGCCATCCGATCTGCCATCGCTGCGGTAGCATCCCAAATACGGGGTGCAATGGTTTCTGAAGCGAGAGTTGACCATTCACCAATCCGTAAAGTTACTTCTGGCAAAATCTCACTATAGGGTTGGAAACTGTAAGCGAAATTTGCCTCACCACTCCGATCGCCTTGGGATTGTAAATTAAGACTAATCTGTTGTAGTAGCTCTGCTTTAGTTTGATTATCTAAGAAATCGTGATCTTCGATTTCATCAATCGCTCGCATACATAAGTATGCAGAAGCCACCGCATCTTGTAACCGTTTGGGTAACAAACTGATCGGAATATAAAAAGTACGACTGGTTTGCTTGAGGATTTCTAAAGCATCGCCACAAAAATCCATTAACTTATCCTCTCACACTCACTTTTGGATAGCATACAATGAATTTTTGATTTCTTGCTGAGATTTGGAAAAATTTTTAAGTTCCCAACCAGTTTTGATGATGAAGATACTTAGCGGTTAAGGCATCTGTAAGATTATATTGTAGAGGTGTAATCGTAATATAGCGATCGCGTATCGCTTGCACATCGGTTAAAATATGGGGTGGTAAATTAGGATCTTCTGGTTGGAGGATATCTTCAATAATTTCACCAACCAGCCAATAATAACTTTTACCCCTGGGGTCATAGCGTTTTTCAAATTTCTCAATATAACGACGTAAACCCTGGCGAGTAATTAACACTCCCGCAATCTCAGCAGCTTTTACTGGCGGAATATTGACACTTAGTAAAGGGGCTTTAGGAAAATGCTCGATATCTAATTTGTCGATCAACTTAACTGCGAAATTGGCTGCAACTTCAAATTCAAAATGGGTAAAACTTGCCAAACTCAAAGCAATACTAGGGATACCTTCTAAAGCTCCTTCCATAGCAGCGGAGACTGTACCAGAGTATAAAACATCTGTGCCTAAGTTAGGACCGTGATTAATTCCTGATAGTACTAAGTCAGGGCGAGTATTTAACACAGCACTTAAAGCAAACTTAACACAATCTGCTGGTGTTCCCGAACAACTCCAGGCTGTAACTTGCTTATGAAAAACAGAATTGACTGTCTCAGCGCGAATCGGTTGGTGTAAAGTAAGTCCATGTCCTGTTGCCGAACGCTCGCGATCTGGACAAACTACTGTGATTTGGTGTCCTACTTGTGCCAGAGTATTGGCTAAATGGCGCACCCCCAAAGCAAAAATGCCATCATCATTACTAATCAGAATCTTTAGCGGTTGGTCGTTGCTCATGAGCTATGTGAGATAAATCCTCTGGCTACCAAAATAGCAAAGATCACTAATCAATAGGCGAAACTAGGGATAAAATTAGTAACTGAGATTCGTCCTAGCAGATATTTTATCTCTTTACTTCTTACTTAACGCTGTTGTAGGAATAGTGAAATAAAATGTACTTCCCGCTCCATAAATACTCTCTACCCAAATTTTACCCCGATGCTGTTCGACAATATTGCGAGAAATAGCTAATCCTAAACCTGTACCGCCTTTACTTTTAGAGTCGGAAGCATCAACTTGCTGAAACCGTTCAAAAATACTTTCTAATTTGTTTGAGGGAATACCTCTACCGCGATCTTGTACAGCAAACAGAACTCTTGAAGTGGGTGTGTCTTGCCTAACTGCACTAACAGTAATCACGCTATTGGGTTCAGAAAATTTAATGCCATTACTAAGTAAATTCGTTAAAACTTGAATTAGGCGATCGCCGTCTGCTTCTAATTTAATTTCTGATTCAATAATTTCAATTTCAACTTTCGCTTTGTTTGCCAAAATTTGCACTCTGTCTATGGCTCGCAGCATTAACTCTTTAGTATTTACTACTTCTTTGGCTAATTCAATGGTGTTAGATTCGAGATGTTCTAGTTCTAAAAGATCGTTAACGAGTTTGACTAGATATTTGGCACTGTTGTTAGCTATTTGCAATAAGTGTTGACCTTGTTCACTTTGAGGCATAATTTTATTTTCGGCTAACAAGGCTAAGATCCCGCGAATTGAAGTCAAAGGAGTCCGTAATTCATGACTTACTACCGAAATAAACTCGTCTTGCTTTTTGTGAATCGCTTGTTGTTCGGTAATATCTTCGCCAATACAGATGACTCCTGTAGCTTCACCTTGAGGATTACGTAATTGGGTGCAGTTCCAAGCGATAGTTTTTTCGGTTTCTGATTGGGGAAACAGGACTTTTTGTTGATAATACAGCGCATTACTAAAACTAGAATCGAGGATCTGAGCGTGTATGGCTCTGGCTTGTTCTTGTTCTTCAGCAGCTAAAAAGTCAGCGAACCAGTTTTTACCGATTACTTCAGTCAGAGAGACTCCGCCGTGAGACGACTCCGCTGACTCTGACTTCGTCAAATTGTAACTAATCAGTTCGAGTAAACAAGGATTGACAAAATCAATTTTGCCTTCTCGATCCAAACTAATAACTAATAGGCGAACATTTTCTAAAAGACTGCGCCAACGTCTTTCTGACTCTCTGGAATTGGCTTCGCTATTTTGTAGCGCAATTTGAGCTTGTTCGCTGCGGATTAGTTCTTGTTGTAATCGTTGATAAGCATTTTGTAATTCTTCGGTTCTTTGAGCAACTCGTGATTCTAGTTCTGCTTTAGCTTGTTTGAGGGCAATTTCGGCTTGTTTGCGAGCCGTAATATCTTCGGCAATACCTAAAATATACTGTGGTTGGTCTAGGGAATTATAAAGCGGAATTTTAATCACCTTGATAATTTTATGATTGTGGTTGCGATCGCAAATCGTGGCTTCGGTTAGTTCTAGTGGCGTTCCTTGTCTGATAACTTCTCGATCTTGTTGGGTAAATCTAGTTGCTTGGGCTTGAGAAAAATAATCAGCAACAGTTTTGCCCAAAATTTGATCCGCAGTCAAACCAAATATTGCTTCTGTTGCAGGGTTACAAAATTGAAATTTACCAAAGTTTTCTGGCTCGACACTTTTAACATAAACTGCCACAGGTAGATGTTCGATAATAGTTTGGAGAAATTGACGCGCTTGTTGGACTTGTTGTTGTGCTAACTTTCTTTGTCGAAGTTCTTGATGATTGCGCTCAATCAGTTCTGCTTGTTGAATGGCGATCGCAACTTGGTCGGCAATTTGCTTGATACAGTCAAAATCAAATTCTTGCCATTGTCGCGGTTGTTGGCAATGATGCGCAATGAGTAATCCCCAAAGTTGATTTTCTTCTGGGAGTTCAAATCGCTCGTCACTGATTGATTGTAAAATCGGAGCAACTAAGTTGGCTCTGACGGCAAAAGTTTGTAAAAAATCGCGATGACATTGATCGATTTTGGCACTATTAACATCTGCGATCGCTGTAACTCTGCCTTCGCGATATTTAGCATTCCAAGATTCTTCAAAACAAGGATCTCTAATAACATTATCTAAAATTGACCAGCGAGCTTCAGCTACCGACTCTACTGTAACAATTCCACTCCAGTTAGGCTCAAAACGATAAATAACTACGCGATCGCATTTTAACAGTTCTCTTAATCCATTTGCTGTGGTTTGTAAAATCTCTGACAAGTTTAAAGTTTGTCGAATTCTCAATGCCACATTAGCAATAAGATGATTAATTTGTTGTTCTGATGAAGCCATAACCAGGGTTTTTGCTCAGTAAATTTAGACTTGATTAAAAATTGCTCAAAATAAAAACTTTTTACTAATATTGATTAAAATTTAGCCTCGCTTTCTCATCAACAAGTAGCACCAACCAGAAAAGAGCAACAAAGTAGATATATCCCTAAACTAAGTTCAGGTAATAGCTGATAATTGAAGGCAAAACAGACTCAGTTTATTTAGGTAGTGTATTGAGGATGGGGAGTGACAGTAACTGCTCAATAAATTTTCTGGTTAACTTTTGACCGCGGAATGTGGTCAGATGCTGCTACTGTTCTTTTTAGGATAGATAGTTTAATTAAGTTTTGCTAATTTCAGCAGCTATTTGTTACTATACGCAACATTATGTTGCAAAAATTTTATTATGAGTATATTTTTCAGCAAGTAAACTCTAAATATCGCTAGATTTTTTTGAGATTTTTGATCCAACAAATTTCAGATTGCTCGAGTACAAAAAAACTAGATAGAAAGCTTCAACGTTTTATTCCCTGATAACTCAAAAATGGATTAAACTCAGACGCTAAGTGCTGTAAGAGCTACAGATACATTCTAAAGAAACTTGAGCTTAATTTCCAATTAAAACCGTAAAAAAACTATTTTGTTTAACTATAGTTTGGTTTAAAGATATTAATAATTAGTTGGTCTAGCCAAACTTTTAAACTTAGTAAATTCTCCTTGAAAAATTAGTTTTATTGTGCCTACTGGACCATTTCTATGTTTAACAATAATCGCTTCTGCTACACCTTGTTCTGGAGTGTCGGGATTGTAATATTCATCTCTATATAACATGATTACTAAATCTGCATCTTGCTCAATTGAGCCACTTTCTCTTAAATCTGAGAGCATAGGACGCTTATTATTTCTTTGTTCTACTCCGCGACTTAATTGAGATAAAGCCATAATTGGGACATTAACTTCTCTGGCTAAACCTTTAAGAGAGCGCGTAATTTTTGATAGTTCTTGGACTCTGTTATCACTACCACTCCCTTCCATTAGTTGTAAGTAGTCGATTAAAACTAAACCCAATTCCGACTTAAGTTGTCCTTGTAAGCGACGCACCTGCGATCGCATCTGCATCACTGAAAGATTTGCGGTATCTTCGATGTATATGGGTAACTCAGAAAGAGTACCAACGCCATTAACTAAAGATTCTATTTCATTTTGGCTGATTCTACCAGAACGCAAGCGATTACTAGCAATTTCAGCTTCACTAGCTAAAAATCTTTGTGCCAGTTGTTCCCGCGACATTTCCAAACTAAAAATCGCAATTGGCAGTCGCTCTTTTTTAGCAATATTAGCAGCAATTCCCAGAGCTAAAGCCGTTTTTCCCATAGAAGGACGACCAGCCAAAATAATCAAATCCGAACGACTAAAACCGCCTGTAACAGCATCTAGATCGTAGAAACCTGAAGGAATACCTGGTAACTTAGTCTCTTGATGTAATTCTTCAATAGTATTAAAAGCCGTAATTAGGGTATCGGAAATGGCAATTAATCCCTCTTGTGGTCTTTCTTGAGCCAGACGAAAGATTTTTTGTTCTGACTCATCCAAAACTACCTCTAAATCTTTAGTTGTATCGTAACCGAGATCGACAATTTCGTGTCCAGCAGTGATTAATTGACGGCGAGCATACTTATTCATCACTAAATTCGCATAGCGATCAATATTTACTGCCGAAACTGTACGATTGACTAGTTGGGCTAACTTAGTTGTGCCTCCGATCCCTTCTAAAAAACTATGATCCGCTAAATAAGTACTAACCGCCATTAAATCTGTCGGTTTACCTTGAGAATGAAGCATCTGGGCTGCATGATAAATCTGTTGATGAGACTGTAGGGAAAAAGCTTCTTTGACTAAAATATCTGCAACCCTTACCATGGCTTCGGGGTCAAGTAAAATTCCCCCTAAGATAGCTTCTTCGGCTTCAATATTAACTGGCGGTAGTTTGTCACTGATCATTATGTTCAATAATCGAGGTTCAAGAATGCTCATCGAAAGCCTAGAATATTCATAACACGAATTATAGAGTTAATAGATTTAGTTGCTTCTTATGTTTAATTGGTTTCGTCGTAAGCATAGCGAAAAAACCCCAGCCCCAGAAAATCTAGAATTACAACCCGAAACTACCGCAGAACCCGAACCGACGGAATCTGCTGAAACTTCATCAGAACCAACTCCTGATCCCTCTTCACAAGAAGATTATTTGGCTTGGGCGAAAGCTGCTTATCAAAATATTCAGCAACGTAAGAAAGAACCTACCGCAACAGAAACTATCTCAGACTCAACAAGTACAGTAGAAGCAGCTACAGCAACAAGGGAAACTGCTGATGTAGCAGCAGAAACCAAAGAAACTGAAACCGAAACAGTTTCCCCCAAAGTCGAAACTCCTTCAGAAGCAATAGAAGTACCAGAAACAACTGCTACTGAAGCAACTTCTCAGAATATTCCTGCTTGGATGCAAAAATCTCAAGGATTAGAAAAACTGAAAGAAACCGCAATTGTTACCCCCGAACCAGCAGTCGAATCATCTCCTGATGAAATAGATCAAGATTTTATTTGGTCAGCTAAAGTTTTAGCTAAGCAAGGAAGAAGTGCCGCGGATGTTTCTGAAGAAGAGATTACTTGGCTGACCAAACTGCGTCAAGGACTAGGGAAAACTCGCCGTAGCTTGATCGTGCAACTAAAATCGGTGGTTGGTCAAGGACCTTTAAATAAAGCTGCGGTGACAGAAATTGAAGCTTTGTTATTACAGGCTGATGTGGGCATTGAAGCTACTGATTATATTATCGAAACTCTACAAGCCAAACTTAAAGAAGAAGCCCTTCCCCCAGAACAAGCGATCGCTTATCTTAAAGAAATTTTACAAAATATTCTCGATAAACCTCTAGCAGGACAAGAAAATCAAGAGTTTGTCCCTGAAAAAGATCGCTTTAATATCTGGTTACTAACAGGAGTTAATGGTGCAGGCAAAACTACTACTATCGGTAAATTAGCTAATCTGGCTCAAAAATCGGGTTATAGCTGTCTCATTGCAGCAGCAGATACTTTTCGCGCAGCAGCAGTACAACAAGTGCAAGTTTGGGGCGATCGTAGTAATACCGAAGTCATTGCTAATACAGGAACTAATATTGACCCCGCATCTGTAGTTTATGATGCTATCTCTGCTGCTAATTCTCGCAACACCGAACTACTCCTAGTTGATACCGCAGGAAGACTCCAAAATAAAAAGAACTTAATGGCAGAATTAGCTAAAATACGGCGGATCATCGATAAAAAAGCTCCTGATGCCCAAATAGAATCTTTATTAGTCTTAGATGCAACTTTAGGACAAAATGGTCTGCGTCAAGCCCAAGTATTTAGCGAAGCAGCCCAACTTAGTGGCGTAGTTTTAACCAAACTCGATGGTAGTGCTAAAGGCGGTGTAGCCTTAGCTGTCGCCCAACAACTCAACTTACCTATCAGGTTTATTGGCGCAGGCGAAGGTATTGAAGATTTACGACCTTTTTCTAGTTATGAATTTGTTGAAGCGTTACTTGAAGGTTAAAAAGTATTTTGTCAAACTAATATTTATTAATCAAGTTAATCCTTAATCTAAGTTAATAATCCATAAAAAATATTCAAAATAATTAAGGATCTTTTTTGGGTCATCAAGTGATTTTCTTTCCGAAATTCTCACTTTTCTCCTCTATGGTTGTGTTGGCTTTAAAAGGTTTCAGCCCAAAAACTTATCGTTTTTCACAGATTTAACGGTCGCAATTAAAGTTTTATATTAGGTAAAATTGCCACCTTTATTAGTTAGTAAGATCGAAAAAACCACATACTGTTGAATTTTTGACTCTGCTCAAATTATATTAAGCGCTGATTATAACCTTTAAAAAGATCGGCGTGAAAAACGGATGAATATATTCTTACTAACCTTCTAAAGAAAATAATTTTATCTTATATAATTGATTGTCTATTTAATTTTTTTAGGTGTTTACAAATTACTCAAGATATGTTTAGCGAATCAATAGAATCAACAACAGTCTCAGATTTCATTCAGCCCCAGCTGAATAACAGCATTATGTTTATTGATGCAGCGGTGGCAAGCTATCAAGATCTAGTCGCAGCTGCGACGCAGCAGGTAGAAATGGTAGTGCTGGACTCAACAAGAGATGGGATTGCTCAAATTAGTGAGGAGTTGGCACAACGGAGTAATATTGACAGTGTTCACATTGTGTCTCACGGACAGGCAGGAAGCATCCAACTGGGAACAACCCAACTGAATCTTAGTACTATAGCGGATAATAGCTTATCTGATTGGTCTGAGGCTTTGACCGATACAGCGGATATTTTTTTGTATGGATGCCATGTTGCTGCGGGAAATGAGGGTCAGGCTTTTATTCAAGGGTTGAGTGACCTGACAGAAGCTGATATCGCTGCTTCAACAGATTTAACAGGTAGTAGTTCTTTCGGGGGTGATTGGGAATTAGAAGCGACTACAGGAGAAATTGAAGCTAGCATCGCCTTTCAGCCAGAGGTTGCGACCTTCGATGGTGTACTGGCTGGGGGGCATGATATGAAGGAACATATGGAACTCCTGAATTTAGTGCCACAATCCCTGGCGACTAATGTGGCGGTTAAAAATGGCTCGTGGTTCAATGCTAGTACGTGGCAGGATGGAAAAGTTCCTGGCAACAATGCGGATGTACTAATTCCAGAGGGATTGACAGTAGTTTATGATGCCCAGAGCGAGGCTCGCCTGGATACGCTGCGAGTCGATGGTAAGCTGGAGTTTTCAAGCAATCGCGACACAAAGATGCTCATCGATACTTTTGTGGTCGCGCCTCAAGGAAGTTTGCTCATTGGATCTAAAGCTAATCCAGTGCAGGCAAATAACAGCACGCAAATTATTTTTACCAGCGAGGGTGCGATTGACACCAAGTGGGATCCGACGCTACTCAGCCGTGGTTTGATTAGCCACGGTCAAGCCAGAATTTATGGAGCAGATAAGCTCGATTTTGTCCCACTGGCAGGAAATGCTGTAGCTGGAGACTCTGAGCTAGTTCTCGATCTGCCTAATGGCATGGGAACTCCTGCTGGTTGGCAGGTTGGCGATCAGTTGGTCTTGGGTGGCACTGAGCATAGATACTCAGGGTCTGATGCGAATAATACCCGATTCCAGGACGAGGTGCTAACGATTACTGAAATCAATGGTAATCGGATTCGCTTTACGAATAACGATATAGCCTCTGGCAACAAATCGGTCTTACGCTTCGATCACGAACTCCCAGAAGGATTTGCTAACGACGAACTGCAACTCTATATTGCTAACACGACGCGGAACGTTACTTTTGAGACGGAGAATGGAAAAGCAGTACCGACCCAAGAACGGGGTCACGTAATGTTTATGCATAACCCAGACGTAGAGGTCAATAATGCAGGATTTTACTATTTGGGACGAACCGACAAAAGTAAACTAATTGACGACCCTGGGCAAAACGTTGACGGCTCAAAAGGCTTTGGTCAAAATCCTCGCGGTCGCTACTCACTGCACCTACACCGCACAGGAGCAGACAACATTAATAGCACGCCAGCGATCGCCAAAGGTAATGCGGTTATTGACAGTCCTGGCTGGGGTATTGTACAACACGATAGCCATGCGCTGCTTGAAGATAATGTAGTCTTTGATGTGGCTGGATCAGGAATTGCTGCTGAGGCAGGCAACGAGATTGGCTGGTGGCGAAACAATCTCACCATCAAGACCACAGGAGATGGAAAGTCAGGATTTAATCCAGTAAATAACTCCCGCAGACGGCGATTTGACTTCGGCTTTAAAGGAGAAGGATACTGGGTACAAGGAGCAGCCCAAGTGGGGATGGAAAATAACATTGCCATCAGTGCTGCTGGCGGGGCTTTGAGTCTATTTGCTGGTGCGGACTTTTCTGCGAAAACCTACCGCGATGCGCCGACTTTCCCTGTGGCAAATTTAACGCCTCAACAAAAGGCTCTGGCTGCTGGCGGAGCAACTGAGGTAGATGTAACTAACTTACCACTACGGAGGCTTTCGGGTTTTGAGAGTTACAATACTGCTGCTGGGATGGTTTTTTGGCATCACATGGCAAACGAAGATGGACAGCTAGAATTTAATGAGCCAGGAGGAATGCCCGCCCACAATCTGCGATCGCTGGTGGAAGATTTTCGGATGTGGAACATCTTCGCTAATGGGATTCATCTTCAGTACACTTCGCAAGTTGATTTCGTTGATGGGATGATTCTTGGTGAGCAAGGCAAAATCGGCATTCGCCATAATGATGCTTCCCAAAATCTCAGCTACAGTGATATGTATATAGCTGGCTTTAACGAAGGTTTCCAGATACCAAGAGAAGGAGATGAACAACAAAGAGTTCCGTTCTTAGGTTCTCGTCTCCAGAATAGTACTTTGGTTAACAATATTGATCACATCTCCAGGAACGAAACTTTACAAGATACAGTAGAGTATTTTGAAATTGCCAATACTA
>DAXETX010000334.1:0-15085 GCA_051155735.1 Xenococcaceae cyanobacterium
TTGACTGTCAAACCTGGTATGTTTAGTTTTGCGATTTTAGGATTGGCAAACAAATACAATTCCAGCAGTGATCAAACGAGAAATCATCTCGAATTAGAATATATTCAGCGACGCTCCCTAAGTTTTGACCTTCAGGTACTATTTACATCAATTCGAGGCTGGATAACTAGCAGAGGTAATATTAAAGTGAGGGGAAAACCTTTAATATTGAAGTAATATTAGTGTCATGAAACCAACTAGAACTGGAGGTAACACTCAATCCTCTCGCTTGTGGTTTGTTGACAATCTGAAAGTGCTTCTGACGATTCTAGTAATTGCTCATCATGCTGGACAGCCCTACGGCCCTACTGGCGGTATGTGGTTAATTTTTAATCCAGAACGGGCAGATATTCTAGGAGCTTTCTTTGCCACCAATGCAGCATTCTTCATGGGGTTGTTTTTTCTGATTTCTGGCTACTTTATGCCAGGCAGTTATGAGCGTAAAGGTGCAAAGGCTTTTTTACAAGAGCGTTTCTGGCGATTAGGCATTCCAATTCTGTTCTTTGCCTTGTTGGTGTTTCCTCCCATCTTTTACTTAGCTCAATCGAGTAAATTATTCTTTGGTCAATTCTTTTTTCGAGTCTATTTGGGTCAAGGACAGATACAGGTTGGGCATCTCTGGTTTCTCGTACATCTATTATTTTACGAGGTTTGTTATGTTTTCTGGCGTGGAATTACTAAGCGAAATCCAGTGTTGAAGTCGAAGCAGCCAAAAATTCCAGTTCCTAAGCATAGTTTCATCCTAACCTACTTAATTGCCTTGGCAACTGTGACCTTTGTCGTCCGCATTCGGTATCCAATCGATACTTGGAAAGGTTTACTGTGGATCATTCCCGCAGAAATCGCCCATTTGCCTCAGTATTCAAGTCTTTTCGTCATTGGAATCATTGCTTATCACCATGACTGGTTGCATAGAATGCCTAGACAACGAGGATTGATTTGGCTGGCGATTGGTTTAGGAGCAGCTTTGCTACGGTATTGTTATGCTCTAAGAGGAAATGATTTATTTCCGACTCCGCTTATTGCCAATGGTGGTTGGAATTGGCGATCGCTCGTCTGGAGTACTTGGGAAGCGATAATTTGTATTGGTTTGTGTGTGGGCTTGCTAGTCTTGTTTCGCGAGCAAGTAAACGGACAAGGAAAGCATTGGCAGATAATATTTGCCAATGCTTACACAGTCTACCTGATTCACATTTTGGTAATTATCCCGATCCAGTTTTTATTCGCTCCTATTTTAATTTCTCCCTTACTTAAGTTTTTTCTAGTAACCTTAATTGGTGTCCCATTGTGCTTCCTAATCAGTAATTACATCTGCAAATTACCTTTAATTAGAGTTGTGCTTTAAGAATATATTCTTTCAAGGTTTCTACCAGCGTTTTGGATTTAGAGCAATTGATGCCGATACAGTAGCCCGTGTTTGGCAGCGAGAGGAAGTCATTTAGTCTAAATTGAAAATGGAATCGCACTTAACTTAGTTTCACCAAGTCAAAAATCAAAAAGTAGGGTAGTCGATAACAATCCTCTAATTCTGGCTTGTTTTGTACTTGTTCGAGTGTAGGGCGCGGTTCGTGTAAGCGACGGATGGTAAACCCAGCTTTTTCGATTAAGCTACTCCATTGTGAGAGTGTATATCGCCAGTATGGTGTTTGCCAGTGGTATTTGAGGCGATGCATCTTCCATTGACAGACTGTAGAACCAGATTCAAAATAGCGATCAATTTTTAATGCCACTTTCTTTCCCGATTCATCTAACTCCCATTGACGTAAGGGAGTATCTGTACCAGGATGTGGCACCGAAAAGACCATTCGTCCTCCAGAACGTAACACCATAAAAGCAGCTTGAAGACTCGAACCCACATCTGCCATATCTTGAAGTGACATACAGGCTGTAACTAGGTCAAAACTCTGGCTCGACCAGTGTTTGCTTACTTCCTCTGCTGCTATTGTTTGATATTCAATACCTAATGGCTGTTGTTGTTCGTGCAATGAAGCCCATTCAATCTGTTTTTCAGCAATGTCCACACCAACTACTATAGCTCCGCTCTTGGCAAGGGTACGACAGAAAAACCCCTGACCGCATCCGAGATCGAGAACCTTGAGATTTTCAACTGGTTCGCAAGCAGCTAGAAGTGCAGGTGCGTGTACTTCAATACGGTAATAATCCGCTTTCGATTCAACAAAATGATTCCAGGCATCTGCTCCTCTATTCCATGCAGCTTGAGCTTCATGATTGCTAAAGTTTTGATTGTGGTTCATAACCTCGCTTTGCTGTATTGCTTGAACTGAAAGTTTATTTTGTCATAAGTTCAAAAAATAATTAGGCAAAGTCTTTCAATTGGCGGAATGAATCGCGTAAACACGAACTGGTTTGGCTGCCAAAATAATATCTTTTTCGTAGGTCAAGCCGACTTTTGCTGCTACCTTTTGAGAGGCAATATTATCTGGAGCGATAAGAGAAATCAGACGCTTGCAACCGACAACTTCAAATCCATAATCTCGAATCGCACAAGCTGCTTCTGTTCCTATTCCCTGTCCCCAATAATCTTTAGAGAGCATATAAGCAATTTCGACATCTTTTACTTCTGACCAACTTTGGAAAATCAGTCCACAGCGACCAATTAGTTTATTATCCGCTTTATGAATTACTGCCCACAAGCCATATCCATATTTTTCATAGCACTTCAATATCCAGTCTAAAGTTTTTCGGGTTTCTTGGTAATTTCGGACACCCAGGAATTTCATCACTACAGGATCGGCTTGGAGAATCGCTAATTCCGCTGCATCTTCTAAAGTGAAATGTCGCAGCAGTAATCTTTTTGTTTCAGTAATAACTTTAGAGGTCATTATCTAGTTAATTTCTGTAATTCAAGCTGAGAAACAAAGAAAAATTGCGAATTGCGATCGCAGTAGCATTTTTTTCAATACTGAAAATAGCCATGCTAGTTTAAGCACGGGAAACAGTTTCAGGGTTTTTATTGGGTTTATCTTCTTCTTTGGTTAATTATTACCCGACTGGGTGATTTTAAACAGATAAACTTAAAATTATCTTTAACTGTTACAACTGAAAGATTGCTGCGGAGACTTTGCTCAAAAATGCCATGGAAGCATGGAGATAAGACACATGGGGTTGCGTTCTTTCAAGTCTGGCTAAACAGACTTGCAGGAATTGAGATAAATACAGTTTCAGGAAATTATCAGGCTTGGCGAGATAAATTCTTAAAAAAACGTTTGGATTTAGCTTCTAAGGTTGCCTTTCTCTGGAGTTTGAGCTACTTCTTTTTTTATCTGTCTTACTCAGAAGATCAAAAAAAGCTTTGGCTGATTTTGGGAACTGCGGAATTGTTTAGCATCGGAATATGTTTGGCTCTGCAAAAAACCCAGTTTGGTCGTTCTCGTTCTCATCTACTCTTTCTCGTACTAGGCTGGTCGATGACAGTTTACACTCAGATTGGGCTATCTTGGAACGGCTATGCTGATTTTAACTTTAGTATTTGGACTTTTACTTTTCTGATCCTCGCTGCTCTTATCCCCGTTTATTGGTATCTTCATTTTGTGGTGCAGTTGGGCGTATTTAGCTTTTATTTTGTTGCTAATGCTGTTCTTGATGCCGTACCAAAAAGTTCTGTTACCGAACAGATAGAGCTAGCAATTGCTTTATTTTGGGTTTGTTTAATCTGTAACTTAGCCGTTTTTTTGTATGAGAAAATTAGAAAATCGGAGTTGTCGGCACGTCAAAATTTAGAGAGTTTTGTTCAGACTATATCTGCTGAACTTCGTACTCCTCTAGTTGATAATTTACAAGTTTTTCAGCAACTTTGGCAGCAAACAGGATCAAAAATAGCGATCGCTCGTTTAACTCTAGAAACGATTGCTCAAAATAGCGATCGCCAACTCTTACTGATCGACTCGCTGCTAGAAAAAGCTAGAAACAATTTAACTAAGCAAGATCATTTCCCTAACCCTTTTAGCTTGCTCAAAACTGTTTTAGGCAATTTAAATCTTAGCTCGAATCCCTTTGCTACTAACAAGTTAACTTTAAACACAGTCACAGCCAGTAATTTTAGCGGAACAGAATATCAGGTGTGGCGACATCACTTTATAGGTGATCGCTTACGCCTAGTTTGGTGGATTGCTTTTGGCTGTACCATTACTCTGTTTGCGCTCAATTGTTACGAAGCGACTCTTGACCAAAGAACAAGCTGAACTTTTTACCTATGCTGCCGTCATTTTATCTCTGTTAGCTTGGCGAGTTTTCTCTAAAACTAAAGCGGGTTACTCTTTCCCAAATTTACGATTTGTCAGTTTTGTTGCTAGCGTTACCATAGTACCGCAACTGGGAGATACCTTAAATAATGACAAAGCACCGATTGTGGCGATTTGGACGCTAGTCTTTCTACTTCTTGCGACTTTAATCCCAGTTCAATGGCGGTTACATCTTACCTCTCAGTTGATGACTTGTGGCGGGTTTATCTTGAGCGGCACGATCTTAGGTTTTGATGCTGAGTGGCTTAAACCAAGTCAAGTATTAGGAACAATTTGGTATTTGTCTTGGATTTGTTTGATTTGCGATCTTGGTGTTTATACCTTTGAGAATCTGCAACAGACTGAATTCGAGTCCCGTCGGCAATTACAGGTTTTGCTTCACTCGGTTGCCCATGACTTGAAAACTCCAGTTTTGGGACTGGCGATGGTGTTAGACAATTTACTTAATCAGCCAGAAAACGAGTTTTTAATCACCCGTTCCATGTTAAAAAGAATCATTCAAGGAAGCGATCGCCAACTCTCTTTACTCGACTCACTATTAGAAATACATAATTGCCAAGTTCAGGGGATATTTTGTCGCTGTCAAACACTCCAAATTGAACGGCTAATTCAGGCAGTAATTATCGATTTGCAACCTTTGTTGGTCAAAAATCAAGGCAAGATCGTGACCGCGGAAGGCGGTCAACGCAGGCACCGTCGTTTCACGGCGGTGTAACGTTGACTAAAATTGCCGATACTTTACCGCCAATCAATGGCGATCGCCTTCAACTCTGGCGTGTATTTGAGAATTTAATCAACAACGCTTTAAAGTATAATCCTCCTGGCGTGAAGATAACGTTGGAAGCTACAGTTAAAGCTAATGAGATTTATTGCACGGTTCGAGACAATGGTATTGGTATTAGTCCCGAATTGTGTAACAGAATTTTCCATCTTTATAGTAGAGGCGATCGCGTATATCGTTCTCCAGGTTTAGGATTAGAACTTTATTTATGTCGGCAAATTATTCAGGCTCATGGCGGACAAATAGGTGTTAAAAGTCAAATTGGAGTTGGTTCGACTTTTTGGTTTACCCTGCCATGGTGAGGCTTTTTCGGGAGATTTATCCCATTTCTCTTTAAGTTGGCTAGATATGAGGGAAAAGGGTGTTAAAAGGAAGTGAACATTGAATACTGATCTTTAAAATCAGAAAATCATTCAATGTTCAATAATTAACTATTTAACTATCAGCTTTTTTGCCAAAGTAATCACTTAGGGCTTCAGCAATAATTTGATTCATCGGTCTTCCCTCCTGCTGGGCTGCTTCTTTAAGTTTCGGGAATAATTCATCTGGGACACTAACCCGTTTTTGATTTTTGCGGAATTTGGGTTTTTTGGCGGTGGATTCTTCCATATAGCTACCTAATTTATAATTGGCGGAAAATTGACGAATGGCATCAAAACCGACACGGTTGCAAAAGACCCCAAAACTTTCTCCTGATTGGCGATCGCGCTTAAAGAAAACGAAGATCGGCTCGAAGAAAGCTTCTAAGTCTTCTACAGGCATTTTGGCTTCGTAGGGTTGAGCGAGTTGGGTTTGATCTGGTGTTCCTCCCAACCACACCTGATACTTTCCTGGCGCACTGCCAACAAAACCTAATTCTGCCATATAAGGACGAGCGCAACCGTTAGGACAACCAGTCATCCGAATCACAAAATGCTCTTGTGCCATTCCTAGTTTAGTCAATAATGTGCGAATGCGATCGCTTATTCCAGGTAAAACTCGCTCAGATTCGGTAATTGCTAAGCCACAAGTCGGTAATGCCGGGCAAGCCATAGAATAGCGGGTGAGAGGCTCGATGGCTTCAGGATTGGTTTCCATGCCTCTTTGAATCAAGATATCTTCGATCGCTGCTCGCTCTGCGGGGTCAATCTCATACAAAATAATATTGTGATTTGCCGTTAAGCGCATCGGAATTTGCCATTGCTCGATAATTTCCCTTAGAGCAGTTTTTAGTTGGAAAGCTCCTGCATCTTTAACTCTGCCATTTTCCACCGACAGCCCCAAAAATAGCTTCCCGTCTCCCTGTTCGTGCCAACCTAAAAAATCTTGATATTTCCAAGGAGGAAGTGGACGATAGGGGGCGATCGCTTTACCAAAATATTCTTCGACTTTGGCTTTAAATTTGGCTACGCCCCAATCATTGATCAGATATTTCATGCGGGCGTGACGACGTTGGAAGCGATCGCCATAATCCCGTTGGGTTGCCACAATTGCTTTGAGCAATTCATAGACATCTTCTTTAGGGACAAACCCAATTTCATCGCAGATGCGAGCAAAAGTTTCTTCTTTGTTGTGAGTGCGTCCTAATCCCCCACCAGCTAAGACATTAAACCCGACCAACTCTCCTGCTGAGTTGGTTATAACCACTAAACTCACGTCATGGGTATAAACATCTATCGAGTTATCGCCAGGCACGGTAACACAGATTTTAAACTTACGGGGCATATAGTGAGTGCCGTAAATTGGTTCTTCGTTATCGTGAAAAATAGTTCCTGTACCGTTGCGTTGTCTAGCAGCTTTAACTTCTGCTGCTTCTTCGGCACTAACAAATTTTTCGCCATCGAGCCAAATTTCGTAATACGCACCAGTTTGAGGGGTGAGCAAGTCGGCTATTTTGTTGGCATATTCCCAAGCATACTGATATTCTGGCTGATTTTTATAGGGTGCTGGCGGAGCCATCACATTGCGGTTCAAATCACCACAAGCTCCCAGAGTTGACCCCATGTGGCGTACGATATCAGCTATAACGGTTTTCAGATTTTTTTTGAGAATACCGTGAACTTGAAAACCTTGACGAGTCGTGATTCTGAGGGTGTGATTGCCATAGGTTTCAGAAAGACGGTCTAGAGTTAGATATAGCTCTGGTGGAATAAAGCCTCCTGGAGAGCGAGTTCGCAACATCATTTGATAGTCTTTTTCTTGACCCTTGACGCGATTATCGCGATTATCCTGCTGATAAGAGCCGTGAAACTTGAGGATTTGAATTGCCTCTTCGGTAAAATGTGTTGTATCCTGTAGCAATTCGGTGGCTAAAGGTTCGCGCAAGAAATTACTACGTTCTTTGATTCCTTCTAATTTTGAGACTTTTTGGTGAGGAGCAATTGGAGTTTGTACCATTATGTTTATTTACTATCTTTCAACAGCGATTGGAGTTTTGCTAACAACAGAAAGGTGATTAGAGTTTTGAATTTTTAGCTTGTGCTTTGAAGACTTCTTACACAAGTGTCATGTCCGTAAAATAGCAAGTAAATGACTAACAGCTAAAATGAAGAATTTACTTAGGCAAGAGGTTTATTTTTATCATAGCGTCCGACGTAGTCTTACTGAAGGCAAGATCATAGATAAAAGGCGATCGCCTTTTTAAGGATAAGATTTTTATTTTCCCATCATTTTGCGATCGAGAACACAAATTTTTGAAAAAATCATTGAACTAAAACAAAAAACTCCACAACGGGACGAAAATGTTAATTTTACGAAAAAAATATCTTTTATTCGCTATTCTTATTCTATTGCTACATTATTCGGTGTGAGGCTAAATATTTTCATGCGAGTTTTATTACTGTATCCGCAATTTCCCCAAAGTTTCTGGTCTTTTGAAAAAACTTTAGAGTTAGTAGATCGCAAATCCTTGTTACCGCCTTTGGGTTTGATTACCGTAGCAGCGATTTTTCCTCAAGAATGGGAATACCAGTTGGTAGATCGCAATATAGAACAAGTTACGACTGAACAATGGGATTGGGCGGAGTTAGTGATTTTATCGGGCATGATCGTCCAAAAAGAGGATTTACTCACAGGAATCAAAGAAGCCAAAGTTAGAGGTAAAGCAGTTGCTGTCGGAGGACCTTATGCTACCTCTTTACCTGATGAAGTAGCAGAGGCGGGCGCGGACTATTTGATTTTAGACGAAGGAGAAATCACGATTCCTCTATTTTTAGAGGCACTAGCTAGAGGTGAAACCAAAGGTAAATTTCGCAGTAGTGAAAAGGCTTCGGTTACAGAAACCCCAATTCCCCGCTACGATCTCTTAGATTTTGCAGCTTATGACAATATGTCAATTCAGTTCTCCCGTGGCTGTCCTTTTCAGTGTGAGTTTTGTGACATTATTGTGCTGTATGGGCGTAAATCCCGCACAAAAGCTCCCCAACAAGTCTTAGCGGAACTAGAGACTCTCTATACTCTAGGCTGGCGTGGCGGTGTTTTTATGGTCGATGATAATTTTATTGGCAATAAACGTAATGTTAAATTACTGCTGCAAGAACTAAAAGGATGGATGCAAGCTAAAGGTTATCCCTTTAGTTTTGACACCGAGGCATCGGTAGATTTGGCAAAAGACCCCGAATTGCTAGAATTGATGGTAGATTCTGGGTTTAAAAAAGTTTTTCTGGGAATTGAAACTCCAGACGAGACTAGTCTGGCTCTGACTCAAAAATTTCAAAACACCCGCGACCCTCTAAGTGAATCTGTCGATAAGATTACCAAAGCTGGTTTACAAGTTATGGCTGGGTTTATTATTGGGTTTGATGGGGAAAAATCAGGGGCTGGCGATCGCATTGTCCGTTTTGTCGAACAAACTAGTATTCCGATGGCAATGTTTAGTATGCTGCAAGCTTTACCTAATACAGCTTTGTGGCATCGCTTAGAGAAGGAAGGCAGACTTTTAGACCAAGGGGCAAATATTAATCAAACAACTCTGATGAATTTTGTGCCGACTCGTCCCATAGAAGATATTGCGCGAGAATATATTGATGGTTTTTGGCGACTCTACGACCCCGAAACCTATCTAGATCGAGTTTATCGCTACTTTATGAAGTTAGGAGTTCCCAAACATTCTGGGAAACGTAAAATCAATGCTAAGTCGCTTTCGGCTCTACTCACTATTTGTTGGCGACAAGGAGTAAGGCGTTCGACCCGCTGGAAATTTTGGTATAATCTCAGCCAAATTACGAAGCGTAATCCGCGTCTTGTGCCACTTTACTTCGTCGCTTGTGCTTATTTAGAACATTTTACGGAATATCGTCAGATTGTTCGTGATAAGATTAATGCGCAACTTGCAGCTTATTTAGTGATGCGCAAAGAACAAAAATATCCAGTTTCTTACGAAAGCTTGTCTAGGGGTAGGTAGGTAACTAGTAGATTAGTGTTTAAGATGGAATTATCAGCGGTAAGAAAACAACTATTTTTTATTGTTGGTTGTCCTCGCTCAGGAACAACTTTACTTCAGTCGATGTTAGCTAGTCATCCTGATGTTATCTTACCTGATGAAACTGGCTTCTATACTCGAATTTACCCTCAGTATGTAGAGGAGTGGTCAGAATTAGCCGAACCTGAAAACTTTAACCAAGCTCTAGCAGCAACCTTAGATTTTTATCGGATCAAAGATTTGGGTTTAGACCCTACTGTGGTTCGTTCTAAATGCCAAAATGAGCCTCAAAGCTGGGAAACCATATTTTTAGCGATTTTAGCAACCTATGCGCAAAAACATCAGGCTCATCGAGTCGGAGAAAAAACACCAAGGCATTTTGCCTGTATCGAACTCTTACATGAGCGGTTTCCCCAAGCCAAATTTGTTCACTTAGTTCGCGATCCTAGAGCCGTTGTTTTATCTTTAATGCAAGCACCTTTTGGCTCTAATAGAATTGCCAATTCTTGTAATCTTTGGCAAGAAGCTATCCAAATTCATCGAGAATATGCCGAGCAATTGGGTTCTCAAAAATATCAAGTGATCAAATATGAAAATTTAGTTCGCGCGCCTCAAGCAACTTTAAAAATTATTTGCAACTTCTTAAATTTTGAATTTTCGCCACAGATGCTCAAGTTTAATCAGCGTCAAGAGTTAGGATTTAACAAAAACTATTTAGAACACATGAGCAATACGTTAAAACCGCTTTTTACCTCTAGTTTAGAGCGATGGAAAAAGGAATTATCTTCATCTCAAATTTCGATTATTCAAATAATTTTGCAAG
Organism: Xenococcaceae cyanobacterium; assembly: GCA_051155735.1. Taxonomy (GTDB): domain Bacteria; phylum Cyanobacteriota; class Cyanobacteriia; order Cyanobacteriales; family Xenococcaceae; genus JASJCP01. The sequence goes on from DAXETX010000334.1 coordinate 10,305, forward strand.
ATGAAATGAAACTTATGGGTTATCAAACTGTAGAAGCAAAGTCTAGATTTCCTTGGCTACAATATCAGGCTGATATGTTAATTGAATTGCTAGAGTCTAAAGTTAATGGTATTAAGCGTCAATTCGAGCAAATTTTTTCTAGTTATAATTAAACTTTAAATAAAGCGTTTTTTAATTTAGTCAAATAGACTGCTTCCTTAAAAGATTCGCTTTATACCTCACCAATCTGAGAATTGCGATCAATTAGTCGGTTAAGCGGTCTTGCTGAGGCTTTAAATCTAAACGTTGCTCATCGCGTTTTTCAAGTTTTTCTTTTAATTTTAATTCCGCATTATCTGGCATTTCTAATCCTGCTTCTTTACCCAGTTGATCGACATCATTAAGTTGATCGACATCGTTATCACCAGTTTCGCTAAAAGGTTCGGTTTGAGCAAATTTTTCTTGACCAGTGTTCATAATTTAAAATTTATTTGTTGGTTTAATTTACAAAATGGAAAGAAATAGGGAAAAAAGTCTTATTGCTGTAACACTGCACAAGTGTTTATTTTTATCCCTATTCAAGACTTTTACTGAAGTTTTTGCAACCATACATTATCGCAGTACGTTAGCTAGTTAAGACCAAAAATTTAATTGCTTGTAAGTAGCAAGTAGTAAGTGTCCTAATCTAACCTTGGATTGTGATAAATTATTAGGTAGCTCTACCTTCAGTTGCGCCAGAGATCGCTTTCCATCCTGCTAAGCCACCTTTGAGTTGTGATACGCTATTGAATCCTTGTTGACGCAAAGTTTGCGCCATTTCGGCTGTTTCTTCGTCACTATTTGCGTAAATATAAAGTTCACGATTTTCCGAAAGACCGCCAAAATCAACATCAGACATTAACATTGCTCCTGTAATATGCTCTGTTAAAAAAGCATCGCGGTCTCTAGCATCAATAATAGTTAAAGCTGGTTCTCCCCATTGCAAACGTTCTTTTAAAGCTTGCGCGCTAGAAACTGGAGCAGGACCAGGAGGAGTCGGAAGAGCTTCTGTTACTTTGTCTTTGGCTTCTTTTATTGGTTGAGACATATAATTTTAGATTCAATTTAAATTCGATAGTGAACTGCTCTTATTAAGGCAAAAATCTGGCGATAAATACTCCATCAAAAGTAATAATTTATCTGTCGGTATAGTAATCAAGAATTATCGGTAAATTGATTAAATATCATTGGTTAAAAACCCTATTTTAAAGATTTAGTTTTTCGATTCGATCGAGGTTTGTTGGTAAATTTGCTAGAATCTAATCCTGAAACAGGAGAAGCAGTGGTTATAATTTTGGTTCGGCTTTGAGATTTCCAGTACTCGTAACCTAATAAAGGAAAAGAGGCGACTTTTTTCGCTAAAGCCCAGAAAAAGACATAACTAGCTAATAATCGCTCAAAAGCGCCAAAGCAAGATTCTCTTAACTCTTCGATTTGCTCTTTTTGTTCGGCGACAATAGGATTTCTAAAGTAGATCGCATCATCATTACTATCTAAGAAAAGGGTATTCTCAAAACCCTGATCGGCGATCGCCGTATTATGACTCATGACGAGAATTTCTGCGCCGATATTAATATTTCTGACGCCGTTGGCTTGTTTGCCTGTCATTAACACTGCCTGTTCTGCTTCTTGTAGCTTTTGACTCCGTCTGCCATCAGGGACACCGAGAAAAATCAAAGTACCTCTAACGACTCGATGTCCAAAAGCGTGTAAAAAATGATTTTGGGGGTTGCTACCGTGTACTTCAAGAGTGGCAATCCCATAGCTGAGGGAAAAGAGTTTACTGACATAAGCTTGTAATAATTGGTTGACCCAAGATACATCACCAATTACCAGAGTTCTTTTACCGATTCGTGCGAGTAATTGCCGACCTTGAACATAGCGAATTAACAAAGTCCACAGCCAAGAACCAAAAATATAGATGGCGATGTCTGCTAGGGTGATCGCAGGTGCGATCGCCTTAAAGAGGCTTGGAGACAAATTAGCTAAGTTGAATATTAGCTGTAGCAAGGTTTTAACTAGAGGCATAGTTTCGCCAAAAGGAATTACCCAGCCTACGGAAATCAAGACATACAGGGCGTGAATTGCCCAAGCTAGAGGTGTTTCTGTAACGTGAAGTCCCCAATGACGACCACTCCGAATCAATTTTTGTCTAATTGTCGATTTAATGGGTTCTCCTGTGGCAGTAACTCCAATAATTTGTCTGACATTTTTATTGAGAAAATCTTCTTTCATCATTGTCAAAACCATGAGACTTTCTGTCGTTAAAGTCATGCCAAAAGGTTTGATCTGAGGAAAATTATGGCGCATCTGCTTGGCAAGATAAAACAATAACTCTGTTAGAGTTTGTCCAGCAGCAGCAACGGTTACAGTACTTGGTTCGGCTGTTCTCCGTCCACTACCATTGACAAAAATTCGGTGACGATGGGGATTATTGAGAAATGGCGAAGCACCAACTACTGTTAGTCCTCCGTTACCTTGGGTGGAATTGATAAAACTGCTTAACTCCCCTGTGAGGATAAATAGTTCACCAATAACTCCTTGGTTACATAGATGATCGAAGGTATTTATAACTTGTACGGTAGAAAAAGTTTGACCAGATTGAGTAATTGCCAAAATTAGAGAATCTTTGCCTAAATAAAGTTCGCTAAAGTTTTGGTTTAATTGCTGTAAGACTTCATTGGCTGAGATCGTGACGATATTTAATAGAGGAAAAACTAGATTTAAATTTTGGGCAAATCTTTTACCTAACCATAGACTATTTTCCTCGCCAGTGATTAAAAGATCGACAGTAGGCATCCGTCTAATCTGGCTCATTAATCCTGCTTGAAACATTTTTTGTCGCTTTTGTTCAAAGCGTTGCAGTTTTTCGCTTAACAGATGAACTAAGTAATCCGCGCTTTGACGATTTAGTGAGGCTGAATCTTGCCAAGAAGTTTTAATTTCGGCTAGTATCCTTGGAATTGAGGTAATATCGTTCTCTACAGGGTCGCGATCTTTAGTTTCAGAAAACTGAATGTAGGTGGAATAGGGATGATGTTGTAGGGAAATCCAGCGATTTTCTAATTCTGATGGTTTTAATTCTCTTTTAGCTTTTAAAGAATAGATCGTTAGATTTTCAGCACTGACTTTGGCAATTTCTCCTGTTTGCTGATTTAAATCCAACCGTGAAGCACCTGAAACGTTGGCTAAGACTCGATCTACGGCTGCGGGTTCGGAAGCATAAACTAAGTATTTTTGCTGCCAGTTAAAGCCGATGGTAATAGGTTGTCCTTTGGCACTAAGAACTAATTGTGAGTCTTCTAGGGTAGAAACGGTTACTAACCCAAAACTGCCTTTGGCTTGAGCAATAAATATTTGAGTAGCACGATATAAATCATTATTGAAAAAGGCTTTAATTGCGGTTTTGACAAAAGCTACTTTTGATAATTCTATCGACTGTGGGAAACCGCGATCGCCTAGAGCCTGTAAAATATTCTTGGCTAAACGATCTTGATATGGGGAGAAGTAGGGAGAATCTGGCGGAGGAAAATCAGGGAAAGAAGCAAAAGTACTCTCGAAAATTTTTGCCCAACTGGTTAAATCAGCTACAGAGGGGAAGGCTAATTCAGTTGCAGTAGCAATCTTATTGAGAGCGAGGTGCTGGGCGATCGCCATTTGATAAGCTAATCGGACAGAAGCGTACCACATTCCTTGGGTAATTAATAAATCCATCATTCCCGCAATTTTGGGGGAATCTCCCTTAGCAGCATTGGGAGTATGTAAAACTCTTTCTAACCACAAACCGAGGGTAACATTGTTGATTTCCTGATTAAAAAGTATCCAAGCATCAAAATCGCCGTTGTGAGTAATGCGATGATTGACATTTTGCGTTTGACAGAGCCATTCTCGACCGTTAAATTGCCAAACTTTTTCCTGTCTCGCACCTATCCACTCATGCCAATGGGTTTCGAGTGCCGAAGGTGCAGTGCCACTAGTTGCATAACGATAGTGCCATACTCCCATTACTAAAGATTTTAAAGGTTCAATCCCAGAGGCGATCGCTTTTTTTCTCAGGGGTGCAAAGGCTGCTTCTAAAGATTTAGTTAAATTAGCTCTTTTACGGTTAACTATTTTTTTTCCGACAAAAACCACGCGATCTCCATTACGAGCTAACACCAGTCCGCCACCAGCTTGTTCACCCCGAATTTCGGTTTCTCTGCCCATAATTTGCGCTATTTCTGCCATTCTCGCTGGTAAAAGCTCATTGCTATCATCGGGCTGCCGTTGGGCGATTAAGCCAAAATTGCCACAATAGAAACAATCTGCTGCTCCTGTTACTAACGCATCTATGTCTGAAAGAGAGGCTAGAGCAATCAGTGCATTTGCACCAATCAAGGTTTGGCTGATCAGATTATTGGGAGCAAAAAAAACTAAAAAACCAACTCCTAAAAGATTAAATAAGATACCACCTAGAGCTTTGACTCTTATTTGAGTAGAGTTACCTGCTGCAAGATAAGGAAGATCGGGCGTAAGAAGCGGAATAAAGATGTAGTTAAACGGTAGTAATGACTTTAAAACAGCTTTAATACTGCGCTGTTCGAGAACATTAGCCATAGTCAAAACCGATAATTGCCAATCGCTAACGGCGATCGCAATTGTATGACCCAAACCATGAATAACAATTGCACTATTCCAAACCAATCTTAATAGTATGGCAGAGGATAAAAACAGCAACCCATTAACAATAATATTTTCCGTTTCTCTACCAGTTGAGATTATTA
>DAXETX010000335.1:0-4012 GCA_051155735.1 Xenococcaceae cyanobacterium
CCCTCGGATGAGTTGCAGTGCCATTGTCAAATGCCACTCCAGATATTTTCTCTTAGCGGGACTTTGACAAAAAACTAGGTTCAAAAAGGGGTGAAAGCCTCATATATCAATGGTTCAACCTCAAAATAGCTAAATCCTTAATATATCTGGGTTTCAGGCGAATTTACCTCTTTGAGGTAAATTCGCCGTCTGGCAAGGCTTTCACCCCTTTTTGATCGGTAAAAATTGTCAAAGTCCCGTTAACAGCTTTACACTTATTTCCATTCAGATATCAAACTTGGTTACACCTCCAATTTTAATACTGTAGTATAGCAGTACATTTGTATGCAAGTAATGTAAATATTAATTAAACCGTAACCCCTTCTAATTCATCTTCCGCAGATTGATACAACTCTCTAAGTTTCTCTAGCTTCTCTTCATCAGCATCCCAAAAACCGCGTCCGTGTGCCTCAATTGCCCGTCCTACAATGTTACGAAAGGCTTCAGGATTAGCATTTTGTAATTTTTGCGCCATCTCTGCATCTAATATATACGTATCTGCTGCTTGGTTATAGACCCAATCATCTTGAAAATTAGCCGTACCACCCCAACCAATTAAAGCAGTCATCCGTTGGGATATTTCATACGCCCCACCGCTTCCTTGATTTACCATCGCTTCCGCCCATTTAGGGTTAAGTAGTTTAGTGCGGTATTCCATGCGGAGTAAATCTTTTAATTTACGAGGTGTCGTATCTTTAGAAAAACTCTCTACAAAAGAGGCTTCTACTTCTTTACCGCTTGATTGTTCGGCTGCGAGTTTTAATCCGCCAGTATTGCCATAATATTCTTGGATGTCGGTTAAGCCATATTCTACCGAATCAATTTCTTGGACAATTCTGTCACTTGTTTTGAGTAATTGTTGCAAAACTTCTGGTCTGGCTTGACCTTTATCTTTGCGACCATAACTAAAGCTATTGCGCTTAGTCCAAGTATTAGCTAATTCGTCACTAGATTCCCAATTACTATCAACAACTTGGTCATTTACTAGCGAACCAAAATCACCAGCAGGATTAGAAAATAATCTAGCTGAAGCATTATTAACACCCTGTTCTTTTAGGGCGAGATAATGTTTACGAATAAAATTATTTTCTGGCGATTCATCCGCTTCAGCTGTTCTTTGAAACAAATCATCTAATAACTCAATAATATTGACAAAAGTATCACGAAAAATACCCGAAAGGTTAGCCAGAACATCTATACGAGGATGACCTAACTTTTCTAAAGATATTAACTCATACCTAACAATTCTTCCCGTACCTTCCTTAACAGGTTCAGCCCCCACTAATTCTAATAAAATGCCTAAAGATTCTCCTTTAGTTTTAATAGCATCTAAACCCCATAACATTACTGCTACAGTTTCAGGATAACTACCCTTTTCTGACAGGTGTTCATTAATAATTTTCTTAGCAATTTCTTTTCCTCTTTCATAAGCACCAGGAGAAGGCATTCTATAAGGGTCTAAAGCATGAATATTTCTGCCAGTTGGCAACACTCCCGCACCATCTCTTAACAAATCACCACCAGGCGCGGGAGGTATATATTCTCCATTTAAACCCCGCAGTAAATTTGTTAATTCATCAGTATTTTGCGCCAATAAATCCCTAACTCTTTCTCCCTCCTCAAACTTATTTAACAAAGCCGAATTACCCTCTAAAACCCTTTGCGCCTCTGCGTCTTTGCGTGAGATAATTTCCTCTATTAAATCCTCCGATAAATCATCATCAAAATAAGCATCTAGATAGGATTTTAAATTTTCTTTGTTCGGTGCTTCTCCTAAAACGTGCAACCCAGAAGAAAACAACCTTTGTTCTAAAACTTGCAGATACTCATAAACTCGAACAAAATAATCATTAATTACTGTTTTACTAAACAACTTATTATTTTCAACAGTAAAGCTAATTCCCTGCTTTTCCCCTTCAGTGAACTTACAATCTCTTTCTAAACCAGCATCAACAATTTTCTGAACAATAATATCTCGCAACGCCGTATTCTTTTCGGTATCTTCTCGGTATTCTGCAATTAACTCTCGCAGACTAATTAACTCCTTATACAACCCCGCACGACCATAGGGCGGAACATTGTGAGAAATTAAAACACCATAACCGCGACGTTTTGCCAAGATAGACTCTGAAGGATTGTTGGCAGCATAGATATACAAATTAGGCAGATTACCTAATAAAATATCTGACCAAGAATAACCAGTATTACCTAAAGGAGAACCAGGCAACCATTCTACTGTACCGTGCATTCCAAAGTGAACAATTGCATCAGCTTGAAAATCATTTTGTAGCCATTTATAGTAAGCAGCATATTGAGGATGGGGAGTTAAATCTTTTTCAAACATTAATCGCATGGGGTCGCCAGCAATTCCTAGTGGTGGCTGTACACCTATCCAAATATTTCCTAACTGAATTCCGCCAAGATGATAGTTATCGCCGTAAGTTTTGATTCCTGTACCTGTGAGAGACTGCCATTGTTTTTCGATGCGAGAAGTTAGAAGATAGCCGAGTTGTTTTTCTAGGGTTTTAGCGGTTACTTTTGTCTCGCGCCAAGTCACAAAGTCGCAAAGGGGATTTTCATCTGCTTCTTTGACTTGTTTAATAATTTCTTCGCCATCTTCGGGTAATTTTCCGACGTTGTAACCTTGGGATTTTAATGCTTGGAGAAGTTTTAATAAGCTTTTGGGTACGTTTAATAAGGCTGCTGTTCCTGTTGCGCCATAACCAGGAGGAAAGCCATATAAGATGATGGCAATTTTGCGATTTTCTGGTTTGGTTTGTCGCAGTTTAATCCAGTTTTTTAGTCTTCCTGTCAATCTGTGAAGTCGTTCGGGAATGAGATAAATATCTTCGCCGACTAAGCCTCCGATTGGGACTGTATCAATCGCACCATCTAGTTCGGGAAGGGAATATAAAACAACACTTTGTAAACCACCGATTCCTTTTCTTGTCCAGGAATGAATATCTTGGATTAATAAAGGTGCAGATACGATATAGGGAACATTTTTTGCTGATAAAATTTGTTTGGCTACTTCTACTTGTCTTCCTGCTTCCATCGAACCCGCAGGACCTCCTACTAAAGGAAAGCCGATAGTAGAAACAATGGCATCAACTTTGACCGCATCTTCTTTTAAAGAAAGAATTTCTTTGTTACTTTGTTTTCTTTGTTCTTGTTCGTAGTCGGTTGTCATCCAGTCTCGAACTGCAACATGACCTTCAACACCGTTAATAAATATCGGCAAGGGAATTAATCCTACTTTTTCAAGGTGTTTAATTAATTGAGAAATATAGGGTTGTTTGGTAATGACGTGTTTGCGATATAACAAAATACCAATTATGGGTTTTGATCTCCCTAAATTCTGACTATTATCAAACAGGGTATTGACTTGATAAGACTTTTGACTTTTGACTTCTGATTTATGACTTCTTTCAAAATACCAATTTAAGTAATCTTGAGGGGAGGTAAAATAACCATCATATTCTGGATGCAATAAACCCATGTTGGGGGTTTCAATGGGTTGGGGAATTTCGCCAACTTGTAAGCCTAAATATTTCTCGGCTAATGTCCAACACATCGCAGCGACATTTTCTGTTCCTCCCGCATTCCAATAACCATAAATAATTAACCAGTTACGCAAGTCTTGAACTTTCTTAGCAGGAATATATTTAAGTAATTTAGGTCCAGTTTTTAAAAAGCTAATATAACCAGCAAGCTTATCTTCTTCTTTGCTATTGGTAAACTTGCTTAGAATAAATTTAATCGGTTTGGGCATTCCTTGGGGTTTATCGCCAATAACAAATTTACCCAAGCGAGTGAGACTCATTAACTCTAATGCAGACTCAAATACTAAACGGATAGGAATCTCTTGTACTTTATCCTGCAACCAGATTACCTGGTCGTAGTCAAAGACTAAGCTAGCAAAAAAAACATCTGCTGTGGCTAATGCAGTTGCAACGGTATCGGGATTAGTGGT
>DAXETX010000336.1:0-10821 GCA_051155735.1 Xenococcaceae cyanobacterium
CTTGCTGTACTTTGGTGGTGCGTTGAATGCGGGCTTGTTGATATTTCACAAAAGCTGTTGTGGCATCCTGTTCACTAGCGAGATACTTGGCTAAGACATAAGCATCTTCGATTGCCATAGCTGCGCCTTGAGCTTGAAACGGTAACATCGGATGGGCTGCATCTCCTAATAGGGTAATTTTACCTTGTGACCAATAAGGTAGGGGTTCATGAACAAATAAACCCCATTGGTAGCAAGGTTCAGGACTAGCTACTAGATCGTTTAACAGTTCCTTGAGCAAAACAGAGTTGTTGGCAAAATTTTGCGCTATTTCTCGTTTGTCTGCCAGAATTGTCCAACCTTCTTCAGTCCAATCCCGCTCTTTTACGACTAATACTAGATTGAGCCAGCATTTTCCTGTCTGTTGATTACCATTAGGATATGCTACAACGTGATGATTTTTTCCCATCCAGACGGTGGCTTTGGCGAATAAGGAATCATATTTGGCTTTAAATGGCAAAATTGCGCGAAAAGCAGCATAGCCAGCATATCTAGCCCGATGCTGGGGGAACAATAATTGCCTAACTCTAGAATGAACACCATCTGCTGCTACTAGTGCTGTTGCTGCTATGGAGTCTTGGTTAGAAAAATTGAGACATAGTTGATTATCTCGATCTTCGTAAGATGCTAAACGTTGCGAGAAATGAATCCGATTTTTATTTTCAACTGCACTAAATAATAATTGGTGTAGATCGGCACGTCGGCATTGATAATAAGGGATCGCACTATTAAGTTGCCACTTAGCTATCACCCGATCCGAATTAAACGAACGCAGTTCAAAACCCTGACAAAGATGAGCTACTTGCGCTAATTGTTTAGCAACACCTAATTCTTCTAGCACTCGAACGACATTAGGGCTGACTTGAATGCCATAGCCCAAGGCTTCAAATGAATTCGCTTGTTCATAGAGTTGAAACCCAATGCCTCTTTGCTCTAAAGCCAGAGCTAAAGTTAAACCCCCAATCCCAGCACCAACAATAATAATTTCATTTGGCATCGCTCAAAATTAAACCTACTTAGCCAGTTCTAATTTGACGATAACGTGCTTGGAGGAAAAGATAAACTGCATAGGCAACCAAACCTACTGCGGTTAAAGTCAGAAAAACTTTACCATAGGGCTGTCGCGCAAAAGTCAACAAAATACCATCCAATCCTCTGACCTTATCAGGATTATACTGGTGAGCAGCTTGTAAAACAAAGAACCCGATCGCGATAAAGACAACTCCTCTAGCAGCAATGCCAAAACGGCTGATGTTCACCAGCCATTTTTCTTGCTGAACATTGAGTTCGCCTAAATCTAATTTTTTGCGAAACTTAATTTTGTAAGCGCGGTAGATTCGCCAAAAGCCAATCCCAACGATTAAAGCACCCCCCAGTCCCACTAACCATCTACCAAAAGGTTGCTGCATTACCATTGCTGTCCAATCTTGTTTAGAATTCCCGCCACTACCACTATTACTAGAACCCATGGCTAATAAGGCTGCATTAACTGCCACACCACCATAAGCTATCCCACTTAAGATATAGCCTAAGCGGGTTAATATGCCTTTAGCATCTGTTCCTTGATCCCTAGGATCATTGATGGCTTGAATAAACCGCCAAACTACATATCCGACTAAACCCAAGGCAATTAAAGCCAGTAGCATCCGTCCAAAAGGTTGGGCTGCGATCGCCTGTAATGCGCCAGTCGTTCCAGTGGTTTTACCACCAGCATTAAATGCTGCCATTAATGCCAAAATTCCGATCGCTCCATAGACAAATCCTTTGGCAGCATAACCGAACCGTGCAAATGTTTCCATATATTTTACTAATATTATTTTTTATTGCTTTAATATTAGAAATTTTCGGTTTTGCAGGTATCTATCTTAGGTCTATTTTTGAATCGGTAATCGGTATTAAATTAAAATAATTAAGATTAAATGGTTAATTTTGTCTTTAATCAATAGGGATTGACAAAGGCGATCGCTCATGCTATTCTAATTTTAATCTTTCATAATGGAAACATTGACTCTCATCGATAACAGCAAAGCCTCCCATTATAAAATAAATAATAACACGAATCAAGTTTAAAGCCAAATCCTTTTAATTTTTAATTTTCGGCGTTAACAAAGTTTAATCAAAAAGTAATAATTCTGTTGTCTAAAATTATAGCTACAAAATTAAATTTTAAGTCATCCTTCTAACTTCTTCTTTCTTCCTTCATATAAAATACTTAAGCAACTATACGTCAGTACTAAAAATCAAAAATAGCCTTCCCATTGAGGTAAGGCTATAGAAGTTGGCTGTAGCGAGATATTAAACTAAGCTACAAGAATTACGATAAAACTTACTTAACAAGCTAGTACCGACTGTAATTTTAATTATTTCTAAAATTCCATAAGCCACGTGCATAATACTCAGAGAATTAGCATTAGTTTCGAGAGTACTAAAGCTATTGAGACATAATCCGAGACTACTCATTTGAGGAGTAAGAAAGTAGGTATAAGTTAAAGCGGTCGCCACTAGCAAAATTGCAGCTAAAATATATTTATTTAAGCTTCTAAAAGTTGCTTTTTCTTGATAATTTAGGACTAAGCAACCACTTAATACTAAAGCGGAACAAATTAGCTCTACATGATTAAAAGTGCCAAAAATAATATAGCCAGCACTAGCAAATCCTGGTTGATTCATCATGCCACTAGTAATTAGTCCAGGGATAACTAAACAGTCTAGTAACAGACTCGCACTAAGCCAAAAACCTAATGCAAAAAGCACTATTGCTGACCAATTAAACTGGTTAAACCGTCGGAAAGAGATGCTATTCATTTAATCTATAAATAATATAATGACAAAGTTGCAGCAGGCTGCGTCTGAAAAAGACGTAGTACCTGGGACACTTCCAGCTTAACCGATCGCTTGGGCTGAAAATATCACAAACAATAAACTTAGTTTAAGTTGTGTATTGTTGCAATTCTGTAATATTAAAAATAGCTCGAAATTTTAAACCTTGAGATTGATAGAGTTCTGTTCCGCCTTGTTGACGATCTACTAAAGCAATAATTTCGGTGACTTGATAATCAGCAGCTTGCAACCTTTCGACTGCTAAAAGTGCCGATTTTCCCGTTGTTACTACATCTTCTAAAACTACCACCTTAGCAGCAGCATTTAAACTAGGACCTTCGATATAGGCTTTTGTGCCATGTCCTTTGGGTTCTTTGCGAATAATCAGTGCAGGAATCGGCTGATTTTTTAAGGCTGAGACAAGACTAACTGCGGATACAATCGGATCTGCACCTAAAGTTAAACCAGCGACAGCTTCAGTAGTTTCTGGTAACATCTGCCAAATTAACAGTCCGATTACTAAAGCTGCTTCCGCTCTTAGGGTTACTTGTTTGCCATTAATATAATAGTTGCTGCGCGCTCCTGATGAGAGAGTAAAATCACCTTCTTTGTAAGCATATTTAACGAGTAAGTCTAAGAGTATTTGACGTAAATCATCGTAACTAGCAGCGATCAAAGGATTAGTTGTAATCGGGTTATTACTCATAAGTAATTGAGGTTAAGCAAAGATGAGCGAGATACTGTTCGTTCCTTAAATCTTCAGTTAGGATCGAGCAGAAGTTTTATAGATCAAACAATGTCTATTAAGTTTACTAAATTCGGTTCAATCTTGTTAATAACAGCGATTAGTAGTTTTTTAGCGGTACAAGTTCACGGGGAAACTCCAGCGGAAACAGAAATGATCCAACCTCTAGATACTGCTGAAGTTTTTGAGGAAGCTTTTTTTGACCACACAGGTGATGCTTTTGAGAATGATAGTATTATCGGTCAATTAAATACTATTTTGGGATTTAATTTATTTCCTGAAAAGCAAATTGCTTTAGATGCGGAGTTAGTCCATTTGCTTTATAGCGACGTGCTAGCAAAACAAGCAGAAAGTGGTGCGCCACTTCTAACCCGCGATCTTGAGAATCCTTATAATACTTCTTTATTGGAAAATCCTGAATATGTTGGTTACTAATTAGTTGATTGTTAGTCGTTAGTTGAGATCGGTTACTGATGATAAGTTAGAAGCCTGATTTCCTACTAACCAGTCATCAGTAATCAGTCATCAGTAACCAAAATGCTTTTAATATAATCTTGCAATAGTTCTAAAGCTGATGCTTGTACTTCGTGTGCCATATCAAATTCTTGATACTTTACCTTAACACCGATCGCCTTAAGTTTATCTCTAGCTGATTGTGCTGAGGTTAGAGGGACAACCGAGTCTTGTCTGCCATGAATAATTAATACTGGCGGAGTGGTTGCTTGGGGTTGCGGTTCGTAGTGTAGATAACCGCTAAGGCTACATAATCCTGCTAAGGGTAAACCCAAACCGACATCTAAAGTCATTGCTCCTCCTTGAGAAAATCCTGCCATAACAGTCCGTTCTAAAGGAACTCCAGTTTGAGTCGGGAGCATATTTAACCAGTTTAGTAGTAGTTCGCGACTTTGGGGGATCAGTTGCGGGTTGGGTAAGTTTTCTAGATCGTACCAAGCTCTTCCCCCTGGAACTTGATAGTGAGCAAAAGGTGCATTAGGACATATATAGCCAAATCCAGGTAAATCTAGCATCTGAGATAGAGGCGCTAAATCTTGATAGTTAGAACCCCAACCATGAAGCATTAGTAGTAAGGATTCACATTTTTCGGCGTTTTGCGGTTTGAGAAATATTGCGTCGAGAGTTTTGTTAGAAGTCATAATATTAGTTATTGTTTTGTAATGATCTTACGATAAATTTATTTAGCGATCGCCCTTATGTCGTTTCATCTTTCTGCTTGGTCTATCAAAAATCCGATTCCAGTAATTGTCACCTTTTTAATTTTAGGGATTGTGGGCTTAGGCTCGTTCTTAACTTTAGGAATTGATGATACGCCTAATATTGATATTCCGATCGTCACAGTTAATGTTACCCAAAGAGGAGCTAGTCCGACGGAGTTAGAAACTCAAGTTACCAAAAAAGTTGAGGATGCAGTAGCGAGTTTAGAAAACATCGATGAAATCAACTCTACTGTTACTGAAGGGAACTCTTCGACGGTAATTAATTTTGAGTTGGGAACAGATGTCAACCAAGCCACAAATGAAGTCAATAATGCGATCGCTCAAATTCGTCCTGACTTACCTCAAGATATTAATGAACCTGTAGTTAAGAAATTAGCTTTTGCTGGGGGAACGGTAGTTACTTATGCTGTCGTTTCGCCACAGCGGAGTGTGGCAGAGTTAAGTAATCTTGTTGACCGCACGATTATTCCTGAACTGCTCAATACTGAAGGGGTTGGGCAAGTTGAGCGTTTAGGAGGAGTAGATCGCCAAATCCGAGTCGATCTCGATCCAGAAAGGTTATTAGCTTATAAAATTACCGCCACAGAAGTAAATGAACAGATTAAGCAGTTTAATGTCGATTTACCAGGAGGGCGAGCGCAGATTGGGGGAAGTGAGCAAAATATCAGGACTCTTGGCAGTGCGAAAACGGTTCGGGATTTACAACGCTACCCTGTCGCTCTAAATAATGGCGATCTAGTTGCTTTAAAGAATTTGGGAACAGTAACCGATGGGGCTGCGGAATTAAGACAAAGTGCTTATCTTAATGGTCAACCGGTAGTTGCTTTTGCGGTTAAACGGAGTACGGGGAGTACTGTCGTCTCGGTTGAGGAAGCGGTAAAAGCTAAGGTGCAAGAGTTAGCAGCAACTTTACCTGAAGATCTTGATTTACCAATGCTTTTCACTGATGCTGATTCGATTCGTGCGTCCTATCAGGGTACGCTCAATGCTTTAGTTTGGGGTTGTTTGTTGACGGTTTTGACAGTGGGTTTGTTTTTAAGAGATTGGCGTGTCACCCTAATTACTGCTACCGCTTTACCCTTATCGATTATTCCGACTTTTTGGGTAATGAAGACGCTGAACTATACTCTTAATGGCATGACCTTATTAGCTTTAGCTTTGGCGATTGGCAATTTGGTTGATGATGCCATTTGCATGATCGAAAATATCGACCGTCATCTCAAAATGGGGAAAAAACCGTTTCAAGCAGCACTAGAAGGAGCGAAAGAGATTGGTCTAGCGGTAGTGGCGACTACTGCGACAATAGTTGCCGTGTTTATTCCTGTTGCTTTTATGGGAGGAGTTCCTGGACAATTTTTCCAGCCTTTTGGCGTTACGGTGGCAATTTCGACGATGTTTTCGACTTTAGTCGCTTGTACTGTCACGCCGATGTTGAGTGCTTATCTGCTTCGGGAAAAACCCAAATCCTATTTGGCTGAGTCGAATAACTCTGTCGCTGCTAATTTAGCTCCTGGCGATCGCGAGTTGTTTTTTCCCAAGTCTTCCTTGCTGTACAATACACCTACTCCTAGACCTAAAACCAGATTGCAACCTTACCGCTTCTTACTCAACTGGTCATTGAGACACCGCATCTTGACGCTAGTTTTAGCAATTATCTTTTTTATTGGTAGCTTACAGCTAATCCCTTTTATTCCCAAAGGTTTATTTAATAGTGGAGATACAGGTTTGAGTACCGTGATGGTTGATTTACCTCCTGGTTCACAACTGCAAGATACAGAAGAGATAGTAGGAAAAATTGAGACAATTTTCCAAAAAAATCCCGCAGTGAGTAGCATTTTAAGCCATATTGGTAATGACGATCGCGTCAACTCCGCCTTAATTTATCTTAATCTCGTCCCTAAAGAACAACGGAATCTGACGCAGCAAGAATTTCAACAGCAGATGGGTCAAGAGCTTGACCAAATACCAGGAGCGAGGATTAGTTTTCGCAGTCAAGGTGCTGGGGGTAGTTCTAAAGATGTTTCTCTAATTTTGCGTAGTGATAACCCCGAAAATCTCGCCTTCGCAGCTAGCAACTTAGAAACTCAAATGCGGGAAATACCGCAGTTAGTCTCAGTCAGTTCGAGTCAGAGTTTAGTTAAACCCGAAATTATTATTCGCCCTAATGCGAAAAGAGCCAAAGACTTAGGAGTTTCCGTAGAAGCGATCGCCCGTACCGCTTCCCTAGCTCTAATCGGGGATAATGATTCTGATTTAGCCAAATTTAGCCTTCCCGACCGTCAAATACCGATTCGAGTCCAGATTGACCCTGAAAAACGCGATAATATTACAACTCTCAAAAATTTACGTATTCCTAACAATCGCGGATCACTAATCCCCCTCGATGCCGTAGCGCAAATTCGTCTCGGTAGTGGTCCAGCAGAAATTCAAAGGTTCAACCGTAACCGTCAAGTCACAGTAGAAGCCAATTTACAAGGAATTGCCTTGGGAGATGCGATCGCCAAAATTCGGGCTTTACCCGCTCTAACTGCTTTACCCCCCGATGTGCAAGAAGAGCCATCAGGAGATGCAGAAATTATGCGTGATATCTTTAGTCGTTTCTTGGGAGCTTTGGGTTTAGCAATTTTATGTATCTATGCAATTTTGGTCCTGTTATATAACAATTTCCTCTATCCTTTTGCGATTTTAGTAGCATTACCCCTTTCGATCGGTGGTGCATTGTTAGGACTATTGGTAATGCAGAAAGAGTTAGGACTTTTTGCCCTAATTGGCATAGTCTTATTAATGGGACTAGTAACGAAAAATGCCATTCTCTTGGTAGATTTTGCTTTAGGAGGACTAGAACAAGGAAAACCCCAGTATAAAGCGGTAGTTGAAGCTGGCATCTCGCGCTTACGCCCAATTTTAATGACTTCTATTTCTACAGTGGCAGGAATGTTGCCCATTGCTTTAGAACTAGGAGCAGATGGAGAAGTCCGTAGTCCTATGGCGATCGCCGTTATTGGTGGGTTTACTACTTCTACTTTACTAACTTTAGTAGTTGTTCCTGTTTTATTTACCTACATTGATAACTTCTTCCGTGGAGTTGCCGATCTTTTTTCCCGCAAAAGTTCGAGGTACTCCGCCGTGAAACGACGAAGCCTGCTTGGATTTCGTAAAAAGCTGAATCTTAAACGTCTTCCGAATAAACACTAGTAATAAGTAACGAATCACAAAAGACTAATGACAAATGAAAGATCAAATATTATTTATTACTAAGGTTCTAGTAGCTTCTTGGCTGATCGCTGTAATGATTAAATACAGTGAGAGAATATTTGCGATCGCTCCTACTAATTTTAACGCTCTAGTAATAGTTTTTTTACCCTTTGTCTTATTACTGATAACTTTATGTTGGAGCTACTTCCAAGAAAGTAATCAGTAACTCAAAGACTGTCCCATTGGCTCAAGCGATCATAAATTAGGGAATTAATTTACTGGTTAAAGCGATCGCACTACTGATAATTTTGGCAATCCCGTGGGGTGCTTCTAAAGGTAAATTGTGACCACCTGATACTACTACTTTTTGGGCATTAGGCATTGCTGCTTGTTGTTCGCTTAAATCTTCATTGCGGTTAAAGTTACTCTGATCGCCATAAACTAGAGTAATTGGGGCTTTAATGCGTTTGAGCAATCCGAGATAACGCGATCGCCCGATCCCATTAAAGCTAATGCCAGCACGAGTCCGTAACAAAGGTTCCCAACGCCATCTAACTCCTCCCTCACAGGGTTCGGTGATTCTTGCTGCTAACATCATGGCTAAGGATGGTGAAATCGCCGGAGTTGCTTGGCGTAATCTGGCTGCTGCTGCTGCGACATCAGGAAATACGGGATGTTCGGGGGGAGAGGCGAGATAATCAAGATGGGTTGCTAATTGTTCGGCTGCGGTTTCTTCTGGAGCTTCTGTCGGTAAGATAGTTTCGATTAGCACTAGGTTTTTGACTAGTTGCGGTCTAACGCTAGCAAAAATTGCTGCAACTACCGAGCCTAAAGAATGACCTACTAGAGTAAAAGCTTTACCTGCTAAGGCTTCGACGATCGCATCAATATCACCTAAAAAGTCCATCAAATTGTAAGAACCGCCTTTGCCAACGCGATCGCTCCTACCGTGTCCTCTCAAGTCGGGTGCAATAACTCGATAACCTTTTTGGGCTAGCCGAATTCCTACTTCTGACCAAGCTGCACCTTGTTCTAAGATACCGTGCAGACAGAGGACTAAAGGTCCTTCTTTCGGTCCCCAGGTACAAAGACAGAGACGTAAACCCCTGATGTTAACTAAGATTTCTTCCATTTTGTGTTCAATTTCCGAAGTTAGTTCCGCTTCTTGAGGGAGTTCGTAGTTAAGTTTTCTCGCAATATCTCGTGCTAAATAGTTTAAGGTAGCAGGTAGGGTAATTTCGCGCCAAACAGCTGCTAATTTGGCATCTATCTTCTGGCGATTCTGAAAATTGGGATCGCCAATTGACATAGAAGTATTAGTGACTCCATCGGTCATCCGATTTCCTTGATATGGTTCTAATACCGCAGGATCGAAGGGAATTTCTAAAAAGTCGCACACTTGTCGCATTACCTTTTCGGGTTGAGCGACTAAGGCTTCATAGTAAACTAGTAAAATTTGATTACTCGCTATTTCTGTCGCAAAATCGAGGATATTTTGATTACTTTGACTCCAAATCGCCTCTGCTAGTTGATAAGGATCGGAATTTCCTGCACCGACTAACTTATCCATCCGCATTCGGGCGAAAGATTCAATTACCGCGTAGGGATGACGCACTAGATGAATGTATTTAGCATTGCTAAAAATGGTCGCTGCGCGATCAAGATTTTCTCTCTTACTAGCGTAGGTAGGAGATTTGTCAACTAATAAGCGATCGCCTGCTAGTTCCTGTAACAGCTTATATACTTCTGTCACCGAGCGATTTTCTTGCACTAAATTAGCTATTATTTTTTGACTTTCTGGCGCGTCAATCCCTTTTAATTCCATCAAGGCTCGTTGTAAGCCTTCTCCTAGATAAGATGCATTTAATTCTTGCTGTCTTTCTTGCATGGTTGCAAAGGGTAGCAAGTGTAATTCGGGGGGTGAGGCAATATTAGGATGTCCAGCTAACATCACTCTGAGTAAAGTC
Organism: Xenococcaceae cyanobacterium; assembly: GCA_051155735.1. Classification (GTDB taxonomy): domain Bacteria; phylum Cyanobacteriota; class Cyanobacteriia; order Cyanobacteriales; family Xenococcaceae; genus JASJCP01. The sequence continues at coordinate 10,002 of DAXETX010000336.1, forward strand.
GAGCCAGAGCGAGGACTTGATAAGATAAAAGCGATCGGTTTAGTGATTGAGGATTGGTGATTGGGGATTGAGGCTTGTTTCCTACTTATTGATTGATCGTGGGTTTTGCTAAATTCAGCAGCTAGATATTTGGCGAGACTACTGATTTTAGGACGTTCGTAAAACTCTCTAGGGTATAGCATCAACTGTAAATCGGCTTTGAGTTGATTAATTGCTTCCATTAACATCAAAGAGTCCATACCCAGATCGAATAAACTATCCGCAATCGAGAGATTACCTCGATCTAGATGTAGAATATTGGCGATCGCTTTCTGTAAATAAGTTGTCAAATAGACTTCTCTGGCTTCGGGAGCAAGAGCTAAAATTTCTTGATAAACTTCTTTTGCTGCTGATCCTACTGGGGTTTGAGTTTCAGTTAATAATTCCGAGAAATAATTTGTTTGACGCAGATAGGGAAACTGTTGACTCAATACATCCCAATCTATAGCTAATACTCCTACTTGCGCTACATCTATAGTTAATAATTCAGCTAAAGTTTTAAGTCCTAATTCTGGGTTAATTAATTTAATTCCTTGACGATTAAAACTTTGCTTAATTGCCATTCCCGCACTATCCCATGCTCCCCAATTGATACTTAAAGCAGGTAAACCGAGACTTTGGCGATAAAGGGCGATCGCATCTAAAGTGGCATTTGCTGCTGCATAGTTTCCCTGTCCTGGCGAACCGATCAACGAAGCCACAGAAGAGAATAAAATAAAGAAATCTAGGTCAAGATTTTTGGTACTTTGATGTAAGTTCCAAGCTCCAATTATTTTGGGTT
>DAXETX010000337.1:0-3087 GCA_051155735.1 Xenococcaceae cyanobacterium
AATGGGGATGGTATTGATGACATTATTATTGGCGCATCTGAGGCTAAAAATGTTAGAGGAGAAAGCTATGTCTTATTCGGTGTTGATAATGATAATGATACGCTCTTTAGTCTAGATAGTAGTGATACTTTTTTGTTATGAGATGAAGATAATGTTTTCTAAAACAATGGGGATAGTTCTACTTTGGCTTTGAGCCACTCTGCGTACTGAAGTAACTCAGATTCGGAACTGTAAAATATTTGAATAAAACTGTAAAATATTTGAATAAAAAGGAACTTTTTTGATCCAGTAGTAATAGAAGAACTGATGCCCAGTTAATTTTTGCCCCAGAAACTGAGACGGTAGGAGAAGTTATTGTCCTAATTCCGCGAGTAGATAATGAATTAAGTTTCGATGATCCTACTTTCACTTTTGTGTAAAACAACGAGTAATTATCGAGGTGAGTCTCCTTGCCTGAGTTACTATGGCACTTGCATCCCTCGTTGTACTGCTGGACGTTGCGCCATTTTTTCGACCCATTGCTTGAGGTTAGGATGTTCATCAAGGGTTAAACCCATAAATTCGTAAGCAGCGACCCAGGGAAAAGTCGCAATATCCGCAATAGAATAACTACCACAAATATATTCTTGAGCGTTTAGTTGTCGGTCTAAAACGCCGTATAGTCTGAGGGTTTCCTTTTGATAACGGCTAATAGCATAAGGAATTTTTTCAGGAGCAAAACGGTTAAAGTGGTTATACTGACCAAACATCGGACCAATATTACCCATTTGAAACATCAGCCATTCTAGAACTTGAAATTTTTGTTTAGTAGCTGTAGGTAACAGTCGCTGGGTTTTTTCGGCTAAGTAAATTAAAATCGCGCCCGATTCAAAAACTGTTAGATCGGCTTCACGGTCAACAATAGCAGGAATTTTACTGTTAGGATTGATCGCGATATATTCTGGGGTAAACTGCTCTTTTTTGGTAATGTCAATGGAATGAACTTCATAGGAAAGCTCTAATTCTTCAAGAGCAATCGATATTTTGCGACCATTGGGAGTACTGAACGTGTAAAGCTCAATCATGATATTTATCTCAAGTTAAAATAGTTGCTGATTTAGGTTTACCTGTGTTAGTCATGGTTTGGATCGAGAGATAATTTTCTTAGAACAAAAGTTTTATTTCGCGACCGACTCATCAAAATAGTACCGTAATATTTCTTATAGTTAGTACTTAAGAGTTTATCGTGAACCGCATTTCCAAATTTATGCCTACTGGAGTTATTAATAAATTTCGGTCTTATTACATAAGCAAAGTATCCAGTAGCAAAAGATTTAAGCACATCTTTCTGGTTGGGTGTTGTCTGGTTTGCTTGCTCTTGATAATTATTATTCAGCAGCCTGTTACTAGTCAGACTAAAACTATTAATTTAGCTCGTTCTAATCGGCAAATAGGTTTTACTACCGAGATCGTTAAACAGCTATTAGAAGCCTTAGATTATCAAGTTGCAATAACTCAACCGATGAGTGACCAGCAATTTTATCTCCGCGCAGCCACAGGAAAACTCGATTTGTGGGTTAATGGCATATTTCCTGACCAACAATTTTTTTTAGAAACCGCAGATATTCAACAAAACGTCGTAGTAGTTGGCAGTTTAAGCAAAAAACCCCAAGATTGTGAGGCAGACTCTTGTGAAGCATTAGCTTCGATGGCTGATAGCTTTCAAGCAGTTGCTAATAAACAATTTTTACAATCCCATCCTCAAATTAAAAGACTTCTAGAAGTTGTGGAAATACCATTAGAAACAATTGATAACTACAATACTTTGTTACGAGAAAACTCAACCCCTCAACTTAGGCAAAAGTATGCTCAAGAATGGATTACTAACAATGAAAGCAGAGTCCAATTATGGCTAGCTATTGCGACAGATGAAGCGATGATCGCTCAAACTGAACAACAAATGGCATTGTCGGACAATTCCGCAATCAGTCAAACACCTCAATCTAATGACCCAAACTTAGCTCAACCCGATTCTACAGAAGTCTTGCCACCACTAACTCTACCGAAGCTGAAGGTAGCAACCAAACGCTTTGAGCCTTTTGTTAACTATAAAGCTAATCAATATACAGGATTTAGTATTGACTTTTGGGATGCGATCGCCGAATCTTTAAATATTGAATATCAACTTTATGGGGTTGATACTGTAGAGAACTTGTTAGGTCAGGTCAAAAACCAAAACGCCGATATTGCGATCGCAGGAATTACGATTACTGCCGAAAGAGAACAAGAAGTCGATTTTTCTCACTCCTATTATGAGTCGGGATTACAAATTTTAGTTTTAAACCGCGACTCCGCTTTTTCGCAAACTCTGTGGGGCAGAATTTTATCAGTTTTATTTCGCCCACAATTGTACGGGAGTATCGGTATTTTTCTGTTAATTTTATTAATTGCTGCTCATATTATTTGGTTTACCGAACGCAAACATAATCCTGAATTTCCTAGTAGCTACGCCCTAGGGATTTGGGAATCTTTTTGGTGGGCTGCGGTGACAGTCACGAAGGTAGGCTATGGAGATAAAACTCCTATAAGACTTCCAGGTAGAGTATTTGGTTTATTTTGGATGTGTGCGGGTTATTTTATTTTTGCTTATTTTACCGCTACAGTCACTACTAGCTTTACCATTGATGAATTAAACGCTAAGATTCAGAATGTTGAAGATTTAAGGGACAAGAACGTCGCCACTGTTACTGAGACAACAGCAGATCAATATCTCAGACAGGAAAACATCAATTTTATTGGCTACAAGACTAAGGAAGAAGCTTATTTGGCACTAAAAGATCGAGAAGTAGATGCAGTGGTGTATGATGCACCAGCCTTGCAATACTATGCTGCTCACCAAGGGTTAGGAAAAGTTAAAGTTGTAGGTAAATTGTTTGAACTTCAAGACTATGGTATTGCATTACCGCTAAATAGTCCTTACCGTAAAGAAATCAATTCCGCATTACTCAAATTAATCGAAAATGGCACTTATCAAGCAATCACTAATAAATGGTTTGGTACTGATCGTCAATCTTAACTGCTGATTACCAACTAATAATAAGTAGTAAG
>DAXETX010000338.1:0-8187 GCA_051155735.1 Xenococcaceae cyanobacterium
CCATGATGCAAATTACCGCAGCGGAAATTTGGCAGCAAAAAAAAAGATCGAGAAAGTAGGAAAATTATTGCTCAAAACCAATAATTCTTGCGCTCCAGCCATTTTTCTGAGTAATTTAATGACCATTCCCAAAAATCTTGAAGCTCCAATTTGCCAATTTCTAAATTAATCGGTCGGAAAAAGGGGATATCTTCTTCATCATAAATACTAGGGTCTGGTCGATTAGCAACTATGCTTTGATGAGAAGTTTGTTTTGGTATCGAAGTATTACTAGAAGCGATAGTTTCTGATGATAGACTATCTGACACTTCGGCAACTTGCGACTGAGTCTCTGGTGTCGCTTCACTACTAGCATAATCATCTGAAGTAACAATTTCTCCATCAAAACTTTTGGCGATTAATTCTACTACTTTAGTAAATTCTACTTCTGAATTAACCAGATTATGGCGATCGCTATTGCTAGCAATTTCTGATGACAGTTCATTAGGAGAAATTGGATTAGTGGTAGTCAGTGTTGCTCTCTCTCTTTGAAATCCGTTAGTATCGGGCTTTTTAGCGGGAGTAACCTCCAAGTCTTTTTCGGAGTTAAAATTTGTGGTTTTCGATGGTTGAGAAGCAATTTTTTGGGGTTCTGGTGCAAGGGAAGTCGGGACTTGAGTAACTGCTATAGTCGCATCAGTCGCAATTTCTAAATTAACTTTAATCTTTCTTTGACAAACCCGACTGAAAGCAGTTTCAATATTAGTAATTTTGCCTTGCAGTAAGCGGAGTAGAGGCGGAGAACTAATCCCTATTGTTACCGTCGTACCTTCTAGCACCATTAGATGGCATTTTTGACTCAAGAGACTTCTAGTCGTAGGCGGTTCGAGAATAGCGATCGCTTTTTGCCAAATTACCTCATTGTCTGCTTGGGAATGAGCTACTGGTGTTTCTGATGAAGGTTCTACCGCAGCACTAGTAACAGACTCATCAATGGCAATTGATTCTACTTCAGAAAAAGATTCAGTTGGTGCTTCAACTATGTCCGAGACGGTTGCGTTTTCTGAGGGTGAAGTATCTTGAACTTTTCTGGTGTTTGCGGATGAAACTATTCCGCACTCAGAGATTGTTTCAGAAGTAATAGTCTGTTCTACTTTGGTTTCAGGAGATACTGGGGCTGATTTTTCTGGCTTCGATGTTTGATGAGTAGCGTTGGTAAAATGTTCCTGACCAATAAATGGTGTCTTGGTTATTGTCCCAGGAGAATTTTCTGCGAATAATCCTAATAAAGTCACTTCTAACCACAAGCGTGGTTGAGTAGTATGTTTAATCTGGCTTTCTGCTTCTTTGAGCTTTTGTTGACCCCATAAAATAGTGGCTTGTTGCCAGTATGCAGCTTCTTGTTGTAATTTTTGCCAGCAATCTTCTGTAACAGCTACTAACTCAGAGCTTTGAGGCGCAGATTTAGCAATTAGGAGATTGAGATAAAAACTCGCTAGATTTTGCAGTATTGTGATTGGTTCTCTACCGCGGTCCAAAAGACTGCGACACTGTTGTAATACTCCTGCCAAATTTTGCTGTCTAATTTGTTGTAATAAAATTAATAAATCTTGTTCGGGAATCGCTCCTACCAAATCCCAAATTTCGCTAGTGGTAATGGGGTCAGGAAATAAACTAAGTTGATCTAATAAACTTTCGGCATCTCTTAATCCCCCGTTAGCGATTTGTCCGACTAACTTGATCGCTGCTAAATCGATCTGAATCTTTTCTTGTTGCGCAATATAAGTTAAATGCTTCACCATGTCTTTTAAAGGAATCCGACGGTAATCGAATCTTTGACAACGGGAAATAATTGTCGGTAAAACTCTTTGGGGATCGGTAGTTGCTAAAATAAATACGACTCTAGGTGGTGGTTCTTCTAAAGTTTTGAGTAAGGCATTAAATGCTGCGGTACTAAGCATATGACATTCATCAATGACATAAACTTTATACCGAGATTGCACGGGAGCAAATTGCGAACGGTCGATAATTTCACGAATATTATCGACTCCAGTATTGCTAGCTGCATCAATTTCAATTACATCTAAAGCCGTACCTAAAGCGATCGCCTGACATACTTCACATTGACCACAAGGAGTCGGAGTCGGTTGTTTGCTAGTTAAACAATTTAAGGATTTGGCTAAAATTCTAGCACTGGAAGTTTTGCCCGTACCTCTTGGACCTGTAAACAAGTAAGCAGGGGCAATTTTTTCCTGTTTAATGGCATTAATCAAAGTTTGGGCAATCGCTGATTGTCCAACTAAATTGTTAAAAGTTTGAGGACGATACTTGTGATGTAGCGGTTCGTAAGACATAAATTAGAATAACGAACAATTAGCTTAACTGGGTAGTTAGTAAAATCTACCTGTAAAATTAAGCAAGATTTATTTTTACAGAAATCATTAACAGTATATTTGATCTAAGGTACAGAAGATCATGCTTAGGTGGATCGAACAAAAATTCAACAAAGGATCGGCGAATAATTCTACCACGGACAGTCCAAGGTATTCCGCCGTTCAACGACTGAGCCAGCTTAGACTGCACCAAGAACCAGAACAACCAGAAGCGGTTTTAACCTCAGACCTAGATTTAACCGATGGAGATTATGAATTTTTATTTAATCAACTTCTAGAAGGTATCGCTCATGGTTGGCATCAAGCCAGAATTGCGAAGTTTTTTCACCAGTTAGAAGCACGAGGGGAATTAGAACCTTGGGTTAGTTGGCTGCAACGTTTTTATCAAAAATTTCCTGCCTCTCCAAGTCCGATCCAGAGACAACTCGGAGCCAGAATGATGCGTTTGGGCGAACTGACTCAATCTCATCCGCAACTGCAAAAAGTTGGGGTAGTGGCACATGAAATCGGGCGCAAACTATTTTTTGGTGATATCGCTGCGCTCATTTGGGAGTATGATGGCGCAGATTTGATCTCGACTTCAAACCCAGAGTCTGAGGTGACTGCTGCAACAACTTCTGATTCACCAAAGCCGACAACTGCGGACTACTCTACTGTCATTCAAGATGGCATCATCTCCGATAACTTAGGGGAATTATCATTGGACACAGAAGAGTTTCCCTTAATCAATCTGAGTTTAGAAGATTCACCAGTAATCGTTCAAGATACAGTAATTTCTGAGCAATCAGCAGAGGAGGCTTTGACCATAGCACAAGATACTTCAGACGATAACTCAGAGGAATTTTTGCTCACTGCCAAAACTGAGCCAAGTTCAACTGCTAATTCTGAAGCTGTTGACAACACTTCTTTCTCAGAAGCACCCGATGAAATAGAATCTCCTTGGGAACAGCCAGAATTAATTGCCTCAATTCCCGAATTACCCATCTCTAAAACTGAGCCACAATCACCAGAAGAAGACTCAGCAACAACTGCTGCAAGCAAAGCCGAAATCGCCAGCCTACCACTCCAATCCTCCAGTCAGAATGTATCTGTAGAACAATTTATTGATTTGCTCAAACAAGACCAAAACTTAACCCAGCAAATATCAGAACAATTTAATATCTCTAGTAGCGACCCCAAGGTAATTATTCAAACAGCAATTGCTAAACTCTCTAATTTAGAACAGTCGTCTTTGAATCAGGCAAACGCAGAATTACTCGAAAGTTGGTTTGATTTAGGAATTAAACAAGCTAGTGCTGGAGAATTTGAGAATGCGATCGCAAGTTGGAATAAAGTCCTAGAATTTAATCCCGAACTAGCAGAGGTATGGCATAATCGCGGTAGTGCCTTGGGTCGTCTCGGAAAATACTCAGAGTCGATTGAGTCTTTCGATCGGGCATTGATCATTGAACCGAATCATTACCAAGCTTGGAATGACCGCGCTCATGCTTTGTATCTGATGGAAAGATGGCAAGAAGCGATAGAAAGTTGGGATCGAGCTATTTCAATCATGCCAAATAATTATCAGTTTTGGTATAATCGGGGTCGCGCTCTCGAACAGCTAAAACTTATCGAAGAATCTATCGCTAATTACGAAAAAGCACTAGAAATTCAACCAGGTTTTGCCCCAGCAAGGTCTCGATATCTTAATCTTTTAGCAGATAAATAGGTTAGAAATTAGCTATGATGACGATAAAGCTATTATCAGATAATCTTCTATCTTTAAAGATAGTTCGATCTGGAAACTTAGTCTCAACTTATTAGGTTATCTACCCTATTTATCATGGAATTATCTAACAATACAATGGAAGAGCTTAAAGTACCCAGTGCGCAAAGAGTTACTCAACTCAGAGACCTGATTGATACTTTAAGAATTGCCGACGAAATAGCTGGCAAAGGCTATCTTATTAGTAGTTCTGAACTAGCAGATTTAATGGATATTAATGCTAGTGCTGTAACGAGTAGAGGCGATCATTGGTCTTGGCGGAACTGGGTTGTCTCAAGAGTTAGAAGGGAAGGTAACCAAATTCTTTGGCAACTCGAAAAGGTTGACTAGATTCAAACCACATCAGCAAAAAATATCAAAATGACTTTATCCGTATCCGAAACTCCGAAACTAACGATTCGCCGCTTGCAATATCGCGATTTAGAATCGATTAAAGCTCTGATGGAAATTTGTAGCGACCAAGAAACTTCTCAACGTTTAATTACTATAGACAGAGAACTAAAACAAGTAGGCTCTTGGTACGGACTAAGAAAATTTTTGAGTCTTTTGCCCTACTCTTCGCCAGAAGACCGCAGAATTTATGTCGCCGAACAACAACCAGAAATTCTCGGTCTAATTCAAGTCTCACCCTTTAATAGCACTCGCACGACTTGGCGGGTTGAAAGAGTGTTACTCAATGCTCAAACTAGCCAATCAGGCTCTTTCTTGAGTCAGAAAGAAATTGGCTCACAACTGTTACGACACTGCTTAGAAAATATTTGGGAAGCTAGGACTTGGATCTTAGAAGTAAATGTCAACGATCAACATCATTTGGCTCTATATCGAGAAAATGGTTTCCAGCCCCTAGCCCAAATGATTTATTGGCGCATTAGTTCTGAGCAAATTACACAACTCGCCCAAGAAGAACCAGATTTACCCAATCTTTTACCAGTAAGTAATGCTGATGCACCACTACTTTATCAATTAGATTGTATCTCAATGCCACCGCTACTACGGCAAATATTTGATCGTCACATTCAAGACTTTAAACCCAATTTTTGGCAAACGACAATAAGTAAAATTCGTCAGTGGTTAGAAAAAACCGAAGTAGTAAAAGGCTATGTTTTTGAGCCACAACGCAAAGCGGCAATTGGTTATTTTTGCTTAGAATCAGCCAAAGATGGTTCACGACCTTATAAAGCTCAACTAACTGTTAATCCAGCATACACTTGGTTATATCCTCAGTTGATTGCTCAAATGTCTCAGATTGCGCAAAAAATGCGAGCTACCAACTCAGAAGCGATCGCCAAAAATCAGAGCTTAGAATTAGTATCTGCCGATTATCAACCAGAAAGAGAAGAATACCTGACTAAGATTGGTGCTACTCCTACAGAGCATACCCTTTTAATGTCACGTTCTGTATGGCACAAAATTCGAGAAACCCGACCTCTAGAAGGATTGCAGTTATCAGAAGTGCTTCAAGGACTTAAACCTGCTAGAACTCCGATTCCTTCGCGGATCTCTTGGTTACAATCTCTTTCTCAGTCATATCATCAACCGAGTAAAAAAGAATTTTTTCCAGCTACGAGAGAAGATAATAGCAATGCTACTGATGAAGTAGCAGAAGACTCCCCCAAACCCCCTAATCACGGGCATCATGCTTAAACTAAGCAAATAGGGTCTAATTATGCAATCAAGAATTTCCGCTTTGGGTCTAGACGTAGGAAGTAAACGCTTAGGAATTGCAGGTTGTGATGGGACAGGATTAATCGCTACTGGTTTGACCACTCTCAACCGTCGTTCCTGGGTAGAAGATCTCAAAAAACTGCAAGAAATCGTCGCAGAAAGAGAAGTCACGGTTTTAGTGGTAGGACTTCCCTATACAATGGAAGGAAAAATTGGCACTCAAGCGAAACAAGTGCAAAAGTTTGCTAACAAAATTGCTCAAGCTTTAGAGCTACCAGTAGAATATGTCGATGAAAGATTGACTTCTCACGAAGCAGAAACTCAGCTAAAAGCGCGAAAACGGTTTTCTTCTTACGACAAAGGACTAATCGACCGTCAAGCAGCAGCAATAATCTTACAACAGTGGTTAGATGCACGACGTAATCGCTAAAATGATCCGTAAACCAGAGAAACCGCCATCTTGTTTTCCAGTCTAAGTAACTGTTCAAGTTAGAGTAGGCTACACCGAAAAGTGCTAAAGTTTCCCTAACTAATCGTTAGTTGCGAAGAAAATCAATCTGGTCAAAGTGACAAAATATTGATTACGATTAAGCAATTTCGTCGAGAAATTTGCAGCAAAATGTATTGTAAGTTACATATCGCCAAAAATTTTTTTGTTGCCGAGTAATTTACGATTTTTTAGCCAAAATAAAAGTAAAGTTATCATCAAAAGGAATTTGATAATTATGAAATCTTTGATCCGTTGGGGTACTACGATGGGTTTGTTAGGGGCAATTCTAGCTGCTGGCTTGGGTCAATTTAAAGCCTGGGCTTTACCCACCGAACAAATCATTCAAAAACTCAATCCTGTTCCAGTATTTACGATTACTGATGAGGAAGGTACGCCTTTAGTAGCTTCGAGAAATGAAGATCAAGATAGTCAATTTACAGGAGTTTTTATCTCTCAACAAGAGGCTGAGAATTTTGTGACTCGTCTTCAAAGTCAAAATCCCGATCTGGCAAGTAAAGTTAAAGTAGTCCCAGTCCCTTTAGGTAAAGTCTATGAGTTAGACCAGCAAAACCAAGACCAAGGTAATAATCTCAACTTTACTTATGTTCCCGATCCAGAAGCAGTAGATTCTGCCAAAGTGATTCTTGAACAAAATGGTCAACAATACCAAGGTGGAGTTCCTTTATTTGTCGCTAAAGGCGGAGATGACCAAGGTTATTTAACTATTGAAAGAGAGTCACAGCAGGTCATTCCTTTCTTTTTTGAAAAAGAACAGCTAGACAATATGGTGACTAAGTTTAAAGAACAACAGCCTGGTTTGGCAGATACAGTCAATGTTGAGGTAGTGCTTTTAGAAGTAGTTTTAGAAACTTTACAAAATAGTGAAGATCAAACTCTAAATAAAATTGTTTTAGTTCCTTCTACCGAATCTATTCAATTTCTTCAACAAAACGCCCCGCAAGAATCACCGCAAGAATCGCCTCAAGAATAAAAATTGGAAGTTAGTGCGATCGCGCTTTCTTAGAAGTGGCGATCGCATCGGAGGAGAATTATTAAATTTCAAGTAACAGGAACAGAACTTTATTTATGGCGCAAAACGGCTCAAGACAAAGCGATCGCTGCTAAAGTTGCAGTTAAAGAGGTTGATTGGCTAATACAACAAGTAAGCGACCTAGACGCTTTGAGTTTGCGTCTAGAGACTTTTAAAAGTCGTTCTCCGATTGCGCTGCATCAAAGCCTCGCACAATTGACTTTGTTGTGGGAAAAACGGCTTACAGAACATTTACCCGTACAATATATCGTCGGTCAAGTGACTTGGCGCAATTTTCAGCTTCAAGTATCGCCTGCGGTACTAATTCCTCGTCCTGAAACCGAACTGATGATTGAGATTGCTCAACAAGCTAACCAATTTTCCCCTACAGAAGCAGTTCATTGGGTAGATTTAGGCACGGGAAGCGGAGCGATCGCTGTTGGCTTAGGAAGTGTTTTTCCCCAGGCGACAATTCACGCAGTAGATTGTAGTGCAGCAGCATTGGCGATCGCCCAAACTAATGCTGTAACTGCAAAATTAACCGATCAAATTCAGTTTTATCAAGGTAATTGGTGGACTCCTCTGCCACACCTCAAAGGAAAAGTCAGTGGGATGGTAGCCAATCCCCCCTACATTCCTAGTGGGGAATTACCGCAGCTACAACCAGAAGTCTATAAACATGAACCACATTTAGCTCTAGATGGCGGAAAAGATGGTTTAGAAGCAATTGGTTATTTAGCCAAAACTGCTCCTGAGTATTTAGTATCTGGAGGGGTCTGGTTGATTGAAATGATGGCAGGACAAGCAACAGCAGTAGTAAAGATGTTATCAGAAACAGATAATTATCGCGATATTCAAGTTATTG
>DAXETX010000339.1:0-2695 GCA_051155735.1 Xenococcaceae cyanobacterium
ATGCGGAACGTCAGACAGACGGTGCTAGTGGTTTCTTCGTTCAAAATACTGTCGATGGTCTAGTAAACAATACAATTCTGTTTGACATAGGCAATCCCAACAATTTAGAAGCCGACTCTAACAGTTTAGATGTAGGTCAAGCCAACTTATTAGTTGCGCCTGAATTTGCTGGTATATTACAGTTTGGAGGCTTAGCCAGCGAAGACTTAACGGGTTCGGATGTGGGTGATGCGGTGATTAACGCTACTACCAATAATCCCCCTGCGGACGATGACATGGATAATCCCCCCTCCGATGATTCGGATGATTCGGATGATGACATGGATAATCCCCCGAATCCACCTGTTGACGACATGGATAATCCCCCCTCCGATGATTCGGATGACTCGGATGACGACATGGATAATCCCCCCTCCGATGACTCGGATGATGGAAGTCAATCCATTATCCAAGATGGTACTACTAGCGTCGCTCTCGATACCGAGTTATTACAAACAGCAGCAGGCTTAAATCTGACAGGAACAAATGGGACAGAAGAACCTGTTTCGGAACAATTTGCTGTCGGATTTGATATCACCGAAGAAAGTGATTTTGCTTACAACCAGCAAGATGGGTTTACTCCCGTAGCAGGAGAAATCGAACATACAGGAACAGTCACCTTCAACAGCGAAATAGGTGAGATTACTGTCGGTAACTTCCGCATTGGCTTTAATGCTGAGCGTCAGACAGACAATACTAGTGGTTTCTTCGTCCAAAATACTGTCGATGGCGCAGTTGCAGCGGGTACAATCTTGTTTGATGTGAGCAATCCTGACAGTTTAGAAGCTGATTCTGACAGTTTAGATGTCGGTCAATCTGATTTGTTAGTTGCTCCCGAATTTGCCGAGATTTTGCAGGATAATAATTTAGCCAGCGATAACTTAACTGGTGCTGATGTCGGTGATGCGGTAATTAACGCGACTACTGATATTAATGATGATCCAGATTTGGATACTGACATCTTTCGTTTCCGCCGTCTTGGCGATCCAATTTCTTCATACTTATATGCTGCTGAGGAAGAAGCGGAGAGTATTCGCGCTAACTTTAGTGATACCTTTGAAGAAGAAGGTCTGGCTTTTAAGGTAGGAGTAGAACCAGATGACGATCTTATTGCTCTGTATCGATTCCAAAGTCTGAATAACCCTGGAAGATATTTATACGTTGGAGAAGAAGAGCGAGCTAGCATCAATGCTAATTTTTCCGAAAGCTTTACCGAAGAAGGTCTAGCCTTTTATGTCTATGGTGTAGGAGCAGAAGAAGCAACCGAGTTTTCTCGTTTCCGCAATCTCAATCTTGCTGATACTTATCTTTATGCCACAGGGGAAGAAGCTGAATCAATTCGGAATAATTTTGCTGATACTTTCGTAGAAGAAGGACCTGCTTTTGAAGTAGAAATTTAAAGCTTGAATTCTTCACACATTAATTCATCTATTGCCAAGCTTATGATGGGCTTGGCTTTTTCAATCAAGCATCAAAAAACCCGATCTCTAAGAATATGGGGATTTCTCTTAATCTGGTCAAAAAAAGTATAAGGTTTAGGGTTTTAATTTTATTAAGACAAAGGTTTATTGGACTTAATACAAGAGATTTACTATATTTCACGGCGATTCTACCAAGGCAAAACTTCACCATTAGCGTGCCAAAAAGTTCCTGTATTCTCTAGGTTCAATTTGTCAATACGAGCTAATAGTCCTTTGACAGATTGTTCTGGCGTAATACCAGAGTCGGTAAACCCAGTCATCCGCGTCTTAACTAATCCTGGATGAAGTATTCCTACCGCAATTCCTTGGGATTTCAAATCTTGAGCTAGTGATTTACCAGCCATGGATAAAGCCACCTTAGACATTCGATAACCATAAGAACCACCCGATGTATTATCTTCAATCGAACCCATACGGCTGGTCATCATAATAATTTTAGAGCCTTTATGAAGATTGTTTAGCAAAGCTTTGGTTAGCCTGAGAGCGCCGAGCGCATTAACTTCAAATTGCCGACGGATACTCTCAAAATCAAGTGAATTTAGATTAACTCTTTCGACAATTCCAGCATTATTAATCAAAACATCAATTGGTTTGTCATCAAGTTTTTGAATTAAATTAGTAATTGAATCATCAGAAGTAATATCTATATTTGTTTCTCTAAAAATATCTAATTTTTTTAATTCTTCTGAAGTCGCACGACATACCGCAATAACTTCATCACCTCTTGCTTGAAGTTGACGACAATATTCTAGACCGATACCTCGGTTTGCTCCTGTTACTAAATAAGTAGCCATTATTAATTTATTTGCAGTTTGCTGATTTAAGTAAAAACTATTCTGCTCCAACCATTTCACCCATTTGGGTCAATTCCACTAGGTTGCCTTCGGGGTCACGCACTAATGCTGATTTAATTCCCCAATCGGGAAAGTTCCAAGGAGGACTGACAGTTTCCACACCTTTTTGTTTGAGATATTCATAAGCTTCTTCTACATTTTCTACTTCAAAACTTAAAGCTACACCATCATTTTTTTGCTCAAAAAAGAAGTTAGCTTGATTACCAAAATATTCAATAATTTTTTTACGATTTAGTAAAGTTAATTTAACTACTCCATCAGTCAATTCGATATAGGTATCTACTTCAGAAATAAAGGTTGCTTCTAATCCTAAAATATCGT
>DAXETX010000340.1:0-10078 GCA_051155735.1 Xenococcaceae cyanobacterium
TACTGCTATTCTTTTGAGACGAATGCCCTTTGCCGAAACCTTTAGCCATTGAAAATCCGAGATAAGAGATGGATTTTAATAGCATATTACAGCTTCATTTTTCTTGCGCTTACCCTGGATAAGAGATGGATTTTAATAGCATATTACAGCTTCATTTTTCTTGCGCTTACCCTGGTTTTTAATCTGCTATTTATTAAGAATAAAAATAGTATTTACTCTGCCATTTCTTCAACCAAATCAAATAACCACTAACCAATATCACGTAATAAGTTAGATGATAATGATTAAACTACGTTGTCATAGTCAACAAGATTTAGATAAAGTACGAAAATGGAATCCATTATCTCTCAATCTAAATGGACAAAATATTAGTGTTAATACTTCAAAATTTACTGGTAATTCAGAAGATTATGTGGTCATGTTCCAAGCAAAAATAGAGCCTGGTTTTTCAATCAATTGGTTGGGAACAAAGCATAATCAAATACTTACGATTTTACTCACACATTACACCCCATTAAGTCAAGTCAGACAAAAATTACCACCTGGACAAAAGCTCAAAGATTTACTAGAACAGCACAATGGTTTACCTCAGCAGTACCAAAAATACATAATAACTTTTCACCAAGAGATGCAAACGCTTGGTCAAAGATTTAATCTTAATATAAATCAATGGGCAAATGATGCTGACTTAATTATTTGCTGTTGGGGAGAATTTATGGAGTCCCCATATCAGCAAAAACACATTTTTCAGGGTCAAAGTCTTGGCGAGGTTTTTATTCATGATAATGGTTCAGATGTTATTGGAATACAAGGACGACCTTGTTATTAATTATGAGAGTATTGTCAATGTTAAATACATTAATTGAATGGTTAGGATTATCTCACACTTCCCAACCTCAATCAGATGAAAAACTCCTCACTCTAGAAAGAGAAATACAAAACCTAAGATTAGAATTAACAGAACGCGACCAATTAATTGATAAACTCAAACAACAGCTAGAACAGCAACGCACTAGCGAAAACAACAATATTGACTCTGCGGTTCAAAACCAAATCGAACAACTACTAAGCGATACTGCTGCCCCCGTTACACAACTACTCACCCAGGCACATCTTTTAGAACAAGGTAAACCAGTACAAGCTAAGGATATGTGGCTGGTAGCCAAACGCTTAATCCGCAGCTTGGAAGATAACGGTTTAACTATAGTTAGTCAGGTTGGTGAAACTGTCTCTTTTGACTCTAATCTCCACGAACCTTTGAGTGCCAGCACTGAGATTAGTCCAAATGCAGAGGTAGTAGTGAGATTTGCTGGTATTTCTTATCAGGGTAAGGTGATTCGTAAGGCGGGGGTGGAATTATCTACCTAACCACGGGTTTAAAATCAATGGTCATTCCCACTGCCTGAAGTACAGAAGTTAGTGTTTCTAGAGTCGGATTTCCTTCTTCACTCAGCATCCGATACAAATGCTGACGAGAAATCTTAGCTTCGTTTGCCACTGTTTGCATCGCGCCTGTCGCCTCAACTACATTTTTCAAAGCCAATAAAAAAGCTGCCCTGTTCCCATCAGCGAGAGTTTCGTCAAATGCTGCTTTTAAATATTGTGCTGCGTATTCAGGGTTAGCTAGGCGTTTAAGTAAATCGGTTTGATAATCTTTAGTTGGCATGATTAAGTTTCTCCTTGTTCTTGTTGATATGCTTTCCAGAGACGACGGGCTGTTTTAATGTCTTTCTTCTGGGTTTTCTTAGAACCACCTGCGAGTAGAAGCACTATTTGATCGCCAGAAAGTCCAAAATAGACGCGATAACCAGCTCCAAACTGAAACCTAAGCTCGAAAATTCCTCCTTCTAAACTTTTTCTGTCTCCAAAATTGCCCAGACGTACTCGGTCGAGTCGGACATCAATTCTGGCTTGTAAGTTTGAATCGAGCTTATCGAACCATTTATCGAAGGGACAGTCTCCATCTGCCGTAACGTACTTTTTAATTTCCCATTGTCGGCTTTCCATATAACGATCATACTGTTATTTTGTCGCTTATATGTGACAAATTCTAGGTAGAAAAGTTAGTTTTACTCAACTCCTGGGAATTCTAAAACTGGATGCTTGTGAATTCAGAAGAATATGCCAGGAAGATTAGCCATTGATTTCGGTACGTCCAATACAGTAGTTGCCCTGTGGGATGAAGCCCAACAGACGGGGATTCCTTTTCATATCCCCGATTATGGTTCTTTCTATCAGCACGAGAACGAAAAAATCTCGGTTATTCCTTCCCAAATTCACTACGCTAGCGATAAAAGAAGATGGCTGGGTCATCAGGTAGAACAACAAAATCTGACCAAGAGCGATCGCACTTTTCGCTGGATGAAACGCTACATTTCTAACCGCAGTCCCGTTAAAAGAAAAATCGATGGCAAGCAAATTTCCCACTTTGATGCGGGTCAAGATTTTCTCTCTACTGTCTTGCTGTTTGCTGCTACCGAATTAAATATCGGAGATGAAGAAGTAGCCTTTACCGTTCCTGTAGAATCCTTTGAGCATTACGAAAACTGGCTAACCGATGTTGCCGAAGCTGCGGGGATCAGACGCTTCCGTTTAATTGACGAACCCTCGGCTGCTGCTTTGGGTTATGGGGCGCATATCCAACCAGGAGATGTCTATCTGATCTTTGATTTTGGTGGAGGTACGTTAGATGTAGCCGTAGTCCTGATTGAAGAATCAGACCAATCTCAAGGTGGTCGTCGCTGTCGGGTACTGGGTAAAGCAGGATTGGAAATTGGTGGTTCGACTATCGACCAGTGGCTATTTCAAGATGTACTCAAACAGATAGAACGAGATGATTATGATGAAGAGGTGCGTCAGCTAAGTAGAGCTTTACTCGTAGAATGCGAACGGGCTAAGGTCAGATTATCAGAAAGAGATCGCGCTGATGTTACGGTGATGAATCCCAATACAGGTGCAGTATTATCGGCAGAGTTTACCCGCAGTAAGTTTGAAGATTTACTCGACGATAATGAAGCCTTTAATCAGATAGATACAACTATACGTCGCGCCCTCAATTCTGCCCGCGAACGAGGTTATCAAGAAGATGATATTAAAGCCGTCTTACTGGTAGGTGGTAGCAGTCAAATTCCCTCCATCCAGCGTACCGTCAGGCGTATCTTTGGCAAAGAAAGGGTAATGCTCAATCGTCCTCTAGATGCGGTGGCTAGAGGGGCAGCAGCATTTGTGGCGGGGGTAGATTTTTACGACCACATCCAACATGATTACGCCATTCGCTTCCTCAACCGTCAGAAAGGAGATTACGACTACCGAGTATTAGTCAAACGAGGTACACCCTATCCTACCGCAGAAAGCCTAGCAAGGTTAACTATTAAAGCTTCTTACGACGGTCAAAGCCAATTAGGTTTGGCACTGTTTGAAATGGGAGAAAGCAGACAGCGCGGTAACAGTAATGCAGCAATGGAATTAGTTTTCGATCCTTCAGGGGCAGCCCGTTTATCGGCGGTAACTCCCGAAGATGAAGATAATCGCGCCCATTTCTGGATGAACGAACACAGCCCTACTTTCCTCAATGCTGAACCGCCAGCAAATCAAGGTGAATCTAGATTTCAGGTGGAGTTTTCTATTGACGGTAATAAACGATTACTCATGACCTCCCGCGATTTAAAAACCCAAAAATATACTCATCGCGATTATCCAGTCGTCAAATTAACTTAAATATCTATGTCTCACTTTACAACCATCAAAACCAAAATTGTTGAAAAAGAATACCTCAAACAAGCCCTATCAGAGTTAGGTCACAATTACCAGGAGGGGAATGTAAATATTCGTGGTTATCAAGGTATTCAAACTCCTGTCGCTATAAAAATCCCTACCAAAAACACAGGGTATGATATTGGTTTTCGCCAGTCCAATAATGCCTACGAAATAGTTGCTGATTGGTGGGGTATTCGAGATATTAAGCAAGACCAATTTTTACAACAGGTTTCTCAACGCTATGCCTACCATGCAGCTAAAGCCAAATTAGAGGAACAAGGTTTTTCCCTAGTCAATGAAGAAGCCCAAGAAGGCGAGCGAATTCATTTAGTGTTACGACGTACAGTATAGGAGCTAATTAACAATGGAACTTCAAGAAATCGATGTGTTTATTGAAAAAGACGGACAGGTAAAGATTGAAGTACGGGGAGTCAAAGGAACTTCCTGTCTCGATTTAACTAAAGATTTAGAAGCAGTTTTGGGTAATCAAAAAGTCCACAGAGAAATGACTCCAGAAGCAGATGAGATAGGACAAGAACAGGTGGAACAGCAGCAGTGGCAGTGGGGATAAATGGATTAAATAAATAATTGTTAGATATGAGTTGTAGATTACGACAGTATCGTAATTAAAGTTACGTCAAATAATTCTAAAAATTTACAGATAGTTTTGGTGTTCAGTTAAACGTCCGTATGATTGAACTTTATACTATTTTTCATAGTACACTCACCCTTCCTCGATTCTCTTTCTCAAAATCCAGTCAGATTGCTCCCTCCTCAAAATTTCCCAATTTTGAGCATTGTTCACTATTGCGGTTTAAACAAACAGTGTTTATCATACTCTTGATTCATGAGTTTATTGAACAGTGAGCAATGTAATGCTATTAGGTTACGCTCGTGTGAGCACCAAAGATCAAAAACTGACCCTCCAGAAAGATGCGTTACGTTCGCATGGATGCGATAAAGTTTACACCGACAAAGTGAGTGGGGCAAAATCAGAGCGTCCAGGATTAGATCGGATGCTGCGGAATGCTCGTGAGGGAGATACTATTGTCGTCTGGAAGTTAGACCGATTGGGGCGATCGCTCAAGCATCTTGTGGAACTCGCAGAAGAATTGAGCCAGCGCGGAATAGGCTTAAAGAGCTTAAACGATCCGATTGATACCACCACCGCACAGGGAAAGCTTGTATTCAACATTTTTGCTGCCCTGGCAGAATTCGAGCGAGGAATTATCAGCGAACGTACCAATGCTGGGTTATCTGCTGCCAGAGCCAGGGGTAGGATGGGCGGAAGGAGACCAGGGCTCTCTGAGGATGCCCAGCGCAAAGCACGAGTTGCGGAAAGTCTCTATAAAGAAGGAATGCCCGTAAATCGGATTGCCGAAGATTTGAATATATCAAAAGCCACGCTCTACAAGTATTTGCGGTATCGAAATGTTACTATCGGCAAATATGAAAAGCAGTCGTCTTAAATTGTGCAGCAGCCTGTTGCACAATTAGGAGAGTCCTTAAAAACAACTAAAATCAATAGCTTACGAAGCAAGTTAATTAGCCCAACAAGCTGTTGGACTATTTGGTCTCTGGGGTCCAAACGCCCGAAAAGTGCCAGAACGCCAGTTCATTTATAGCAAGGAGTTTTGGGGGAAAACAATGGTAGTTTGATTTGGACTTCTTTAGAAGGAAAGAAAAGTGGGAGTTAGCAGCATGGAAAAAACTAGAATACATTTTTCAGTTTTATTCTTCTTTCTGCTAACAGAACCTGCTAGTTAAATCGTGCTGGCTGGGTCGCTGACATAGCTAAATCGACGATATTGTCTGCTCTGACAGTTAAAAGCACACCCCGAAAAGACTGTTTTTTCTTACGATCATTTCCCCAATTTCTGACATCGTACTCGATGCTATGTCTATCGAGAAAACTCTTAACGTCCTCTAGAGTTCGACCTATAATCCTTTCTTTGTTTTCTGCGAACCATTCCTCAAGCTGCTGGTCGTTCATTTTGCATCTAAAGAGGTATCCCGTCATCGTAGGGTCGTCACTGGCGATACTCAAGGATATGAGAATTCTTAAGTAAAACTATCTTTTATAGTCTTCTTTGGGAGTATTTTTGCAAAGGTATCTGCGATAAAAAATGCTCAACGAGCCTCGATGAACGCAATTAAAAGCAAGAAAAACCACCTAGAATCGCGCTACATCTCATTTCTAGCTAAAAATCCAATCTTTTTATTTATTCAAACTCCACTTCCAGTAATCTCATTTGCTGTTTTCTAGAAAGCGGTACTGCCTGCAAAATACCCAATTTGAAACTCTCCAGATGCTGCTTCGGCGGACTTTAAGGGGGATTCACGATGCGACTAACCAATCTCGGCTCTCTTAGAATTGTGTTTTGGCACTTTTCGGGCGTTTGGACCCCAGAGACCTATTTGCATGATGTTTCTTTCTATCAATATTTCCGTAATAAAATCAAAGTCTAAGAGACTTCTTTCAACTTATTCTGTCCTAGCTCGTGACAATCAGATGATTATCGAGTAAAGTTGTATTTCCTCAAAAATCTTTACCATTTCGGTAAACAAAAATGATAAACTGAGTATGGAAGTTACTTTTAAAAACACGAAACTGAGGAAACTATGTGAGACACGGAAAGAGGCTCAAAAGAAGTTGGGAGACAAATGCGCTCGCAAACTTAGATCGCGGTTAGCAGACCTTTTGGCTGCCGAAACCGTGGCTGAGTTAGTATCAGGGCGACCGCACCCACTCAGAGGAAATCGCGCAGGACAGTTCGCTCTTGATTTAGATGGCGGTAAGCGATTGGTATTTGAGTCTGCTAACGATCCTGTTCCTCTAAGAGAGGATGACAGTATCGACTGGTCGAGGGTGACTGCTATACAAATTGTGTTTATCGGGGATTATCATGACTGAAGGAACTACATTATCATTTACACCAGACTGGGTTTCTCCCCCTGGTGATACCATTGCCGATATTCTCGAAGAAAAAGACTGGACGCAGGTTGAATTTGCCAAGCGTTTGGATAATTCGCCCAAGTTCGTCAGTCAGCTAATTAATGGCAAAGCTCCCATCACTGAAGATACCGCAGTACGGCTTGCAAGAGTGTTGGGTAGCACCGAAAAATTTTGGCTGACAAGAGAAGCGAATTATCGTGCCCAAGTTGCTCAAATTGAGGAAAAGAAGCGGTTAGCATTGTGGGTGGATTGGCTCGACCAGCTACCAGTAAAGGAATTGATGAAGCAGGGACAAATCCCCTCGCGTCGTCTTGATGCGAAAAATAAGCCCCTCGTGGTAAAAGATATGCTGTCCTTCTTCGGAGTTGCATCTCCTGAAGGCTGGAATGCCTTTTATAGGGAGAGGCAGGTTGCCTATCGTCGTACAAAGGAAGAACAAAGCGACCTGGGGGCAATCACGTCCTGGTTGAGAATTGGCGAGGTAGAAGCAGAACAGCAGGAGTGTCCGCAGTATAACGAAGGAGCATTTAAAAAGGCAGTCAAAGAGATCCGTACGCTAACCTTATTGCCGTCGGCAGAATTTCTTCCTCAAATAACTCGATTATGCCGAGATGCAGGAGTTGTTTTTGTATTAGTGCCGTCAATTCCCAGAGCGCACGTAAGCGGGGTAGCTCGTTGGTTAAACCCTCACACAGCCTTAATTCAGTTGTCGCTATACGGAAAAAGCAATGATCGCTTTTGGTTTACTTTTTTTCATGAAGTAGCCCACATTCTATTGCATGGTAAGGATGACATTTTCCTGGATGAATGGAGTAAGGGTAAAGATGTCCCATCGAAACAGGAAGAAGAAGCTAATCAATGGGCGCGGGACTTCCTCATTGCTCCGAAATATGCAGGTGAGTTATCTCAATTACAGTCCAAAGAACAGGTACACAACTTTGCGAAGCAACTAGGTATACATCCTGGAATTGTTGTGGGACGGCTTCAGCATGACAAAATTATTAGCCAAACGTGGATGAATGGATTAAAGGAGAAGCTCAACGTTACACCGTAGTCAAATCCTATCAATTCAAAGTACCATGAGTGATGATTAAATCAGGGAGTACCAAGCGTGCCGAAAAAGAAGACCACAAAGAATAAAGATAATAGCGCAAAGTTAGGATTTGAAGAAAAGCTCTGGCAAGCAGCCGATAAACTAAGAGGTCACTTGGATGCTGCCGAGTACAAGCACGTTGTTTTAGGTCTGGTCTTCCTAAAATATATTTCTGATGCCTTCATTGAACTCTAGGAGAAACTAGCTGCTGATGAGTATGCCGACCCCGAAGAGCGGGATGAGTACTTAGCAGAAAACATTTTTTATGTCCCCAAAGAAGCTCGTTGGTCATTTCTTCAGGCTCACGCCAAGAACCCCGAAATCGGAAAACTAATTGATAACGGCATGACCATTATCGAAAAGGAGAACCCTGCACTCAAAGGAGTACTTCCCAAAGATTATGGTAAACCAACTCTTGATAAACGCTTACTTGGGGAATTAATTGATCTAGTCGGAACAATTGGCTTAGGAAACGAAGAGAGCCGTTCACAAGATATTTTGGGTCGAGTGTATGAATACTTTCTTGGTAAGTTTGCCAGTGCTGAAGGGAAAAACGGCGGACAGTTCTACACCCCCCGATGCGTGGTGCAGCTTCTCGTAGAAATGCTCGAACCCTACAAGGGGCGAGTATACGACCCCTGCTGCGGTTCTGGTGGAATGTTTGTCCAGTCAGAAAAGTTTGTATTAGCTCATGGAGGGCGCATCGAAGACATTTCGATCTACGGTCAGGAATCTAACCCTACTACCTGGAAGCTCTGTAAGATGAACCTTGCAATTAGGGGAATTGAAGGAAACCTGGGCACACGGAATGCTGATACCTTCCACAACGATCAACATAAAGACCTAAAAGCAGATTTCATCATTGCCAATCCACCCTTTAATATTAGCGATTGGGGAGGAGACCGCTTGCAAGAGGATGTGCGCTGGCAATACGGTACTCCCCCAAAAGGAAATGCCAACTACGCATGGATACAGCACATGGTTTCTCATCTTGCTCCTTCAGGAGTAGCGGGATTTATTTTGGCGAATGGTTCGATGAGCTCCAACCAGTCTGGTGAGGGAGATCTTCGCAAAAACATTATTGATGCGGATCTAGTCGATTGTATAGTCGCCCTCCCTGGTCAATTATTCTACAATACTCAGATTCCTGCTTGTCTCTGGTTTTTAACCAGGAGTAAGAAGAATGGAAAGTTTAAAGATCGCCGTAAGAAAACCCTATTTATTCATGCCAAAAAACTGGGAAACCTAATTGATAGGGTACATCGAGAACTGACTGATCAGGGCGAACGCATCTTAAATTGAGCGATAATGATAAATTAATTTGGTAGTAAAACCAAGGCGTAGGTGAAGGATAATGAAACTAAAGCCGAAAATCACCCTGCTAGATCATTTTGCCAAATTGAGAGACCCTCGTGTAGACCGAACCAAAGAACATAAACTCATAGATATTCTAGCTATTGCTATCTGTGGAATTATTTCAGGTGCAGATAATTGGGTGGCAATGGAGCAATACGGGAACGCCAAGGAACAATGGTTGAAGCAGTTTTTAGAATTACCAAATGGGATTCCTTCTCATGACACAATTTCAAGAGTATTTGCCAAAATAGACCCAAAAGAATTTGAACAATGTTTTCGAGACTGGGTCAAAACAATAGCCCAAATCTTACCAGGGGAGACGATTAGCATTGATGGCAAAACCCTGAAACATTCTGGTGCAAAGGGAAAAGGGAAAAGAGCGATCCATATAGTTAATGCTTGGGCTTGTGAGCAAAGGTTAGTACTGGGTCAGACAAAGGTGGATGATAAGTCGAATGAAATCTGAAACTAAAGATTGGTCGGGAGTAAAACATGATTTTCATCGCACCATTAACCAGGGTCATGGACGGACGGAAATACGTCGCTATTGGACAATGCCTGTAAAAGAGTTGTTCTTCGACGAGGAGCAATGGGTTGGGCTTCAAAGTGTTGGTTTAGTCGAATCAGTGCGTAAAATTGGCACGGAAACAACTACTTCTAAACGTTACTACCTCAATAGTTTTAGCAGTAATGCCCAAATGCTAGCTCATGCTGTTCGTAGTCATTGGGGAATTGAGAATAGTCTTCATTGGGTCTTAGATGTTGGTTTTAAAGAAGATGATTGTCCAGTTTATTCTGACAGGGTAAGCGCAAGAAAAATGAAGCTGTAATATGCTATTAAAATCCATCTCTTATCTCGGATTTTCAATGGCTAAAGGTTTCGGCAAAGGGCATTCGTCTCAAAAGAATAGCAGTAA
>DAXETX010000341.1:0-15714 GCA_051155735.1 Xenococcaceae cyanobacterium
ACTTTAGCTGAATTAAAGCTGGTGACAGGACTCGAACCTGCGACCGGCTGATTACAAATCAGCAGCTCTACCAACTGAGCTACACCAGCACAGTAATTGATATTAGCACATTTAAATTAGAATAACCACAAATTTTGAGAATATTCCTGGCACTATTTTTTCAAAAAGAATCAGATATGACTCCATAGCTTCTAACCTCTCCCAAAAAGAAGATAAGATATGGTTTTCTTTTTAGGAGAAGGTTACAAAGCTTGAAATATTACTTAAGTCATATTGCTCTCCATTGCCCAACGAGCCAACTCAGTACGATTTTTCAAACTAGTTTTGTTAAGCATATTAGAAACATGACTTTCGATAGTACGTTGACTGACATTTAATCTTTCTGCAATATCCCGATTAGCCATACCTTGTGCTACAAGCTGAACCACTTTTAGTTCTGTAGGGGTTAATTCTACGTTATGAGGAACATGAATTGTTGGTGCGCCATCGATTCGCTTCATAGTAGAAGATAGACGCTTAATTTGATTTAAAGATGACTCAACTTGTGCAACCAACTCCTCTGGTTCAAAGGGTTTAACCATATAAACGTCTGCACCTTCGTTAAGTCCTTTAACTCGGTCTTGACTTTGACCTTTCGCTGAAAGAAATAGTACGGGAATTGTTGTGGTTCTTGGCTCTTCACGGATGTGTTTGACCAATGAGTAGCCATCCATTTCTGGCATCATTACATCGCAAATAATCATATCAGGAACATCATGATCTAAAACTGCTAATGCTTCTCGACCATTTTCGGCTGTCATCACCTGATAACCTCTAAATTCTAGGTAGTCTTTTACTAGCAAGATTAGATTGGGGTCGTCGTCAATAAGCAGAAGTTTTTTATTATCTCTTTGAGAGTTGTCTTTCATAGGTAACACAATCGATCTAAGTGGGGTTAAAATTGGTCGTGTTTTGTCTCCCAATTATTGGTTTAATTTAGAGGGGAATTAGCAACCGATATTTTGAAACATTATTTTAATTCAGCAAAAAAATAGTTCAATTCTCAACAGCAAAAATATGTAATACTACATACTTCTAAATATAATGTAATCCTGCTCAGAATTTTCGATCCTATTTTCTCGTAAACTTTCTTTTGCGATGATAACCTTTAGTTTAGATTACGGCAAAGGTTTTACTGTTAATTAATAAACGTACCTTTATTTTTTAAGTTTTTAATTATGCATAAAAGTAAGTTATGTCTAAGTATAATTACTTTAGTTAATGTCAAAAGCAAAAATTCTCAAATTAGAAGCTAAAAAGATAGGCTAACCGATGAATTCCTTTGTTGAACAGGTAAATAAATTAATTGAGTCTCGTCGTTCTACTAAACCTCGTTATTTTAATGGAAAAAAAATTGATGATTCTATAGTGTGGCAAATTTTAAAAAATGGTAATTGGGCGCCTACTCACGGATTAACTCAACCCTGGCGATTCAAGGTATTTACTGATGCTGGCTTAGAAAAATTGGCAAATTTTCAAGCCAATCTCTATCAAAAACTAACCTCCGAAGCTAATTTTAGTCCAGACAAATATCAAAGAATGCAAACTAATATTCTTAAGTCTTCTCACGTAATTGTAATTTGTTTGGAACGACAAAAAACCGAGAAAATACTGGAAATAGAAGAGATAGAAGCAGTAGCTTGTAGTGTTCAAAATATGTCTTTAACTGCTACAGCTTACGGAATCTGTAGTTTTTGGGGTTCGGGAGGAGTTACTTATACGCCAGAATTAAAAGAATTTTTGGGACTAGGAGAAAAAGACCGCTGTTTAGGCTATCTTTATCTTGGTTATAGTGATAACCCTGCTACTTCTAGTCGTCGTACTCCAATTCAAGAAAAAGTCGAATGGATTGCCGATAACCCTAAGAGTGATAACTCTAAGAATATTGAATCGGAATCAGAGTTTAACCAATGATTTAATACTGATTAGTTAGCTTGTAGCATTGCTAATAACTGAGATTCAGTTAGTTCGGAAATACCCAACTTTTTAGCTTTGTCTAGTTTAGAACCTGCATCCTCTCCTACAACTAAATAGTCAGTGTTTTTACTGACAGAACTAGTAACTTTACCTCCTGCTTGTTCAATTAAATCTTTAGCTTCCTGGCGTTTGAGTGTAGGTAATGTTCCTGTGATGACAAAAGTTTTTCCTACTAAGTTATTAGCAAGTTTAATGCTTTTTGGCGTATCAGAAGCTTGATGATTAAGCTTGAGTCCAGCTTTTTGTAAATGTGAGATTAGCTCTTGATTAGCAGGGATTCTGAACCATTCAAAGACAGCTTGAGCTATTTCTGTGCCAATACCATAAACAGCCTCTAACGACTCGATAGAAGCAATTGCTAAAAGATTAACATCAGGAAAATTCTCCGCTAGTAACTTGGCATTGACATTCCCGACATAACGAATCCCTAAACCATATAAAACTCTGGCATAAGGTTGATTTTTTGATGCTGCGATCGCCTTAATTAAATTAGTTGCGGATTTTTCCCCCATTCTTTTCTTCGCTGCTACTGGTTCGACTTGTAAATCATAAAGATCGGCGATCGATTTGACTAAGTTATTTTCGATTAACATTAGGACAATTTTTTCCCCTAAACCTTTAATATCTAAGGCGTCACGAGATGCCCAATGTACAATACTAGCCCGTAAAATAGCAGGACAAGAACTATTCACACATCTAGTAACAGCTTCAGAAGGGGGACGGACTAATAAGGAATTACATTCAGGACAATGGCTTGGCATTTGGTAGGGTTGAGTTTGAGGCGGACGCAACTCCTTAATGACTCTTAGTACTTCAGGAATAATCTCTCCTGCTTTACGAATAATTACGGTGTCACCTAGACGGATATCTAATTGCGCTACGCGATCGCTGTTGTGCAGAGTGGCGCGTTGTACTGTTGTTCCTGCTAACTCTACGGGTTGCATTATTGCCATGGGAGTTACTGCACCAGTGCGCCCGACGTTAACGATAATCTCTTTAACGACCGTGGATGCTTCTGCTGCGGGATATTTAAGAGCGATCGCCCAGCGAGGAAATTTTTGGGTAAAACCTAATTGCTGTTGCAATGAGTAGCTGTTGAGTTTTACTACTACTCCATCGGTCATGTAAAGTAAGTTCTGTCTCGCGGTATCCCAGTACTGATAATATGCTGCTACTGCTGCTAAGGTTTCACATAGCTGGCGGTTAGGGTTCACCAAGAATCCCATTTGCTGCAATAGTTCTAATGATTCCCATTGGGAATTTAGTGTAATAGAATCAGACAAATGTAGCGTATAAGCAAAAAAGTTTAGCTGGCGTTGCGCCACAATCCGAGAATCTAACTGACGTAAAGTGCCAGCAGCAGCATTACGAGGATTGGCAAATAAGGGTTCTCCTGCTGCTGTTCTTTCTTGATTAATTTTCTCGAATACGTCTAAAGGTAAAAAGGCTTCTCCTCTAACTTCTACTATTGCAGGAGGCGATTCCAAATTGAGTCTTAGGGGAATCGTGCGAATCGTGCGAACATTTTGGGTAATATCTTCTCCTGTAACGCCATCCCCTCTAGTCACACCTCTAGTTAAAATGCCGTTTTCATAGGTTAATGCTAAAGCTGAACCATCGATCTTTAATTCACAGACATAACTAAAATCGGGAACTCTCCCGAGATTTTTTTGCCATCTTTCTTGCCATTTAACTAAAT
Source organism: Xenococcaceae cyanobacterium (assembly GCA_051155735.1). Taxonomy (GTDB): domain Bacteria; phylum Cyanobacteriota; class Cyanobacteriia; order Cyanobacteriales; family Xenococcaceae; genus JASJCP01. The sequence continues at coordinate 3,716 of DAXETX010000341.1, forward strand.
CTTGCTGATTAAAAGCATTTTCTAAGCTATAAAGCGGAATATTGTGTTTAACTGTAGTAAATTGCGCTGCTGGTTGCTCTCCGACTCGCTGAGTTGGACTATCAGGGGTAATTAATTCAGGATACTTAGTCTCTATCTCTTGAAGTTGGCGGTACAACTGGTCATAAACCGCATCTTCCATGATGGGATTATCTAAAACATAATAGGCATATCCTGCTTTTTGCAGTTGTTGTCTGAGTTGGGTTACTTTTTGCTTAATCTCTGGTGTTGCTGTCATGGGCTAAAAATGAAATGAGGAGCAGAAACAGCTTGATCTATAATTCAACTATTTTACAAGGGTTGAGTCCTATTATCTGAAAAAAAATATTGGCTTGACTTGACATTTTTCTAAAAAACAGTAACAATATATACAGAAAGTAAATCGTTCATCTCTCACTAATTTAAATTAGAGAGACGGAAGTAGGGACACTCCCGAAGGAACGCGCCTCATATCTTCTTTACGAATTCTCGGAGGCGAAACAATATGAAAATTACTTATCGCGGTGTTAGCTATGACTACAACCCACCTGTTGTAGCAGTAAAAGAAAGTGATGTTGCTGGTAAATTTCGCGGGCTTGACTGGCGATTCCACAACCTCAAAAAACCTCTGACTCTACAACCACCAGTTAATTTAACTTATCGTGGTGTAGCTTATTCTAACCGTCCCGCTACCAATCAAGAAGCAGCACCAACAAGCGTTAACGAAAAATCCCGTTGGTTGATTCTAAATCGTCAAAAAGCAGCCAAAAATCGCAACGATTCTATGCTGCGTCGTGCTTCTCACGAAGTTGGTTTAGTGTAGATTATTCCTCGTAATAATTTAAATAAGTAGGGTGAGCGTTGCTCGCCCTACTGTTTTAGTTAATAATGAGTGCCTGATTTACGATGATGAACTGCGGTGACACCTTCTACTTGTAATAATTTACCTTTTTCCGCTACAGCATACAATAACCAATGGTCGCCACACTCCATTCTTCTGTCAACTCGACATTCGACATAGGCTAAAGCGTCAGTTAAAATCGGACAACCATTTTCAGCTGTTGCTGTGGCTACTCCTGCAAAACGGTCTTCTCCTGGGGCAAAGGGCTTTAAAAATTGTTTCATCAAGCCAATGTGTCTGCCTTCTTGAAGAATATTTAAGACAAATTCATTGCCCACATAGAGCAAAGATTCGATCGCCCTTTCTTTGGCTACTGCTACAGTTAAACCAGGGGGATTAAAAGTGGCTTGGGATACCCAAGAGGCTAGCATTGCCCCTGATAGTTCTTCTTGCTTAGTCGTCACAATACACAAAGAGCCAACGATTCTTCCTATGGCTTGTTCAGTGCGATCTGTTGCTGATGTTCCTTGCTTGGTTTTGGGTTGACGCACCCGCTGGGCTTTTTTTAAGGCTTGAGCAAAATCTGTTCCCACTTCTTCACAGGTTTTAAGTGTGGCATCAGTAGGCTTAAATTTGACGCGAATTGGCTCAAATCCCAAACTATAACCCGCATTACGAAACTTGCTTGCTAAAATATCGATCGCTTCGCCACTCCAACCATAAGAGCCAAACACTCCTGCTAATTTAGCTTTATTAGTATTGCCTAGAACTATCCCCAAAGCCGTTTGAATCTGAGTTGGGGCGTGTCCACCTAAAGTAGGCGAACCCATAATTACGCCACTCGCTTTTTCGACTACTGTTTTAATCGTATCTGGTTCGGCAAATTCCGCATTAATCGACTCTACTGCTACTCCTGCTTTCGTAATTCCTCTAGCGATCGCCTGAGCAATAGTAGCAGTGTTGCCATAAGCCGAAGCATAAATTAAAGCGGTACTAATTTCACGGCTATTTTGAGTCTTCAGCCATTCTCGGTAAGCAGCGGTTAACTCTCTAATACTGTATTTAACTAAGCAGCCATGACCTACGCCATATATTTTGGCTGGTTTTTCTGCCAGCTTATCTAAAGCCAGTTCAATTTGCCTCGCATGAGGCGCAATTAGACAATCAAAATAGTAACGGCGATCATCAGTGTCAACTGTCCAGCCTTCATCAAAGACGCGATCGCCACAAACGTGCATCCCAAAAAGCTTATCAGTATAAAGAATTTGGGTTTTTGGGTCGTAAGTACAAAGTAAATCAGGATAACGGGGATTAGGCGTCAAAATAAACTCTAAATTATGACCATTGCCCAAATCCAAACTCTCTTCCCCTTTAATGACTTTAGTGGCAAACGGTGTTGCTTCGAGCAGGTTTTTTAAGGAAATTGCTCCTGGGTTAGAGCAAACTATGGTAATTTGAGGGGCAATATCTAACAGTTTTTTCAGAGTAACAGCACGATTCGGATTAATATGCCCCAAAATTAAATAGTCTATGGTTTGAGGCGCGATTCTTTGGGTCAAAGCTGCCAAAAATATCTCGGAAAAAGATTCTCCTGGAATATCAATTAACGCTGTTTTGTCTGCTTCAATTAAATAAGAGTTGGCAGTAGTTCCTTTTTTTAAGGCATATTCAATCTCAAACTTTAAACGCTCCCAGGTGCGCGATCGCAAAACTCGACTCGCTTCGGCGATGGGAAATACTTGTACATCTTTAGTTTTAGTTGAGGACATCATAAATACTACCTAATCAGGCAGAGGCGGACTACTGCTAATAATTAGTTTAGGATAGTTTGACGACCAGCAATACTGAACCAAGTTCAGCAAATTCAATTGCTCTCTTAACGACTTGCTCTAGCTATCTTCCTGCCATGACTCAGAATAATTTTAACAGAATAGCCTTTTATTGCCTAAATATTGGCATGATCATCGGATCAGTGCTGCTTTGCACTATTTTGATGTTATTAAATCTTCCAGGGCTAGAATTACTAGGAGTTACCCCCAACTGGCTGTTAATTTGGGTCGTTACTTGGAGTGTCAAACGTTCGGTTAGGCAAGCTGCGATCGCAGGAATTGCTTTAGGCTGGATTCATGATGCGATTCTTGGCTCACCACCCTCCCAGGTTTTCAGCTTAGTGGTAGTTGCTGTGATCACTGCCAGTCTCAATAAACAAAAATATTTGGGAGAAGATTTTATCTCAGTGGCTTTAATTGTCTTTTTCATGACGCTTTTAGCCAAAATTATCTTGGCTTTTCAGTCTCCAATTGGGCAAGATTATCAGCGTATTGCCATTACTTCTGCCATTATTACTAGTCTTTGGACCCCTGCAATTTATTTTCCTCTCAACCGCTGGTGGCAACAAATTAAACAACACAATTTATAATTTGTTAATTTAATTTCATATAAGAGTGAAAAATATCTTAAGATTGACAAGTAAGAAAGTTGAATTTTCTTAAAAACTTAATTTACCCAACAAAACAGAATAGATTAGGAGGATATCTATGGCTCTCGTCCCCATGAGGCTGCTTTTAGATCACGCAGCAGAGAACGGTTATGGCATTCCTGCGTACAACGTAAATAACCTAGAGCAGATTTTAGCAATTATGAATGCTGCCGACGAGACAGACAGCCCCGTAATTTTACAAGCTTCTCGCGGTGCGCGTAAATACGCAGGAGAAAACTTCCTCCGTCACTTAATTTTGGGAGCAGTAGAAAGCTATCCCCACATTCCTGTTGCTATGCACCAAGACCACGGTAATAGCCCTGCTACTTGCTATTCTGCAATGCGTAATGGCTTTACCAGTGTTATGATGGATGGTTCTCTAGAAGAAGATGCTAAATCTCCTGCTAGTTTTGAATATAACGTCAATGTTACTGCCGAAGTAGTTAAAGTAGCACACTCGATCGGTGTTAGTGTTGAAGGGGAACTAGGATGTCTTGGTTCTCTAGAAACTGGTCAAGGTGAAGCTGAAGACGGTCATGGCTTTGAAGGAACTCTCAGCAAAGATCAACTGTTAACCGACCCCGATGAAGCAGTAGAATTCGTCGAGCGTACTCAAGTAGATGCTTTGGCTGTAGCTATTGGGACTAGCCACGGTGCTTACAAATTTACTCGTAAGCCTACTGGTGAAATCTTAGCAATTAGCCGTATTGAAGAAATTCACAGCCGACTTCCTAATACTCACTTAGTGATGCACGGTTCTTCTTCTGTACCCCAAGAGTTGTTAGACATGATTAACCAGTACGGTGGTCAAATTCCTGAAACTTACGGTGTACCAGTAGCAGAAATTCAAAAAGGAATTAAGAGTGGTGTTCGTAAAGTTAACATCGACACCGACAACCGTTTGGCGATTACTGCTGCAATTCGTGAAGCTGCTGCTCAAGACCCCTCGAACTTCGATCCACGTCACTTCATGAAACCTGCTATGAAGTACATGAAGCAAGTTTGTTCTGACCGCTATCAGCAATTCTGGACTGCTGGAAATGCTAGCAAAATCAAACAAGTAACTTTAGATGAGTATGCTGCTAAATATGCTAGTGGTGAACTAGCTGCTAGTACTAAAAAGGCTGCTGCTGTAAGCTAACAAGCGACTAAAAGTTAAACTTATTTAGTTATTGAGAAATTAAAGGGTAGCAGTTAAAGCTACCCGATTTTTTTTAAATCACACTTCCACGCAACAAAAAAGGGTTGACTCTGGTTGGTCAACCCCCATGCTTGGGAACGCGCTTCAAATTAAATTAATTAAATTAATTATTGAAGAACCAATTTTACATTGGCATTTTGTAAACCGCGCTGCTTAACTTCTGATAAAGTTTTGTTAACAGCATATTTTTGGTTGATGGAATTGATTAGTTCAGTTTGGTTGTGTTTTTTAGCAACACCCCAAAGATCGGCGATCAAATCAAAAGTACCATCGCTATTTTGAGACCAGCCGAGATCGTATTCACCATCAAGAACAGCTACGATGTCAGCACGAACTCTTTGACCGTTATAACCACGAACATCAGCTTCATTTTTAACGTTGATGCCAAGGTCACGGAGAGAGTTAGTTAAGATTTCAGCGTCAGTGATCTTAGTACGTAGAGTGCTAAAGTGAGACATGAGATTTCCTCCAGTAGAAGAGAGTTAAACAACAACTTTCAGTTTAGACCTGTCCTAATTAAAAATCTAAGACAGTTTTTGGTAACAAACTGCTAGCCAAATATTAGCTAGCCTTTACTTCCACAATTTGGGTGTGGAAGAAAGCCTTTTAAAACTCCAATCGCTGATATTCAGCGACGGAGGCTGATGCAGGACGCGCTCTTTGTCTTGCCCAATCTCGCAGAGCCGTTACTTGCTCGGTCATGGTACGAGATAAAGGCAGAGTCGCTTTAATCGCAGCAATAATATCTAGCTGCGTGAACTCTCGGTCTTGAGCAAAAGCATCATACATAGCTGCAATAATTGCTTGCTCAATTTCTGCACCAGAAAACCCATCAGATACCTTGGCTAATTGTTCCAGATCGAAGCGAGTAATGTCGGAACGTCTTTTACCAAGATGAATTCTAAAAATATCTTGTCTTTCTTCAGGAGTCGGTAAATCGACGAAGAAGATTTCGTCAAACCTCCCTTTTCTTAAAAACTCTCCTGGTAATCTTTCAACTCGGTTGGCAGTAGCCATAACAAATACAGGAGAGGTCTTTTCTTGCATCCAGGTCAAAAATGAACCAAAAATGCGACTAGAAGTTCCTCCGTCGGAGTCACCCGAACCTGCACCACCAGCAAACGATTTGTCAAGTTCGTCGATAAATAAGATGACAGGAGAAATGGATTCTGCGGTTTTAAGGGCATTACGGAGATTAGCTTCTGAACGACCTACCATTGAGCCGTCATAAACTCTGCCCATATCTAAACGCAGTAGCGGTAATCCCCAAAGGCGTGAAGTAGTTTTGGCGATCAGAGATTTACCACAGCCAGGAACTCCTAAAATTAACATCCCTTTAGGTTGGGGTAGTCCATATTCTCTAGCTCTTTCGGTAAAAGCATCAGAGCGTTGTCTGAGCCAGCGTTTTAATTCTTCTAAGCCACCAACTGAATTGATGGTTTCATCTTCTTCAATATATTCTAAAATTCCGTTGCGCCGAATTAGCTGTTTTTTCTCTGATAAAACTATTTCTACTTCTTGCTCGGTCAGACGCCCTGCTTTAACTTGGGCTTTACGATAGACTTTTTCTGCTTCGTCTTTAGTTAGTCCCAAAGCTGCTTTTAACAGTTTTTCTCGGTCTTCAGTTTTGAGATTACGACCTTTGACCTTTCTTAACTGAGAGGAAAGTACGCGGTCTAGCTCTGTAAGGTTGGGTAAGGGATAATCTAAGACTACTACCTCTTTTTCTAATTCGATGGGTACTTGCTGAATCGGAGACATTAAGATTACTACTTTATCTGTCCCTTTAAAATTGGCGATCGCATCTCTGAGCCATCTGGTGACTACCGCCCCATCAATAAAGGGATGTAAATCTTTGAAGATATAGATTCCTGGCTCTTTCTGGCGTACCACCCATTCTAAGGCTGCCTCTGGCGATACAGTATTATGTTGATTCATCTGACGCGGTTGACCATATTCCACAATACCGCGCGTTACCGTCCAAACAAACACTTGTCGATGTTCGGCATTATCCTTGGCAATTTTTGCGATCGCTTGCTCTGCCCGCTCTTCTTCTGGAGTGATCAGATAGATTAAGGGGTATTGAGCCTGGATTAATATGTTTAGCTCTTCTTTCATAACATCGACCTTTCTAGTTTGGATATATACGGTTTGTATCGCCTAGATTGTTGTACTTAATATTTAATCGATTAAGTTTTAGCAGGGTACTAATTCTTCTTCCCCTTGAACTTTCTCTGTTACATTATCTCTAACCGGCAACGGCAACTCTTCCTGAACCATACCTGGCTGATTTTTGAGGGAAACCATCTCGCCGTTTCGCATCACCATGGCAGCATCACATTCAGGACATAAATGCACTTGGTGAACGTTACCTTCGACAGAAGCTTCTATTTGATCTACTTTTTCTGGATATTGTAAGTAGAAAGATATGGCTTTTTCCACTAAAGCAGACATTGATTCTATATCGATGGCTGCTCTGATTTTGAGTTTCCTATGAAGTTCTGGAGGTATGTATAAGGTTACTTTTTGCTTGTTTTGCATATCATTAACTTTAATAATTACCCGGGTATGTGTATCAATTTATCGGTTACTTTTGATTCTGTCAAGCTGTCAAGCCAGTATGACGTCATTATTGTTATATAACTTTACAAAAGCCGTGATTTTTTAGAGATGAGACAAGTATTTATCAAGCCAAGATTGAGTCCCCGACTTGAGTTTGGCTCTTTCTGTCTGATTAAGACCTTGGGGGTCAAAACGATAACGATAATGTAGTCGAATAAGGGCTTGGAGTTCTGCCAACATTTGAGTTTTAGGCAGAGGTATTTCTAAAGTAGGAAGCGGTTGGCTATCTAATCTGGTCAGCCATTGTTGCCAGGTTTCGGTTGGGTTACGAGTTAAGCCTAATTTTTGAAGAGCGATTTCAATTTGATAAATTTCGGAGTCCAAACCAGGAATCAAAGCTTCAACATCGAGATGATGACGTTGGTTAATTTTTAAAGCTTTGAGTTGTTTTTGGGGATAAAACCATCTTCCAACAATCCAGATTAAAGGAATAGTGAGTAGCCAGAGATAGATTAAGCTATTATTGGTTTCAAGATATTCTACGATCAGAGAAATTCTAAAACTCAAGAGGGAGAAAAAATCACCAATTCGCTCCCAACTAGATGCTGCATCATCTTCTAAAGTAATCCAAGAAGCAGGGGTAGGATCAAATTCTTGCCAAACTCCATCAATATATACTAGTGTCCAAGCATGGGCATCACGACCGCGAACCACATACTGGTTTTCCCATTGGTTAAATTCATGAACCGAATAGCCAATAGCATAACGAGTCGGAATTCCTAAGTCTCTTAACAGCAAGGTAGTAGCAGTCGCAAAATACTCACAATGTCCCAGGCGATTTTCTAAGAGAAAGGTAGCTAGAGGGGTAAAATTTCTCCTCCTTCCGATTAACTCTAGGGAATAATTAAACTCAGTATTAAAAAAAACTTGAAGCGTCTCTAAAATTGCTGAGGGCGATTTGTTTTGTAAGTCAAGTTCTGCAATGACAGAATCAATTGCTGGCTTTTCCTCCCGAGGAATTGTCAAATCCTCTGGTGTCGGAGGACTATCGAGACTAAGCTGATTATTGTACTCGACTCGATAAGAGACAAAACCAGGCTCACCTGTAAACTGGACTACGCCATATTGATTTTGCTCTAACTTTTCTGCTGCTAGGCGGGCAATTTTGGTACTACCTTGAGGAAGATGGAGTATCTCTTGTTCTTCCTCAAAAGTAGTAGCTATAGTGAGACTACTATAGTTGTTTTTTTGAGGAATGGATGGAGCTAGTTGCCAGTTATTGGCGGATTTAGACTCAACAGAAGCAAATTCGGAGTTAATTGCGACCCACATTGGAGAGGCATAACGATTGTAGGTAGCTTGTCTTAAAAGCTTTGGCGCAGTACTGTTAGAGTCGGGTTTAACGCGGAATAAAATGCTAGGAGAAAATTTTAATCTGCCAATATCACCAATTGCTGTGTTGGTTTGACTCGGATCGATTTGGTTGTAGCGAATAATGTGGCTCATCAGCCATTTTCTGGCACTTTGTTCGAGATAAAGATGTGCCTGATGCAAGGCGATATGACCGACTATCCCCATATTGCCAGCAATCACTAACAGACAAACCCATAAGACAGGAGAAAATCTAGGAGAACGCAGAAACCAAATTGCGATCGCCGAAAGACTAAATAATCCCAAATAAAAAGCAAAATTGCGCACATTACCAGCACTAGCTGATATTAGACAGAGAGCAAAATAGGGATAGGTAAGATCCCAAGGGATTGGTTGTGATTTTGATTGGTTGAGTAACAAAAGCGCGCGAGCATCTATGCGATCGCTGATAGAGTAGTATTGGGCTACGATCAGGGGAAAAGTAATAATCGGAAACCACTGAAAGACAATAAAAATCAGTTGCAGTGATTTTTCCGTAAAGAAAAGATAGAGTATTTGCATCAAAAGCAGCAAAGCACAAAGATTTGCGACTTGGCGAAATTCCGCAGTAGCTAGATGCCAACGCCAAGGAACTAAACGCGAACCTTCAATAACTAAGGCAATAGGTAAAGCCAAAAACCAGAGTTCGGTTTGCCAACCCCAAAATAAGACAGTGATACCTAGTAGCAGTGGGGGAATTCTGCCATAATTGTTGCTGGATGTTAATTGCATCTCGATTGATAATTAGTTGCTTGCGTTAAATAGAATGAGGTTCGCCGAATAAGACAATCGAACCTGTTAAATCTTTAATTGCCCGATGAGTCACATCACTCACTGCCAAACCCCCAGCAGTACGACGACGCATCGAACGCAGCACTACCATATCGTGATCTTTGGCTTGGGTAATAATCGCTTCTGCTACATCATCGTGGCGCAAAATTTTCAGGTTGATGGTAGTTTGAGGCTGGATTTGAGTTTCTAGTACTGTTTGCAGTTGTTGTTCAAAATTATAGATTTCTTCTTTAGTGCAAGCGCGATCGCTGACATGAAGTAAGGTAATATTAGCCTGGTTAGTTTCGGCAAATAGCTGCGCAAAGCGAATTGTCCGAATTGTTTGTGGCGTAATATTTTTGACGGGAACTAAAATTTGATGGATATTAGTTGGTTCTTCTAAAAGACGCATTACTGCTACAGGACAATGGGAAGCCCAAAAGACACTATCAATAATATTCCCAAAAAGACGCGATCTTAAACGATTAGTATCACTCCAACCCATCACTACCAAACTTGCATTTTGTTCTCTAGCGGTACGGCTAATCCCATTAACGACATCATCATCAATCCGAATAATTGGTTTTGCCTCTACCTCAAATTCTGCTGCTACTTTTAGAGCTTGGCGTAAGCGTCGGCGACTGCGTTTAATCGTTCTCTTAAGATCGGGATCATCCATGGGAACATGAGCTTTGGCAATAGATAAAGGGACAATTAGCCCTGACTCATGACGTGCAATCAAAGCCGACATTTCAATTAAAAATCTTTCAGTTCGAGGATTGGCTACGGGAACAACAATCCGAAATAGGGGATAGTCGCTGATGCGTTGGGCGTTAGGGGTAGTTAGTTCGGCTGCAAGATCATCATAGAAAAACCCTGAACTGGGTATAGTTGGAGCTAAATTAGTTGGAGTCGCCTCATCATTCCAAGAGGCTGCTTCGGAACGACTATCGAAATCTAGGGCTATTTTGCGTCCAAAACGTGCTGTGCAAATTGGACCAGCAATAGAAGTAACTAGCATCAAGACAATTACTACATTAAAAACCGAATCACTAATTAATCCTGCATCTACTCCTGCTAAAGCAGCAGCAAGAGTAGCAGCTACTTGGGGCAAAGATAATGACCACATGGTCAGCGTTTCAGTCCAACTGTAGCGATAAAGCAATTTGGCGATCGCAGATGCTAAGAATTTGCTGACCAACAAACCCCCGACTACTGCAACAGTAAGGGGAAACTCTGTAGTTAAAGTATTCACAAAACCTGGAATATCGAGTAGCAAGCCCATATTGACAAAAAAACAGGGAATGAAGAGGGTACTACCAATAAAAACGACTTTTTCTTCGACAGGGCTTCTTCCTACTACATCATTAACTGCCAATCCTGCTAAAAACGCGCCGACAATTTTATCGACATTAATTACTTGGGCTGCCACAGAAGCCAGAAAGACTACCAATAAAATAAACATAAATTGGTTGCTTTCTTCATCTCCTGTACGCCGAAAATACTCTTTTCCCGCTTTGTCGATGCCATATAAAACTACAACACTATATAAACCCAACATGACTAGCTGCATAATAAGACTGCTAGCAGAAAACTCGCCCCCTTGGATTGCCAGACAAATTGCTAAAACCAACAAAGCTGCAATATCAGTAAAAATAGTCGCTCCGATAGTTACAGTGACGGCTTCATTTTTAACTATTCCCAAACGGTTCACAATGGGATAACCCAATAGAGTATGAGATGCTAATAAAGAACCCAATAAAACAGAAGCATTTAGCCCCAACCCAAACAGTTGACCGATTAATGTGCCACAGGCTAAAGGAATCAAAAAAGTAGCTAGTCCAAATCCGAGAGAACGGTCTTTCTTTTTCCGAAACTCATCGAGATCGATTTCTAAGCCAGCCACAAACATCAGATAAATTTTGCCAATATCTGCTAGCAGCTTCATGGATTCACTTTTCGCATCTAACAATCCCAGTCCATTAGAACCCAAAACCATCCCCGCAAAGAGTAACCCGACTAATCCAGGAAGCCGTAGCCGTTCAAATATGGGGGGTAGAGTCAAAATTACTAACAGCAGTAGCGTAAAAGTTAATAGCGGATTATTAGATGCTTGGGCAAGGAGTGATTCCATACAAAATTCCTAGATTATTCTATTTTCATCCCTGGGTTGTAAAGGCTCGTTCATGGCATCTCTTGCCTAAATGATTTAAAACGTTTTCAAAAAATCAGCTAATAGCTTCTTGGGAATCAATCGTATCTGAAGCATTACTCGAATCGAGAGAATCTGAATAATAACTATTGACTTGAGTTTGCAGACAACCTATGGCTTGTCTGAGAGCTTCAGTGCGATCTCCTATAAGATGCTCAGCAGGAACTTGTCTCATTACACCCAACTTTCTCAAGCGTTTTTCTGCTTGACCTTGCAGCCCTACTAAAAATACTTGACGACCCTTCTCTACAGCTTCTTCAATGGCATTTTCTAAAGCTAAAGAAGAGGTTACGCCTAAGATTGGTACTTCCGTTAAATCCAAAACTAACACGTTGTAATTATTAATTAAATTATGTTCGCGAGAAATTGCCTTTGCTACGCCAAAGATCATCGGACCACTAAGATAAAACAGCAGTACGCGACCATTGGCTTTTTCTAGTAACTGTTTTTCTTCTGAGTTAAGCTCAATTTCTTCGTCATCATAAGTTACAGCTTTGACTTTATC
>DAXETX010000342.1:0-2178 GCA_051155735.1 Xenococcaceae cyanobacterium
TTCTATTTCTCCTAAATAGTGAGAACCGATAAATATGGTATGTACAACTCCTAAAATTAAGGCAGGAACAGACAAAAGATGAAGTTTGCGCCAAAATTTACCGAGCCATTTTTGCCAGCGATCACTACTGGTAATTGCTGCTGGTGTCATTAATAAAGTCGCCCCAACTCCTGCAATCAACCCCAACTGATGAGAAGGAAGCATAAACCACACAGCTTGAGGTTGCCAATTTAAAGCATGATCTAATTGATGTAAAATATGGGCGATCGCCAAAAGATAAGCACTAACCCCAATCAATCGACGGTATTTTAGTAAACCTTGCCACCGAATACTAATAGGACGAGCAATCAAAGCTAAAATCAGCAGCAGTAAAGCTCCATGTCCCGTATAGTCAATCATGGCTTGAGTTCGTGATAGAGTTAAAACCCCGATAACTAGAGTGATCCAACCGCCCAAACGAAACAACTGACTACGGCGATCGGCACTAATTCGCGAAGCAGATACACCCACCAACAACATAGTTGGCATCGTTCCTAGACCAAAAGCTAACATAGTTGTCATACCCCACCAAATATTCCCAGTTTCGGCAGATTTAATTTGAGCCACATATAAAAAGCCACAGGGAATTAGACCCCATAACAATCCTAAAACCATCGGAGTCCACCAAGAATTACGATTTGCTACCCTTTGCATCGCTAAACTCAAACTATGGTGTAGTTTTCCTTGTAAAGGATGAATTATGGGTAATATAGGCAAAAAATCTGGTTTAATTCGTTTTAATCCCCACCAAATTAGTAATAAACCCGTAAAAATTGCCATAACTTGCCTTAACTGGCTAGTAACGAGCAAAGTCCCAAAACTCCCTAAAATCCCTCCTACTAAACCGTAACTAATAATTCTTCCGCCATTAAGTAAAAAATGAAAGAGCAAGCTAGTCTGCCATTGTTCTTGATTGTTGCTTGATAGAGCAAAAGATACAGTCAACGCACCACACATTCCTGCACAATGACCAAAACTACCAAAAAATCCTAAAGTAGCAATAAGTAGTAAATCGATCATTACTCAGAATTTCTCAAACTATGAATACACTGATTATCAATAGCAGTTTATTACTGATCACTTTAGCCAATGCTCCCGTCCTAGCTCACAATATTAAAATTGATGGCAACGTCGGGGTTACATTTCATATTGAACCAGATCATAGCCCTCGTGCCAAAGAACCCAGTCAAGCTTGGTTCGTGCTTACCCGTCAGGGAGGCGGAATTATTCCTTTAGCCGAATGCGATTGTCAGTTAAATGTTTATAATTCAGAAAATCAAATAGTCCAAACTCCTGCTTTAATCCCACTTTCTCCCGAACAATATCAAAATGTTCCTGGTGCAGATATTATCTTTCCCAATGCTGGTATTTATAACCTAGAACTTACTGGCGAACCTCTAAATAGCAATAATTTTCTGCCTTTTTCCGTAACTTATCCTGTAACAGTCAGCCCTAGTGCTGTTAGAGAAACTCAATCTAATATTGCTGATGCTGACAGCATTCCTGACACTGATACTTCCGAGAATATTGCTCTTTCTCCCAATAACTTTCCTTTCTCCCTCACTACTGCTTTACTAGCCATAGGGACAATTTTCGCTATAAGTAGTTTTTGGTGGCTCAAAAGCAAGTAGTTAATAGTTAGTGGTGAGTCGTTAATCATTTACCGAATATTAGTTTTTGGGATCAATTAGTATTTTAGTATGCAGTTGGAGTAAAAACCTTGACTAAATTATTTACTAGTAGCAAATATTTGCTGCAACAAATAGCCTCACTCCTTCTCTATCAGTCTGTTTTTCGTACCTCTGTTGGTGAAGCTTATCTCAAACTGCTACATAATCTATACACATTTAGTAGCGAAACTAAAATTAACCGACCTACTGCAATTAACTGCCTACAAGCCTATAGTAATTGGTTTAAGTCCCTAGCTACGATTAATCAGTCTTGGCAAGATTATTTGATTAACCAAATACTTATCGATGATAATCCCTTTAGTCAGAAAATTCAGACTCAGTCTCTAGAAAGTCTCACCCCTTCTCTAACCAAAGCCGTTAAACACGATTTAAAAATCTTACAAAATATTTATAATTGTAGTACCGAAAAAATAAGTCATTGGGTAACTACAGCCTCTCAGTATCCAGA
>DAXETX010000343.1:0-5068 GCA_051155735.1 Xenococcaceae cyanobacterium
GCGATCAATGACAATACCTCTAGCCCCAGAAGTGCCAAAATCAATCCCTAGAGCATAATTCATCATCGCTTAATTCACCTTGAAAAACTACGATAAGTATATATAGTTAGGTGAGGCATCCCCCCACCTTAGCTATATAGTAATTCTCATATTAGTGAGATCCAAAGCTAATCTTTTAAGGAAGAAGTGTATCTTACTAAATTAAGAAACGCTGTACTTATTGAATCAGACTTAATGCTTTGGCTAAACGAGGTCGATCCCAGCCTTTTTGATGCAGCAGTATCCAAGATTGAATCAAATCTGGACCATGCATTTCTCCTGTTAACCCAGCGCGGAGCGATCGCATTACTAAGCCTTTTTTCACCTTGAGGTTTTTAGTCACATCTTTAATCATTGTTTTTGCTGAGGATTCTGTCAAAGCTGTTGCTTCTGAGAGATTCTGGTTAACTTGTTCGATAATCTCTTTGACTCCTGCTTGCTGCATAAATTCTCTGGCTTCTGGAGTGTATTCTACCGATTCAGCGATTAATAACCGTGTTTCTGCTACGACATCAGTTAAGCGAGTTAAGTTAGGAGTTACCATTGCGGTAAGGGTTTCCCACCACTGGCGATCGCGATCAAGATTCACTTCATATCCTGCTGCTTCCCAGTAAGGCACTAATAGTTCTAATAAGTCTGAGGCAGCCATCTGATGAAGATACTGGCTATTGATCCAGTCTAGTTTTGCCCAGTCGAATTTAGCACCTGCTTTATTCACTCGGTCTAAATCAAATTTTGCTGCTGCTGCTGTGAGAGAAAAAATTTCTTCAGTTGAGTCAGGGGGAGTCCAACCCAAAAGGGTCATATAATTAGCTAAAGCTTCAGGTAAGAACCCCATTTTCCGAAACTCATCAATGGACGTTACGCCATCTCTTTTGGAGAGTTTTTTGCCTTCTTGATTCAAAATTAGCGGGGTATGGGCAAATACAGGGATTTTTGCGCCAAAAGCTTCGTAGAGTAAAATTTGCTTGGCAGTATTAGCAATATGGTCTTCTCCCCGAATCACATGAGTAATTGCCAGATCAATATCATCAACTACTACTGCCAAATTATACAGCGGTTGCCCGACGCTAGAATTTTCACTAGCACGAGCGATCACCATATCACCACCGAGATCCCTACCTTGCCAAACGACCCGACCTCTTATGGCATCTTGCCAGACAATTTCCCGCTCATCGTCAATTTTAAACCTAATTACTGATTGCCGTCCCTCAGCGATAAAAGCTGCTTTAGCTTCAGCAGATAAATTGCGATGGCGGTTATCATAACGCGGTGCTAAACCTTGGGCTTTTTGTTGCTCCCGCATCTGGTCGAGTTCTTCAGGAGTACAATAACAGGGATAGGCTAATCCTTGGTCTAACAGAGTTTGAATTGCTTGCTGATACTTATCGAAGCGTTGAGTCTGAAAAAAAGGTCCTTCATCCCAAGTTAGACCCAACCAAGTTAGACCTGAAGTAATGTTTTCGGTATATTCGGGACGCGATCGCGCTTTATCGGTATCTTCAATGCGTAAAATAAATTTACCGTCATAATGCCGAGCATACAACCAATTAAATACAGCCGTTCTTGCTGTACCAATATGTAAATTTCCTGTGGGGGAAGGCGCAATCCTAACTCTAACTGTCACAAAACACCTCTGGTGATTAATTTTTTTGAAGTTATGTGCAGTATTTTATTGTAGCCAAGGATCTCATCAGGACAACAACTCAACTGCTAACACTCCCTAGAGAGTTTTGACAACTTCACTTTTATCGATCAGCCAAGATTCTCCTTGCCGAATTAACTGATAGCGAACCACAAGATTATCGTCATAAGATTCAGCCGAATTTAATTTTCCTTGTTGATAGTGTTGAGCTATTTCTTGAACTTCTGCTTCGATTACTGCTCGATCTGGATTGTTTTCAGAAAAATCTACCGAGCGAATTTTTACAGTATGTTCATATTGACGATGTATTTGATTTTGCTTGAAGTGTAAAGCGCGATCGCGCCACATAGTCAGCATTGAGGGAGCTAAAATGTTGTTGAGTTGGTCAATGTTGTACTGATTACCAAAAGCTGCTGATTTGCTATTGAGCCAGGTTTCGACAATATTCTTGGCAATTGTCGGATCTAAAATCTGAGTGGGTTGAGCAATTTCTGGTTCGCTACTTGCCGTGTCTGCTTCTGGTAAAGTAACTAACGGTTCTTCAATCCCAATAATCGGCGGTATTTCTGAGGCGACAAATTCCGCTTCAGATTCTTCAGCGGCGCGTCGCAACATATTATTAGTAAAGACAAATCCTAACGCACCTAAGCCGACAATCAAACTCAAAGATAACAAACTACCTTTGATTAAATTGCTAGCTCTTTTTTTACGGCGTTTTCCCAGTTTTTTCTGATTTCTGGGTTTTTTATTTCCTCCCAAGGAAGCTGGTGCGGTTCTGGGCTGTGAGACTTGATTTTGAGCGAAGGCAGCTTGTTGCTTTTCTAGGGTTGCCGTCGCACTAGCCAGAGTAACCTTAGAAGCTGAATTATTCTTGGCAGTCGTATTAGCTGCACGATAAACTCCTTGAGTCATCGGTGCAGATTTTCTCTCAGATTTCTTCCAAGGTAACCATTGTGACACTGATTGAGCATTCGAGTTCGGTGCAGTCTCCCTAACCTCAACTTGGGGCGCATTTTGAGGCTTTGTCTGGACTGGTGATAGTTGATTGAGATAGCTTTCTACTTTTGGATCGGCAAAGTAATCTGCCAAAGTGACTTGACAATCTATTAAATCTCGAAACTGAGATAGTACTTCTTGCAATAACCATTTTTCGCCATAAAAACACAATCCTGGCAATAAATCAGGTGAACTGCGAGAATACTGTTTAACCAATTCTACTGTTGCTTTTTCTTGACTTTTCTCTAGGGCATAGTAGGCTTGTTCTGCCCGTCCTAGAAGTAAAGCACAGATAGCTTGCTCCCAATACACATCTTCTTGTCGTTTGCTCAGAGACTGGAGCATTGCTTCGGCTTTGAGGATCATTTTTGGCTGCTTTGTGGCATATCCTTGAGCGAGCAGGGCGTACATCGCTAAATAAGTCGCTACAAAAGAAGGGCGTTTGGCTTCAGCGACGAATAATTTGATTTGTTCTGTGGTGGTCAAATAACGGCGTACTTGTTGAATAAAACCTAGAAACTTATCACATTTGAGTCCTGAATAATCTTTGCCTTTTCCTTCAATGCCTTGACGTTGTTCTAGCATCTCTTGGAGTAAGCGTAACCCTGTGGCTCTTTCGGGAGAATCAGCAGGAGCGTTAGCTAATAAATTCAAGATACGGTAAGGTCTTAACTGATATAAATCGGTGGCTAATTCTTCCTGAAGCATATAAAACCTCTGTTCCTGTTTTAATAAATTTAAGCCTACCTGAGCTAAGTAAGCAGCAGTTTCGTATTCTTGAATGCGCCATTTTTCCCTGCCCAATTCTAAATAAGACAAGGTCATCGCTAAGATAATATCTTCTCTGGGGTCGAAGCTACTTCCCTGCCTCAATAAATCTTTGTCTTGAAAAGACACCGCTGCCTCTGCTTTAATCGTCTCAGAGGTTACACGGTCCAAGGTACTCTGCTTTTTATCCGCTTCAACTTCCTCAAGATAAGCTGAATTATTTAGATAATAATTACCAAGTCTAATTATCTGTTCGTATTCTGCCAATTCATGCAAAATTATCAGTGCGCCACTCAAAAGCTGTGGAGAAATTTCGAGAGTTGGCGCAATCGCCATAGTATTCGCTGTCGCTGAAACAGCTTGCTCTGGATCGGCTACCATAGGCGTTAGCAGTTTCTCATCGTATTTAGAACGCTGAGTTGGATCGCCTAGAACCCCATAAGCCTGTTGTAAAAGACTTTGGCGTGCTGCGATCGCTATCTCACTATATTCACGGTGAGGTTTTTGCTGAACTCGATCTTGATAAGCGCGTTCAATTTGTGCTTTATTGGCTTTGAGTGGGACAGTAAGAATTCTATAGTAATCTAGAGGAATAAGCACGGTTATAGTTTCATACCCAATAATTATGTGAGGCAGTTCAAGTAAGCTTTACCTGGTAAGGTTGAACTAGCTTGAATCCTAGCAAGTTAGCGAAACAAAATCTCAACTGATTTGCTTCTAGGTAATGCTAATTAAATAAATTTACTTCCTATAATATTGCCAAAGATTTTTTAAAGCGTCTTGCATTTCTTAAAAATATTTAGAATTAATTAAGAAAATTGCTAAAGTGCTTTACATTGGCGATTGAGTGCGTGAGTTAGTTGGTCGCTATTGCTGGTAATTATACTGAACCCGAAACAAGATGAGTCACAATCAACCCAAAATTATTGTTCTTGATGATGATCCGACAGGTTCTCAGACTGTTCACAGTTGTTTGTTGTTAATGAGTTGGGATGTGGCTACTTTGAAGTTAGGATTACAAGATTCTGTTCCTATCTTCTTTATTCTGACTAATACCAGAGCGATCGCACCAGCAGCAGCAGCTAAAATTACCCAAGAAGTTTGCCACAACTTACAACAAGCGATCGCCGAACTAGAGATTGAGGACTTTTTAGTAGTCAGTCGCTCTGATTCTACTCTCAGAGGGCATTATCCGATTGAAACCGATGTTATTGCTCAAGAATTGGGCAACTTTGACGCTCATTTTTTGACTCCAGCTTTTTTTGAAGGGGGTAGAGTTACTATCGATAGCGTTCATTACTTACTAATTGATGGGGTTAAAACGCCAGTTCATCAAACAGAGTTTGCCAAAGACTCGGTATTTAGCTACACCCATAGTTATTTACCAGACTATGTTGCGGAAAAAACGCAAAACCGGATTACTTCTGAGGAAGTTGCCAGAATTCTTTTAGATGATATTCGCTCTGGCGCAGTTAAAGAGCAATTACTGGCTTTGGCTAATAATCAGTGTGTCGTAGTTGATGGCGAAACTCAAGCGGATTTCGACCGCTTTGCCCAAGCAACTTTAGCAGCAGCAGCCCAAGGTAAACGCTTTTTGTTTCGTTCTGCTGCAAGTTTGCT
>DAXETX010000344.1:0-35594 GCA_051155735.1 Xenococcaceae cyanobacterium
ACCATCGCGATGCAAACATACCTGAGCCGATGTCGGCTTTTGTCCTTTTAGTTTGCCTCGATGGTAGTTGCTAGCTCTAATTGGCACAGTTAATCTTTTACCAGTAGTGCTGATGCTAACAGCCCATTTTTCCTCAATAAAGCGGAAAGTCCTAGCATCACAATCAAAGGAGGACACGTCGCCTGGGGTCTCCCCAGGCGCTCGTGCTGTCCGTCTGGTTGGCTTGATGTATTTAACTTTTCTTCCTTTCTGTTTTGCTGTTAAGCGATTAGCTCCAACTCTGGCACAAGCTCTAACTACATGATTAGCTGTTAATCCAAACTGGTCTTTTACATCTTTGTAACAGACAGCTTGGATTGAGTTTCTATTAGTTAAATTTGGATTGACATTTTGATTGATCCAGTTACAAGCAGACGCAAAAGCATTAGCTGTATCAATCAGCGATTGCTGTTGTTTGATATCAACTTGAAGCTTTACAACTAACGTCAGAACTTGTTTCATGCACAACTAAAACTCACACATATGATTATACAACAAATAAGGATGCCTTCCGCGTTTTGTTTGTTGGTCAAAATTCCTCCCGTCGCTTCAAGAATGAGTGTGTCGTTTAGACACACTCATTCTTGAAGCGAGGGCTTCCTTTTGACATTTTTGGTGATTTATGAAACCAATTCTTTGGTGCAGGTTTATCCTGCTGCTGCCGAGTATTCAGATGTTACTAGTGGCTTGTTAGCTTTGTTGATCTCGAGAATTCAAAAAACTCTAATTATTTGGTTTCGTCCAGAGGTGATTCAAACTGTAAACTGGGGTGGTAATCCGAATAAACCAGTGACAATAGAATCAAACGAAACGATCCGAATCTCGCCCCGTAAATCTTTTGCGCAGTGGCAAGAAACAGTAAGATTACAATCATTACCCTGGAAACCCTGTGAGATTGAAGCAGCACTAGAGTTACGCAGTTCGATCATTGGTATTGTACTCCGCAAAGCCGATGAACTATCGCAAATTAATCAAGAATTAGCCCGTAGCAATACCGAATTAGATTCTTTTGCCTATATTGCTTCTCACGATCTCAAAGAACCGTTACGAGGTATTTATAATTACTCCAGTTTTTTAATTGAAGATTATGGCGCAATTCTTGATGATGAAGGAATAAATAAACTCAACACTTTGATGCGATTAACCCATCGCATGGAAGATTTAATTGAATCGCTACTACACTATTCTCGTCTCGGACGAGCCGAATTGCAGATGCGTCCTGTAGATTTAAATAAGTTAGTAGCAGGAGTGCTTGACGTCCTAAAAATCAGTAATCGCGATCGCCAAGTCACTTTCAAGATTCCCCGTTCTTTGCCGACAGTTAAGTGCGATCGCACTCAGGTTAATGAGTTATTTACTAACTTAATTAGCAATGGGATTAAATATAATCAAAAATTAGAGAAAATTATCGAAATTGGCTATTTAGACCCAGAAGACACGATAGCTAAGCAGAAATTCCCTAAATATGCGGAAAAGTGTCAGTTTCCTACTATTTTCTACGTTCAAGATAATGGTATTGGAATTCGTGAAAAACATTTAGAAGCAATTTTTTGGATTTTCAAACGGCTGCACAGTCAAAATAAATATGGCGGTGGTACGGGTGCGGGATTAACTATTGCCAAAAAAATTGTTGAAAGACATGGGGGCGAAATTTGGGTAAAATCTGTCTATGGTGAAGGCAGCACCTTTTATTTTACGTTGCAGTCCTAAATTAGATGAATCAAGAGCCTCAACAACCCCTATTAATTATTGAAGATAGTGACGAAGACTTTGAAGCTTTGACGCGGATGATCAATAAAGCCCAAATTGCTAATCCAATCTATCGTTGTGAAGATGGTGAAGAGGCATTAGATTTTTTGTATCGTGAGGGAGAATATCAAGATGAATGCCTTGCACCTCGACCCTCTTTAATTGTTTTAGACCTAAATTTACCTGGTACTGATGGTAGAGAAGTTTTAAATGAATTAAAGCAAAACCAAGATTTAAAAACTATTCCTGTGGTTGTTTTTTCTACTTCTTCTAATCCCAAAGATATCGATGCTTGTTATCGTCAAGGAATTAGTGGCTATATTGTCAAACCAATGGATGTCAATCGGTTTAATCTTTTAGTAAAAACCTTTCTCGATTATTGGTTTAAAGTCGTAGAGTTGCCAAATTCGGTTTAATCAACTACGGTGAACCCGTTAAAAGTTTACCAACAGTACGATTTTCGGCTGTGAAAGTTGCTTGGGCGACTCGTTTGATATCTTCACTAGTAACAGCGGAAATAGCTTCTATATCGCGAAAAATATTGCGCCAGCTACCAGTTTTAGCTTCATATTCCGCTAAGAGTCTTGCCATACCAAGATTAGAATCAAGAGTATTGAGTAAATTGGCTTTGAGTTGAGTTTTAACGCGGTTTAATTCCGCTTTAGTAACTGGTTGAGTTTTAAGTAATTCGATTTGTTCTCGTAAAGCAGTTGCCACTTCTGCAATACTGTGTCCTGGTGCAGTCAGAGTATAAAATAGTATCAGGTTGGGATATTTATTGCCAGGAAAGCCACTAAAACCTTGTGCGGATAAGGCAACTTGTTGTTGTTTGACTAAAGCTTGATACAAGCGAGAAGTTCTGCCATTACTCAGAAGATCCGCGATAACTTGATAGACAGGATAGTCAGGATGAGTTAAAGCGGGAATGTGATAACCTTCGAGATACCAAGGCTGAGTCGGTAAGTTAACAGTTACTTCTTTCGTTTCGGTTTGAGGTGGTTCTGAAGCTGTAACTTTGGGTGGCTTAGGTTTTTGGGGAAAGCGGGCAAAATAAACTTGCGCCAATTGCTTAACTTGTTGTGGATCGACAGCACCAGCGATCGCCATAGTCAGGTTATTCGGCGTGTAGTAAGTCTCAAAAAATTGCTCTACATCATCTCTAGTCAAGTTGCGAATGTCCGCATCATAACCAATAATCGGTCGTCGGTAAGGATGGTTGGTAAAAGCAGTAGCGAGAAATTCTTCGATAGTTTTGCCAATAGGAGAATTGTCAGTGCGTAAGCGTCTTTCTTCTAAAATTACTTGCTTTTCTTGATAAAATTGCCGAAATACAGGCTCTAAAAATCTTTCTGACTCTAGGGACATCCACAGTTCTAACTTGTTAGCGGGAAAACTGTAAAAATAGCTGGTGTAATCAGCAGAAGTAGCAGCATTCAACCCAACTCCACCAGCAGTGTCAACAATTTCGCCATAGTGATTTTGGATCACAAAGTTATTCGCTTGAGACTCGACTTGCTGAAACTTTTTGCTTAATTGAGCGACCTTAGATTCATTACCTCTAGCTTTAGCGGTTTGAATTTGGGCAAATAACTGGTCTAAACGGTCTAAAAATTGCTTTTCAGTAGCATAATCTTTCGTGCCGATGTTTTTTGTCCCTTTAAATGCCAAATGCTCTAAAAAATGAGCTACTCCTGTTTTGCCATCAGGTTCATCTACGCCTCCGACATCCGTATAAGTGACGAAAGAAATGACTGGTGCTTCGTGATTTTCCAAGACAATAAATTTCATCCCATTAGCCAGCCGAAATTCGGTAATGCGATCGCTCAACCGTTCTAGATAGGGTTGAATCGAGATTTCACTATCCGCCATGGCAATCGGAGGCATCAAACTCAGCCCAAGAGTTAAGATAATTCCTAAAATTAATAACTTTTGTCCGATTCTCAAAAGAGATTTTTGCCTAAAATTAAACATATTAAATTTAGTTGTCATTTGCCTTAAAAGCCAACAACGCGGTATATAAGGTAAGAGAAACTAAGATCTCATCTCAGCGACTTAATCATTATATATTCCCCAAACATCAGTTATTAATCTTGAGCCAGTTTTAAATTATTATGCAAGTTTTTCCTCGAAGCAGTTTATCAGAATCTCAAACAACAGAAGAAGACACCCGAACTCGTATTTTACAAGCTGCGTTGCGCTTATTTGCTCGCAAGGGTTATGATGGCACGACTACTAAAGATTTAGCTGCTAGTGCGAATGTGGCAGAAGGTACTTTGTTTCGCTATTTTCCGAACAAAAAAGCGATTTTGATCGAAGTTGCTACCTCTGGTTGGATCGAAATTCTCACTGATTTACTGACAGAATTGAGCGAAATGGGGAGCTATAAAGCAGTGGCTCAAGTAATGCGCCATCGAATGCGGAATTTGCGCGCTAATGCTAATCTGTTGCGAGTTTGCTTTATTGAAGCTCAATATCATCCTGAATTACGAGAACGAATTCAATTAGAAGTAATTGCTAAAATGACTGATGTAGCAGAAGCTTTCTTTGAAACTGCGATGGAAAAGGGCATTTATCGGCGAATGAACCCGAAAATAGTCGCTCAAGTCTTTTTAGGAATGTTTGCGATCGCTGGTTTTTCGGAAGAAACAATTATTACTCCTGATGCTTCTCCGAAAGCGTTACAAGAAATGGCAGAAGGAATTGCTGATATCTTTTTACATGGAGTTTTGGCTAAAGAATAATGGTTAATGGTTAAATGAGTTTTTTGCCATCTGAAAAATACGCTTTAGCTTTGCATACTACGACTCCTCAATTGGGAATTGCTATTTCTAACTTGGCTCAAGATAATCGTCAGCAGGTTTGGGATTTAGGCAGAAATTTGGCTTCGCTGTTGCATCAATATTTAAGAGAAATGTTGCAACCCCAAACTTGGCAAGACATCGCGTTTATCGCTGTGGCTAAAGGTCCTGGCGGATTTACAGGTACTAGAATTGGTGTAGTTACGGCTCGTACCTTAGCGCAACAATTAAATATTCCTTTATATGGGATTTCTAGCTTAGCAGCGATCGCCTATAATGCAGTTGTCAACAACAAGACGCCTCAGTTGTTAGCGGTAGAGATGGTAGCCAGAAGAGAACAATTGTTTGTTGGTATTTATCAATTGTCTTCCGAAGGTTATTGGCAATGCTATTTACCAGATACCGTCATGACTCCTGAGACTTGGCAAAAAACTTTAAATAGTCTTCAATCTCCTTATCAACTCATCAAAGCACCAGAGCAAATTGCTGACACCGTAAGCGATGTTTTACAGTTAGCTTATTTACAATGGCAACAAAAGCCAGAAGCTGATTGGTCAAAAGTCATTCCTTTTTACGGTCAACATCCTATTTAAGTAGAGTCAGCCAGAGCTAGTAGATTATTTTCCTAATAGTTTATCACGTAAATTTTGAATGCGATCGCGATATTTAGCAGCGGATTCAAACTCTAAATTTTTAGCAGCTTCTTTCATTTGTGCTTCTAATTGTTCGATTAATTCGGGAATTTTTTCTAAAGGAATCTCATCAGATTTTTCCGCAATTTCAGCTAGTTGTTCGCTGTTAAGACGCCGAGAAATATCGAGAAAAGCCAAGATCGAATTGTCAGATTTTTTAATAATTGGTTGAGGGGTAATCCCGTGTCTTTTATTATAAGCAATCTGAATATTACGTCTTCTTTCGGTTTCTTCGATAGCTCTCATCATACTTTTGGTTAAGTTATCAGCATACAAAATAGCTTGCCCTCTAACATGACGTGCTGCTCTACCTATGGTTTGAATTATCGAACTTTCAGAACGTAAAAAACCTTCTTTATCCGCATCTAAAATTGCTACCAAGGATACTTCTGGTAAATCTAAGCCTTCTCTTAATAAATTGACGCCAATTAAAACATCAAATTCACCTTCTCTCAAAGCCTGTAAAATTTCAATTCTTTCAATAGCTTTAATTTCCGAATGAAGATATTGAACTTTAATATTTCTTTCACTAAAATATTCACTCAAATCTTCTGCCATTCTTTTAGTTAAAGTTGTAATTAAAACTCTTTCTTGTTGTTGAACTCTAGTTTTAATTTCACCTAATAAATCATCTACTTGTCCTTCAGTTGGACGAATCATAATTTCAGGGTCGATTACTCCTGTAGGACGAATAATTTGCTCGATTACTCTCACCTCAGATTGTGCTATTTCCCAATTACTAGGAGTAGCAGAAACAAAGATACACTGATTTACTTTGTTCCAAAATTCTTCTGATTTTAAAGGACGATTATCCGCAGCAGAAGGAAGCCGAAACCCATGTTCGATTAAAACTTTCTTTCGAGCTTGATCGCCATTATACATACCACGAATTTGCGGTACAGTTACGTGAGATTCATCGACAATTAATAACCAATCATCAGGAAAATAATCTACTAAACATTCTGGGGGTTCACCAGGATTTCTCGCTGCTAAATGACGAGAATAATTTTCAACTCCGTTACAATATCCTACTTCTTGTAAAAGTTCTAAATCATAACGAGTTCGCTGTTCTAATCGCTGTGCTTCTAACAGTTTGTTAGCAGAGTCTAATTCTTTTAATCTAGTTTCTAATTCAGATTTAATATTGTAACAAGCTTGTTCAAGTTTTTCTTCAGGAGTAACAAAGTGGCGGGCGGGATAAATACTAATTTTTTCAAAAGTATCTAAAATATTTCCTGTAGTAGGATCGACATAGGATAAGCTATCTATTTCATCACCAAAAAACTCAATTCTAATAATACGATCTTCATAAGCAGGAACAATTTCTAAAACATCACCTCTAACCCGAAACTTAGCTCTTTCTATTTCTAGATCGTTGCGAGAATATTGCACAGAAACTAAACTTTTAAGCAACTCTCTCATGTCAATTTCTGCTCCGACTTCGAGAGTAATTGCTGCTTTAAGATATTCTGCTGGCATTCCCAAACCATAAATACAACTAATAGAAGCTACCACAATTACATCTTGACGCTCAAACAGCGATCGCGTTGCGGAGTGACGCAACATATCTATTTCATCATTAATTGAAGCTGTTTTTTCGATGTAAGTATCGGTAACAGGAATGTAGGCTTCTGGCTGATAATAATCGTAGTAACTAATAAAATACTCTACCGCGTTGTGCGGAAAAAATTGTCGTAGCTCATTACACAATTGTGCAGCTAGAGTTTTATTGTGTGCCAAAACTAACGTCGGTTTATTAACCGTCGCCACAACTTGCGCCACAGTAAAAGTTTTTCCTGTACCCGTCGCTCCGAGTAAAGTTTGAAAGCGGTTTCCTGCTAAAATTGATTCTGTAAGCTGAGCGATCGCTTGTGGTTGATCTCCTGTAGGCTTAAAATGGGCTTTAATTTGAAATCTATTCATCTTTTTCGGACTTTGTTTAATGAGTAATTAGCTAAAATGAACTCGACAGTAACAAGTAGAGTGATTCCCGATGTATTTAGTAACTGGTGCAACAGGGGCTTTAGGACGTAGAATTGTTAGACAACTTCGAGAACAAGAATTACCAGTCAGAGCTTTGACGCGACTTAATTCTAATTATGGAGAGTTAGAAGATCGAGGCGCAGCTATTTTTATTGGCGACTTACGAGAAGAAAGAGATATTGTTAAAGCAACACGCGAGATCAAATATATTATCAGCACTCATGGTTCTGGCAGTAATGCCCAAAAACTAGATTATCGAGCCAATATTGACTTGATAGACAATGCAGTAGCCAATAATGTCGAGCATTTTACCTTTATCTCAGTGTTAGGTGCAGACCGTGGTTATCAAGACTCTCCTGTCTTTAAAGCCAAGCGAGAAGTAGAAAAGTATCTCATTGCTAGTGGCTTAAATTATACTATCTTACGCCCCGCAGGATTTGCGACTAATTTACTCCCTTTAGCGGAAAAATTCCGCGATACAGGAATCTATTTATTGATTGGCGATCCTCAAAATCGTTCTTCCATTGTTAGTACTGATGACTTAGCAAAAATTGCGATCGCTTCAACGACTCTTCCCACTGCAAAAAATCAAATTTTTCCAGTAGGAGGCGCAGAAATTTTGACGAGAGAAGATATACCACGTATTTTTGCTGAGGTGTTTCAAAAAGAGCCAATAATTATTAATCCGCCTTTATTTTTATTTGATGGCTTAAGATCTGGTATCGGTTTGATTAATCCGCAACTACAACAATCTCTCGGAACACTGCGAACTTTATTAGCTAACGAATTCTTTTGTACTACAGAGGAAATTGCTCGCTTAGAGTCAACTTTTAATCTCAAAATGGAATCTTTGGCTGAATTTTTAAAACGTTATTACAGTACAAAATAAAATTTTAGAATTGAGTTTTTCTAGAGAAAATACGGAAGTTAAACCCAAAATTCAGTAGAAACTAGTCATATTTAAAGATTGAGTAAATTTTTTACTAAATTATTGCTTAAGACTGTGGTTTTTAAACTTTATCTTGTTAACTTGGAAATATAATTACTTTTTTGGCTATACCCCAAAAGCCAGATTATTAAAATTTTTTATTTATTGTTATGTCCCATTTTGTTAATAAAAAACCCATCGGACAAATACTACAACAAGCTAGTTTAGTCTCTGCTGCGCAAATTGATGTTGCATTATACGACAGCGCACTTCATACAGCCTCACGATTACCAGACCTAAAACTAGGAGAAATATTAGCTTTAAGAGGATGGGTTAAACAACAAACAGTAGATTTTTTTGTTGAGCAGTGGCCTCAACTAGTTTTACAACCAGAAAGAAAAAAAATTGGCTTTTATCTCCAAGAAGCAGGGTTATTAGATACATCTCAAATCGAGTGGATTATTCAGCAACAAGCGCAACTCTCGATTAAGAAAAAATTTGGCGAATTAGCTTGTGAACAAGGATGGCTTAAACAAAATACTATTCAGTTTTTTATTCAACAACTATCTTTAGAAAATAACTCCGAAAATTCTCTGATTTCCCATCCTTCCCTCAGTACCGAAGAAGCGATTAGCAGATATATGATCGGTGATAAAAATCTGCAAAACTCCCGCCTAGACAAAGTTCAATTTGGTCGATTAATTTTAGAAGATGTTAATTTAGAAGGCTCTCAAATTAGAGAAGCCAATCTTGAAGCCTGTATTTTCGATCATTCTAATCTTAAAAAAACCGACTTAAGTAAATCTAATTTAGTTAAAGCTTCTTTTTATCATACTGACCTGCGCTATTCTTCTCTAAAAGGCTGTAATTTACATCAAGCATTTTTAGCTCAAGCTAATCTGATAGGAGTCAATTTAAAAAATAGCGATTTAACTGAAGCTAATTTACAAAATGCTCAATTAGATCATGCTTTACTCCAAGGCGCAGATTTAAGAGGAGCTAATCTTGCAGGAGCATCATTACGTAGAGCCTATTATGATAAAACAACTCGCTTCGATGCGGATATTGATCCTTTAGCCCTAGAAATGCAATTAGCTGATGTAACAATTACCTCGATCTATGGCTCAATAGAAATCGCGACAACTCATACGAAGAAAAAGAACATGATTCATTTTCGTGACACCCTAGTTTTGTCTGAATAGCAACTTAGAACATCTGATAAATAATTAGTTTAATTGTGAAGACCTTTGAGAAATTTGGGCAATTTTAGTTAATAATAACCATCCTAAAATACAGCCTAATCCATAGTAGAAAAAATCCCACCAAGCAAAAGCTGAACCTAGCAGTAATCGCCAGATTATATGAGAACGAATAGTTACAGGAATATACTTAAACCATAGTTGAGCTACTTCGATTGTACTAGTAATAATAAATACCAAAATAGGAATGATAGTAATTGCTTTTTTACTAGCAAAAAAGCTAAAGAAAATTAAACACCAAAAAATTTCATATAAAATATCTCCCGAATAATTATTAATCCACTCTTGACCAACTCCTGTATAGACTTTAGAAAGTAAGCCCAAAGGCGTAATAATTAGTAGAGAAATAAATATTAGAAAATAGCGATTCATAACAATTAAAAATTAGTAGCTAATAATTATTTACTAACTACTTTAATTTATTAACCTCATTTATGTCATTAAATTGATTAACTAAAACTGATTTCGATAAGGCTTAGTCGGTTTTTTTCGCTTTTTATTTTTATTTTTCTCGTAGTCAATTTCTTTAAGTTTTTTCATAATACGAGTAAAATACTCACCCATATATTCTTCCATTGTGGTAATTTCTTCTTTAGGAATACCAAAAGTTTGATAAACTTCTGTCATATCCGCATCCAAAGGTTTACCACTAGCTAAAACTTCGGCAAAAGTTAAACGATCAGCAGTATTTTGACCCCATTCAAAGAAACGAGTTATTCGGCGCATCAGACGTAATACAGTCAATGATACGGTAGAAATCCTCGCATCTTGTTGCGCTAATCTTTCACAAAGATTAATTATTTCATAAGCACCCCAGGCTCTAGTACCCACTAGAGGATAAGTTTGTTTTTGGGTTTCTGGTATTTCTAAAGCCCGAATCGCAAATTTGGCAATATCTTGGGTATTCATGTAGGCAATAGGAGTATTTTCACCACTTACCCAAACTACCTGATTTTCTAAGATCGGAATAGCATATTGAGCAATTAAACCCTGCATAAAGCCTGCGAGCTTGAAAGTTGTATAGTTTAAGCCCGATTCTTGCAAGAAAAGCTCGGTACAGTGTTTGATATCCATTAAAGGAACTTGAGGATGAGCTTCGGCATTAATAATTGAGAAAAAGATGTATCTGTCAATATCCGCAGCTTGAACCGCCTGAATCAGATTAACTTTACCTTCCCAGTCAACTTTTTGAATTCGCAGCGTATCAGTAATTCTAGTAGTTGCAGCATCGATAACTGCGTCGATCCCTTCTAAAGCAGGAGTAATAGTTTCTGGCTCACAAATGTTTCCTTTAACGACTTCTGCACCCCACTCTTTGAGAAAAGAAGCTTTATTTAGATTACGAACTAAACACCGTACTTTGTAATCTCGATCGAGAGCATGACGCACGATTTGTCTGCCAAGAGTGCCAGTAGCACCGACTACTAGTAATTTCATTTAAGAATTTTGTTAATATTTTGTAATGTTTCTCTAAGATTTTATCAAAAACCTGTTCCAGATAGTTGTATATATTACTTTTAAGTAAGAAATGACTTTAAAAGCTGTTTTATTGGACTTCAACGGTGTAATTATTAATGATGAGTGGATTCATCGGGAATTGATCGCAGATATCTTAATTAGTGAGAACTTACGCCCTGTAGTAGATGAGTTTCAAACCTTATGTTTGGGAAGAAGCGATCGCGCTTGTTTAAGAGATATTTTGGCGCAACGGGGTAGAGTCGTTTCCGATCAATACCTTGATAAATTAATTCAGCAAAAAACTCAGGCATATCAGCAAAAATTAGCTAATTTGGCGAATTTGCCGATTTATCCAGGGATTAAAGCCTTTTTAGCAAAGTTGCATCAGCAGCAAGTGGCGATCGCTCTAGTCACTGGTGCTTTACGTAGCGAAGTCGCCGTAGTTCTAGAAAAGTCTGGGATTAAGTCCTATTTTTCGGTCATTGTCGGAGGAGATGATATTACTAAGAGTAAACCCGAACCAGAAGGCTATCTATTAGCCGTTGAGCAACTTCAATTACAACCTGACGAATGTTTGGCAATTGAAGATAGTTATCCAGGGATCGAAGCTGCCAAAAAAGCTGGTATTCCTGTAGTAGGAATTGCTAATACTTATCCGCTTCATCTGTTACAAAGACGTGCTAACTGGACTGTCGATTATTTAGCAGAGTTAGAGTTAGAGCGGTTATTGGGAAAACCTTGAACGATAATTTTTAAACTAACTTTTTGCCCAAGAATAACCGTCGAGAATCTTGAATCCATAAACCACTCCAACTAGTTTCGACAGTTAATACTTGATAGCCACTGGTGAGATAGAGTTGGCGGGCGGAACTATTTTGCGGTAAAACATGAAGTCGAGTTTCTCGATATCCCCAATTTAAAGCAATTTGTTCGCATTTTTCTAGTAGTTTGCTGCCAACTCCGCGACGGCGATAAGAATCTTTAACTGCGAGGTTGGAAATATAAGGATATTGCGGTTTAGCAGACCAAAAAGCCGAATTAAGGGCAATTTCTACTGTGCCAATAATTTCGGGTTCAGGAGCTTCCTTGGCAAGAGCAATGAGACAACAGTACAGAGGAGAATGATAACGAAGACGATAACGCAAGTCTTCGGTAATCGTGAGTTTAATTAAGGGATACATCCAATTGAAGATTTCGGGAAAATTATAAAAACTGCCAACTAATACATCTGTGATCCCTTTGATATGTTGCGTTGATGCAGAATCAATAATTAGGATGTCTGATTGCTGTTTTAAATTGCTAGCTGTTGATTTATCCTGCATCAAACAAAAGACTAACGAAAAAATTGTTTTACCTATTGTAATTCTTTCTGAAAAGCAATGCACTTTTTGCTGGCAGTTTGGGCATATTAAAGAAGTGTTTTTGAGAAAATCAAAGCAAGCTGAGGGGCTGTCCTCAAAATCGCGAAGCTGCTAACTATGTTAAAAATCATAGACGAGGGTTCACTCCGTCTATCTTGTCTTGATCTACATCGGGAGGGAGGAAAGTGCTTTGCCAGGATTTTCAGAATTTCAGTGTGTCAAATTAGATAATTTATCTTGGGAAAATATTTGTCAAAATATTGTTGATACTATTGGGCAAGTTCTCAGAGTTGATATTGTTATTTTGTTTTATGATGGACTACCGCAATTTCGCCAGCAGTATTTTGTCTATCAAAAAGAAACTCTCGAAGTTTTAGAGCTAGAACTGCTGAAGTTGACCGTACAATTAACAGAGGAAATTCAGATAGTTAACGATCTAGCCAGAGATTTGAAGTGGCAAAAGCAGTGTCAAACTAACCTACAAGCAGATGTAGCTGATAAATTAGCGACGATTCGTTCGAGTCTGTCAATTCCGTTAATCAACCAAAAAGATTTAACTGCTTCACTCACTCTTCATCATTGTTATCAAGCTCATTCTTGGCAACCTGAAGAATTAAATATCGCCATGATGATGGTAACGCAAGCGGTTTCTGCGATCGCCCAAGTTAGAGCTTATGAAGGAATGCGGGCTTTAGCCCAAAGAGAAGCGACGATTAATCGCATTACGACGGCAATTCGTTCGAGTCTAGAGCCACAGTTGATTTTTAACACGATTGTGCAAGAAATCGGTCAAGTCTTAGAAGTAGATAGTTGCATCTTGTCACTGTGGACAAAACACGATCGCTTTGTTAAGTGTGTCGCCCTTTATAATCCTCAAGAAACGAGGCTGATTCCCCAGGAAACCAGAAATTGGCAAAGAGCGACGATTTCTCTCGTTCCGATTGTGGAAAATCCGATCTTACAAAAATTAATCGCCACTCAAGCCACGGTATATCTCAACGATCTCAGTCAACATCAAGATTTAGCTAGATACGAACTACCTTGGCACTCTACTTCTAGAGCTTTATTAATTGTGCCTTTGGTGATCGATGGTGAGATTATGGGTAGTCTGACTCTGAGACAGTCAGCCAAAGCTCGCATTTGGTGTAACTCAGAAATTGAATTAGCGGAAGCCGTAGCTGCCCAAGCTGCGATCGCAGTTCAGCAAGCTAGACTCTACGAAACTACGAGAAGACAAGCTAAACAGTTACAAGTTAGTGAACAAAGAGTTAAGCAACTCAACACTTATTTAACAGAAGCGATATTAAAAAGATTTTTACCAGAGGCGATAGTTAATAAAGCAGCAATTGGACAGTTAGCTCTCGACTTAAATCCAGAACCCTATCTGGTTACGATTTTATTTTGTGATTTAGTTGGCTTTACTTATTTATGCAGTCAATTAGAGTCGGCAATTTTAGCTGAGTTACTTAATGAATATTTAGAAGCTATGACTACAGCTATATTTGAGCTAGGTGGTACAGTCGATAAGTTTATTGGCGATGGCATTATGGCTTTATTTGGCGCACCAGAAGAATTATCCTGTCGGGAGCAAGCGATTAAATCGATTCAAACAGCAAAAGCGATGCAAGTTGCTTTGAGTGAGCTTAATCAAAGATGGCAAACTAAAGGAATTTTGGCACAAAAAAAGCTTCCTACTTTAAAAATCCGCTGTGGAATTCATCAAGGTTTGGCTGTTGTCGGAATGTTTGGCGGAAAGCAAAGAAAAGATTATACTGCCATTGGCAAAGCCGTGAATATTGCAGCCCGATTGCAAGAAGCAGCCCAACCCAATAGTATTCTGGTTTCGGAAGCTGTGATCGATTGTTTGACAAATAGAGAAATTCAAGAAATCAAACCCAAACTAGTAGAACCGCGGTTGACTGACTATGATTTCGAGAGTTATTCTATTCCAATTTAGCTTAGACAAATTTTTGATGAAGATGTGAATATTTTAGACTTTTTGTGGAATTATATAGTTAGTGAGCATAAGCTATGGTTGCATCACTATTAACTCGGTAATCTATTTTATCTAAGTACATCATTACAGGTGTGCTTTTTTTTGTGATTAACTGCCAATAATTAGCTTCAAGCTGTGGGCTAATTTGATTTAAGATCGACAAAATTAATCTTTTATTAGTTAATGTTTAGTTCTCTAGAAGCAGCTTTAAAACATTTTTTTGGCTACGATAGTTTTCGCATTGGACAAAAAGAAATTATTCAAAATGCGATCGCAGATCGAGATTTATTGATTATAATGCCCACAGGTGGCGGAAAGTCCTTATGTTTTCAGTTACCTGCTTTACTCAAGTCGGGCTTGACAATTGTAGTATCGCCGTTGATTGCTTTGATGCAAGACCAAGTAGATGCACTCCAAGATAATGGGCTTGGTGCTACTTTTCTCAACAGTACTCTATCTTATCCCGAAGAGCGATCACGTCAGCAAGCAATTCTCGCAGGTAAAATTAAGCTGCTTTATGTCGCACCTGAAAGATTGCTAAATTCTAAGTTTGGTAATTTTTTAGCACAGATTTCTCACAGTATTGGCATAAGTGCGATCGCTATTGATGAAGCTCATTGTGTTTCAGAGTGGGGACACGATTTTCGTCCTGAATACCGCCAACTCAAACAGTTACGCAGACAATACCCCCAAGTACCAATTTTAGCTCTGACCGCTACGGCTACGAAAAGAGTCCAGCAAGATATTATTCAACAGTTGGAATTACGCCAACCGCAGGTTCATCTTGCGAGTTTTAACCGTCCGAATTTACATTACGAAGTAAAAACTAAAGAAAAAAATAGTTATTACCAGTTACTAAAAGCGATTCGCCAAGAATCTGGCGCGGGAATCGTTTACTGTCTAAGTCGCCGTCGCGTCGAAGAAATTGCTTTAAAACTCAAACATGATGGCATTAATGCTTTACCTTACCATGCTGGAATCAGTGATGGTGATCGTTCTAAAAATCAAACTCGGTTTCTCAGAGATGATGTAAGAGTCATTGTCGCCACTATTGCTTTTGGGATGGGAATTAATAAACCCGATGTCCGGTTTGTATTTCACTACGATATTCCTAAAAGTTTAGAAAGCTTTTATCAGGAGTCGGGAAGAGCGGGAAGAGACGGCGAAACAGCTAAATCTATCTTATTTTTTAGCTTTGGCGATCTCAAAAAAATTGACTATCTAATCGAACAAAAACCCGATCCCAACGAGCAAAGAATTGCGCGTCAACAACTCAATCAAGTCATAGATTATGCAGAAGGAACTGATTGTCGTCGTACAATTATTTTGCGCTATTTTGGCGAGAGATTTCCAGGCAATTGCGGTAAATGTGATAATTGTCTTAACCCCAAGCCTGTTGAAGATTGGACGATTGAGGCGCAAAAGTTTCTCTCTTGTGTGGCTCGCTGTCGCGAAAGATTTGGCATGACCCATATTATAGATGTTTTAAGAGGGTCGAGAAAAAAGAAGATTCAACAATACGGACATCATTTATTATCTACCTATGGGATTGGTCAAAATCGCAGCATCGCGGAATGGAAAATGTTAGGACGCTCTCTCTTGCATCAAGGTTTATTAGGAGAAACTAATGATGGCTATCGTATTCTGCGACTAAACAAAAAAAGTTGGGAGATTTTAAAAAAACAGCGAGCAGTTAAAATTGCGGTTAACCAGCAACACAAATCCCGTGGCGATGCTGATTATCATCCTCGTCAAGCTGAAGCCGAAATTCTCTACGAAAAATTAAAAGTATTACGCAAACAAATTGCCGACTTACAGGCTGTTCCGCCCTATGTAATTTTTGCCGATTCTAGTTTAAAATTAATGGCGCAACTCCAACCCCAAAATACAAAAGAGTTTGCCAAAATTTCTGGAGTTAATAACTACAAGCTACAACAATATGGCGAAAAGTTTTTAGCGATAATTCAAGATTTTACGCGATCGCAGGAGTTACCCAAACCCTTACCATCTAAAAGTCAAATGGAGACTTTACAATTACATCAACAGGGTTTATCTGTAACAGAAATTGCGCAAAAAAGAGGCTTTGCTGTCAGTACAATTTGCACTCATCTCAGCGAACTATTAGCAATGAATCAACCTGTAGCGTTAAATAAATTAGTGGCTTCTGATCTTCAAAAAGTCATCTTAAATGCGATCGCTCAATATGGTGATAAATCTCTTAAAACTCTTAAAGATGCTTTAGGAGAAAGTTATAGTTATAACGAAATCAAATTAGTTGTCGGATGGTGGCGTAGTCAACAAGAATAGGTGATAGGGATAAATAGTTGAGAATTTTAACTAAGTAATTATTTAGTTTTCTAAAACTAAGTTTAAAAATGAATAAATTACGCGATTATTATCACAGTGAAGGTAAAACTTACTTAATTGAAGTAAAATTACATAGCATTGAACAATTATTTAATTCTTTTGATCCTTCTCCTTTTATCGAAAAAGATTTAGATGACGAAGTAGAGAGTTATATTATTCAATCCGTCAAAGAGTTTTCGCTTAAAACTCCCTTAAAATTAGTTTTTTATCTACCTCAAAACAAGTTAGAAAAAGCCAAGCAAATTTTACCTGAAGCTATCCATAATTACTTTGATTATCGTAAAGAAAGAGCGGAAAAAGAACAACGAACTATCTTACGTCAAGGTCGTAATTCTCTAATTGTCGGTCTGACTTTTTTGTTTACTTGTATAAGTATTAATGAATTTACTAATTGGCTAGCTAATGGAACTTTAACTCATATTTTTCAAGAAGGTTTAGTAATCATTGGTTGGGTTGCTATGTGGCGACCAGTAGAGATTTTTCTTTATGATTGGTGGTCTGTTGATAATAATAAAAAAATCTCGGAAAAAATTAGCCAGATGATGCTAGAAGTTCGCCAAAATAACACAGAAACCTCAAATACTTTGGCGAAAGTCACTAAGACTTAATTAAGATTTATTCTAACTAATTTATAAACTGAGTGTTGACTAAGTTTCTGATAATTTGTTGGTTGAAGATTCGCAATTTCTCTGAGTTCTTTTTCACGACCGATTACTAAACTGGTTTCCGAATCAATGTTAGCTTGATTACTCGCCCAATATTCTTCATATCGCGAATTCTTTCTAAAAAATAAAATTGGTTTTTGACTATAAAAAACTAAACTAGGTTTTTTGAACCCAACCATCACAATTGGCTCTTCTGGTTGTTGCAATTGACTAAGATCATTGGCAATTTCTCGTAATGGTAACTGACGGTGAGTATCAACAAAAAAAGCAATAGGAATTAAGACAACACTAATAAAAACTAAAAACCCAATTAAATTAATTACGATAATCCAACGCCAGTATTTAAGTTGAGTTAAACAAAAAGCGATCGCAATTCCTATTATCCCCCAAACTACTGTACTTCTAATCGTAAATCCTGTAGCAGCAACTAAGCGATTTAACTTCGGAATCGCAGGATCGTTACCAATAAAATTGGGACTGAGATAAAAGGCAATTGCTAATAGTAAAGCTAGTAATAAATTAGCGATAATACTAATAAATAATCCTCGATCTAGGTTTGGTCTTGTTAATTTTTGATTGATGATCGCCTCACTCCATAATAACCCAACTAAAATAGCAGCAGCAGGAATTAGAGGCAATACATAGCTAGGCAATTTAGTAACAGAAATAGTAAAGAAAACAAATATACAAATAAACCACCAAAAAGCAAAAATTTTCAGGTGATACTGTCTGGGTTGTCTGCGCCAATAATTATATTGCCACCACCGCGATCGCATAATACTTAACGGTAAATAAACTGACCAAGGAGCAAATAAAATTAAGATAATTATTAAATAAAAATACCAAGGAGCATCATGACCATTCACTACATCAGTAAAGCGCTCTAAATTATGATAACCAAAAAAAGAATCAAGATAAGCTCGACCATTTTCTAGAGTTACTAATACATACCAAGGAACAGTAATAAATAAAAAAATAGCTGTTCCCCATAGTAACTTAATCTCTTTAACTACTGACCAAAACTGATTTACATATCCTAAAAAACAGCTAACGATTAAGACAGGTAAAACAATGCCCACAGGACCTTTAGTTAATACAGCTAATCCTGTTAAAATATAAAAAACTAAATACCATTTGTTAGGTAATTTTAACTGTTCAACGATTATGGCATTTAAATTACGACAAATTAATTTACCATCAGGTTTTTCAGTAGTATATCCCCAAAAAAAACAAAATAAACCACTGCTCATACAACCACTTAAGAGCATATCAGAAACTCCAACCCGTCCCCAAATAATTGTCTGAAGATTTAGACCAATTAAAGCACTACCAATCCCAGCAGATAGCCATAATTGTCTTTGTTTTTCTGGCTCAGTAATTTTGGAATTAATATTAGTAATTCCGAAGTTTTTTAAAGTAACAAAGCCTAAGACAACCAAGGCGATCGCCGATAGTGCAGAAGGTAAACGTACCGCCCACTCATTAACGCCTAGAAACTTATAACCAACTGCTATTAACCAATAGATTAGAGGTGGTTTATCAAAGCGAGTTGCTTCATTAAAATAAGGTGTTATCCAATTATTTGTTACTGTCATTTGACGGGCTGCTTCGGCGAATAAAGGCTCAGTTTCATCAACTAAACCAGTACTTCCTAAATGCCATAAAAAAGCAGTAAAGCTAATTATGGAAATCCAAATTATAAAAAACAGCCAGTATATATGATTATATTTTTGAGGCGATCGCCACCAGCGTTGGAGAATTTTCAAGAGAATCAAAATAACGATCTTAATTGTTCACTGTAACTTGAGCAAAATATTTATTATTGCTGGGTAATTTGTTGATAAGCAGTTTGAAGATTACTAGGATACAAAGCTTTAAATCGGTAATCTTGATAGTCAGCAGGGATAGTTTCTGCACTTTCAATTGCTGCTGCTTCTGATAAACCCAATTGTTGCCATTTAAGAGCCATTGATTCTAACTCATCTAAGTAATTTTTTAGAGCTAAGAGCGAACTCTTGTCGGTGACTTTACCATGTCCAGGAACAAAAGTCGCATCACTATATTTTTCACTTAAATCAGCTAAAGTTTGTTGCCATGTTTTAAGATTTCCGTCGGCAATATAGGGAAATTTTTGATTGAATAAAATATCACCTGCAAACAATACTTTAGCATCAGGAATATAGGCAATAATATCTGTACCGCCAGAATGCCCTTCTACTACTTCTAATTCAATAACCCGTTCTCCTAACCAAATTTTGCTATCATCAAAAACTATAATCTCAGGAGGAGTAGGGCTAGGCTCATATTCGAGGTTTTTGGTCAACATAGCTTCGCGAATTGTTCCTCTGCCAATCAGCGGAATTTCTTGAGACTTAATCGCTTTATTTCCTCCTGTATGATCGAAATGAAAATGAGTATTAACTACATACTTAACTGGTAAGTCGGTTAATTTCTTGGTTTCTGATAAAAGTAAGTTTCCTAAAGCTTCATTTTGAAAAAGATCGATGACTACAACTCCATCATCTCCAATAATAATTCCTGCATTGCATATAGCAATATTTTCACTTTCTGGTGGATAATCTGTATCGGAAATCAAAGCATAAATTCCATCACCTACTTGCTCTAAACTTAGTAAAGCTGTTTCTAAAGTCAGGGGATTTTTTTGTGCCGTAGCATAATTTTGCCAACCAATAATAACTAGTAAACTGATTAAAGCACTAGCCAAAAAACCTAAACTTTTCTGCCATCGATTAATTCGCATAATTTTGTAATTTTCTCAAACTAATCCTTAGTTTAAAAGGTACTTAACTATTTTGCTAATTAATTTAAGATTTTTAAGACAAGATTTCTCTAAAATAAATCTGGCGTTGCTGATTTGAAGTATGAAATCGAAAGGTAATTTGTTCGTAGCTAATAGCTATTGGCTATTAGCTATTAGCTTTTTAATCGATCTACTCAATCGTTTTAACGATAGAATCATCCCTGGATTCAGCAAC
The DNA here is from genome assembly GCA_051155735.1 of Xenococcaceae cyanobacterium. Taxonomy (GTDB): domain Bacteria; phylum Cyanobacteriota; class Cyanobacteriia; order Cyanobacteriales; family Xenococcaceae; genus JASJCP01. The sequence goes on from DAXETX010000344.1 coordinate 20,292, forward strand.
GCCATAAATCTTAATTAATCTGGCTTCGCTATTCTAAAATAATTAGTTGGATATTTGCGCAATTCTACAAAACTAAACAGTAATTATGACCCAAGCAAAAATCGGCATCATTGGCGGTAGTGGTTTGTATAAAATGGATGCCCTCAAAGAAGTTGAAGAAATCAAGTTAGATACTCCTTTTGGCTCACCTTCCGACGCTTTTATTGTCGGTAAACTAGAGGGTACTACTGTCGCTTTTTTAGCGCGCCATGGGCGAAATCATCATTTACTTCCTTCCGAGTTACCATTTCGGGCTAATATCCACGGGATGAAACAGTTAGGAGTCGAGTATATCATTTCTGCTTCTGCGGTAGGCTCTCTCAAAGCGGAAGTTAAACCTTTAGACATGGTTGTTCCCGATCAATTTATTGATCGCACTAGAAACCGGATTGGAACTTTCTTTGGGGAAGGAATAGTAGCTCACATTGCCTTTGGCGATCCTGTGTGTACTAGCCTAGCTAGTATTGTCGCTGAGGCGATCGCCTCTTTAAAATTACCAGAAGTTAATTTACATCGCGGTGGTACTTATGTCTGTATGGAAGGACCAGCTTTTTCGACTAAAGCGGAGTCTAAGATGTATCGAAGTTGGGATGCCACGGTTATCGGCATGACCAATTTACCAGAAGCCAAATTAGCTAGAGAAGCCGAAATTGCCTATGCGACTCTGGCTTTAGTTACTGATTATGACTGTTGGCATCTGGATCATGATAGTGTCACAGTCGAAATGGTGATTGGTAACTTACAGCGCAATAGTGTTAATGCCCAAAAAGTGATTCAAGAAACCGTTAAAAGACTTAGTAGCAATCCTCCTGAATCGATCGCTCATTCTGCCCTAAAATACGCGATTCTCACTTCTCTAGATTTAGCGCCTGCTGCAACCAAAGAAAAACTCCAATTATTGTTACAAAAATATTTATCTAGCTAATAATCGTGACTTTACTCTCGCCAAGGTAAGCGAACGGGTACTTCTTCTGCTGTAATCATTTCAGGCATACGATCATGCATCTCGTGTTTATCTGAAATACGCTTAGCGTACCATTTTGCCCCAGGAAAAGCAGTTAAACCATGGGCAAAAATGCTGATCAGTACTGTAACTACCATCGCGGTAAAGATTAATTCACTACCCTGAAAATTCTCTCTTTCAACGATTAAGATTCCGTAAATAATTGAGGCGATACCTCTAGGACCGAACCAACCAACAAAAAAAATACTTTCTAGTTGTAGTTTTAAACTGCTTACAGCGATCGCAACCCCGATTAACCGAATAATCAGGAGAATGCCAATGCCATACAACCAAATTTGCCAGGTTGCTGCGGTAACAGCGGGGATAACCATCACCGCACCATAGAGTAAAAAAGAGATTAAAGTCAGTAATTGTCCTTCTGCTTCACCAAATTCATGCAAGCACTGCACAATTGATTTTGTTGCGATATTACCTAAAGTAAATCCAGCACAGAATGCAGCAATAAAGCCGTTACCACCAATTAACTCCGCTCCAGTATAAGCTAAGATTGACAATCCCAAGGCTGATAAATCTTCAAAAGAAGTATTCATCCATTGGCTTTGAACACTTTTGGTAATCAGCTTACTGCCAAAATAGCCTAATCCTAGACCCATTGCTGCACCCAAAATAATTTCTTTGCCAGTATAAGTCAGCCAATAAGTCAGTGTCGGTAAATCAACTGGTTGACTTGCTTCTGCTAAAGAAATAAAGAATAAGAGAATTGGTAAACAGATCCCATCATTCAACCCACTTTCAATATTAATTCCTTGGCGAATACAAATAGGTACACGAGAACTATTAACTACGGCTTGAGCCAATGCTGCATCTGTCGGTGCGAGAATTGTCCCCAGGGCTGCTGCTTCCCAAATGTTTAACTCTGTAGGAAATAACAACATCGCGAGAACTGTACCTAAAATAATACTTACAGGCAAACTAATACTAAGTAACCGCAGGGGGATATTATATTCTTGGCGTAACTGCTTTAGTTTAATTCTGGAGGCATCGGTAAATAAAATTATCGTTAGGGTAATTTCCGCTAAAATTCTAATTACTTCGTTAGTTACCCTAACATCTCTGACTAACCCTAAGAAACTTGAACTAATTAATAAGCCAAAGGTAACATAAGCCATCGGTGGAGTCACGATACTCTTTTCTAACCTGCGAGAAATTAAGCCATAGCCGAGAACAAATATAGCGATCGCGAATAAAGCTGCTTTATTCATGGTTTTTTGTGCCAAGACTTAAATAAACTTACTTTAATTAAAACCCCGAAACTTGCATCAGATCGCTAATGTTAGAGCAGTAATTATTTAAGCCAAAGCTAGCAGGGGCTATGGGATTTTGGTAAGTAAAATGACGATAATTTAAGGAGAAATAACTCCAAGAATCCATCTGAATCCGAAATAGCTTAATTAAAATATTTGCCAACCAAAGATAAAGCGGAATCCGTAAATAAATCTGTTTATCAAAATATTGACAAATTTCGGCGATCGCCTTATTAACTGTGATCCTAGAGTTGCCTAAAACTAGATATTTAATTAGTTTATCCGAGTTGTCAAATTCATGTTTAACTTCTGGATGCTCTACCACATAATTGACAACCTGAGCAATATCTTGAGCATGAATATAGTGAAAACTACCATCCGCTCTAAACCAACTAATTAAATCTAGCCATTGAATAATTTCTGGTAAACCTGAAGAAAGATGTGATAAAGGTTTACTTTTATGGTCGCCACCAAATACTAAAGTCGGAAATAAAGCAACAATTTTATCTGCTATTGCCAACCGCGATAACTGAGATAAACATTGATATTTAGTTCTAATATAATCTGTACCAAACTCACTAGCTTCGATTAATAAATTGTTATTGCGGTCTAAAATACTAGCAGTTGAAAAGTATAATACCTGCTCACATATTTTCGGATTGAGCATATCGAGCAGAGCTAAAGTTTTGCTCACATTAATATCATAAGCTTCCTTAGCTCCGCCCCAAGAAGTAGCAATTAAAATTGCCACATTAATTTCTTTTAGCAACAAGTCACTATAAGATTCAATATCTTTTAAATCTCCGAGTAAAATATGAATCAAAGCATTATTCTTCCAGGCTTGAGGAATTTTCTCAGGACTTCTTACTAAAAGATACAGTTCGTAATTGGGATTTTTACGGAAAATTTCAACAATATACTGACCAATGCAACCAGTTGCACCAGTGATCAAGATTTGTTTCATAAGAAGAGGAAATAGGCAATAAGCTAAACCTTATAATACCTATATCCCAATATTGCGCAACCTTATACCGAAGCTAATAAACGATCTGCTTGTTTTGCCGTCTCAAAAAAGAACCGCACATTATCTTCAGGTGTTCCTACTAGTACCCCATGTCCCAAATTCAGGATATGTCCGCGATTTCCTGCTTTACGGATGGTATCGATAATGCGATCGCGAATTAAGTCATGAGAACCAAATAAAACTCCAGGATCGATATTCCCTTGTACCTTCATCTCTTTACCGAGTCTTTGTCTGGCTTCTGCCATATCTACTGTCCAATCGACACTGATCATATCTACTCCTGACTTACCCATTCTTTCTAACACTCCCGCACTACCGCTAATGTAAAGAATCAAAGGCGTATCAGGATGGGTTGCTTTAACTTGACGCACTACCTGCTGTTGATAGGGTAGAGCAAAAGTTTCATAATCTTGGGGGCTTAATTCTCCTGCCCAAGAATCAAACATTTGTACTACTTGCGCTCCACAATCGATTTGATATTTAACGTAAGTGGCGATCGCATCAGCGATTTTACTCAAAAACTGATGCAACATTGCAGGTTCATTAAACGCCATTCCCTTAATCACCGCGTAGTTTTTCGAGCTTTTTCCCTCAATAGCATAAGCTGCTAGTGTCCAAGGCGCACCAACAAAACCTAACAGGGTTGATTTGTTGCCAATTTCTGAGCGCAAAGTTTGGAGTATAGTTTTAATAAACGGCAGCGATTTTTCAGGATTGAGGGGTTGAAGGCGATCAATTTGTGCTTGAGTCCGAATCGGCTTGTCAAATAAAGGACCTTTACTCTCGACAATATCAAAATCAATGCCAATACCAGGTAAAGGAGTCAAAATATCCGAGAACATAATCACCCCGTCAGGTTGAAAGGCTCTCCAAGGTTGTAGGGAAATCTCAATGGCAATTTCAGGATTTTCTGAACGCTCCCGAAATCCAGGATACTTTTCCCGCAAGTCGCGATAAACTTTCATATATCTACCTGCTTGACGCATCATCCAAACAGGAGGACGTTCTAATACTTCCCCTCTTGCTGCTCTCAAAAGTAGGGGAGTTTCGGTTAAATCAGTCATTCTAGTAAATCCTTCTGATAATATTTTTTTTTGAGGGCAATTGCTAGCTTACCATTGCAGGAGGGATCGCTAGTCTGTTGCAATTGTTGAGTTATGTGAAGTGAAATTTAGTTGCGAAATTAAAAAAATCCGATATCTTGAGAAGATCTGATATTTCTCAGCTAAAAATAGCAACAGAGCAAAAACTATGGCTAAAAATCAGGGATGAAACTTTCACCGCAAGAACAAGATAAACTAACCATCTTTACAGTAGGTTTACTCGCAGAAAGACGCAAAGCCAAAGGACTCAAGCTCAACTATCCTGAAGCAGTAGGCTATATTTCCGCTGCTATTTTAGAAGGTGCGAGAGAAGGCAGAACCGTCGCGGAACTAATGAGCTATGGTACAACTCTTTTGAGTCGAGATGAAGTTTTAGAAGGTGTCCCCGAAATGATCCTCGAAGTACAAGTAGAAGCGACCTTTCCTGATGGCACTAAATTAGTTACAGTGCATCACCCAATTCAGTAATCAGCAACTAACTACTAACCAAAAACTATGATCCCAGGAGAAATAATTACCCAACCAGGAGACATTGAACTTAATGTCGGGCGAGATACTATGACAATTACCGTCGCTAATACAGGCGATCGCCCGATTCAAGTCGGCTCTCATTTCCATTTTTATGAAGTTAATCAAGCTTTACAGTTTGAGCGCGAAGTAACTCAAGGGATGAGATTAAATATTCCAGCAGGAACAGCAGTACGGTTTGAACCTGGCGATGAAAAAGCAGTAGAATTAGTCGCCTATGGTGGCAGTCGGACTATTTATGGATTTAATGCTCTGATTGAAGGAAAATTAGCTTAGGTTTGGCATTTGCTAAATTATTGATTTTATCTAGTATTGCTATTTTCCGATTCTTGATAGGATAAGTTCAACCAGAGACTATAGATGAAAATCATGTTTTTTAAAAATTTCCTATCTCGCTTACTAGCTCTTGTCTTAGTGGTTGCTATCGGATTAGTAAGCTGTACGTCCAATCCTTCGGGACTTAGTGGTAACTATAGTCAAGATACCTTGACAGTCATGGAAAATGTCCGAACTGCGATCGCTTTACCTAGTGATGCCCCCGATAAAAAAGATACCGTAACTTTAGTCCGGCAACAGATTAGTGATTATGCTTCTCGTTATCGACGTAATAATAAAACCGCAGGATTGCGTTCTTTTACGACGATGCAAACCGCTTTAAATGCTATAGCTGGTTATTATAGCTCTTATGGGAATCGCCCTCTGCCAGATAAACTCAAAAATCGCTTGGCGCAAGAGTTTAAACAAGTAGAAATTGCTTTAAAACGAGGCGTATAGTTATCAAGAGTAATACGACAGAAGCTGATAACTCAAGATTTTGTGGTTGACAAAGTCCTGGGAAACTCCGTCGTATTACGGTAGATGATCTTGAAGCTAAATTTATTGCCAATCTTCCCAATCCTGATTAAAAATCGAAGTATCAGGAAAAGCTGTCGGATTACCTGAAGCATTCAACTTTTTCTGTAATAACTGCAATTGTGTCTCTTTGAGATAAGATTCATCAATCAGTTCATAGGGCATGATGTCATTATCTAAAGCATAAGCAGTTACCATTCCTGCTGCTGCACCAGATGACCATTCAAAAGAGTGAACTCGATAGGCTGCTGCTGCAATGTGACTAGTAGCAATACTTTTTCCTGTCACAATCAAATTATCGATTTCTTGAGGAATCATCGCTCTTAATGGGATTTGAAAAGGATAAGCCTGACCCGCACCTCTTCTTTCTCCCTCTCGCTCGGTGTTACCTGGTTTTTCTGCTGGATACTCAGTCATACAGGGATGAAAATCAATGGCGTAATGGCCAATTCCTACTGAGTCAGGATAAATTGTCGAGCGAGTACGTCTTTCTAATTGTTCAATGTCTATATCTTTATTAACTGCTGCTTCTAGCCCGTCAATAACCGACCACAACTGCCGATAAGTGACAGGATCGAGATTAGTTTGATAATATTCATCCCGATAGTTACGACGAGAAATATCAACTTCATTAATGCTAAAACCCCTAGAATAACCAGGATATTTTCTGCCGATAATTCTTCTTGCTTCTCGCATATAAGGGTATTTTGATAAACCATGGGCTGTACCCATTGGTGAATCTAAGCCGACTAACAAGCGATTATTCGGGTTAGGTTGTTTGACTCCTTCTCCCAACTGAGAATCGGTTGTCCCTTCGACCAACCAGTAAAAGTAACCTAAAGCGTGTTCTTCTCCCTTTCTCAGAGTTTCAGTCCGTAATCCTCCTAACCAACCTCCTGGTTGTAATTGACCTTCAGCCTGTAGTTGTTGACGAGTATAGATTAAATTGTCTTGGGCTGTTCCTGGACGATAATCATTGCCCCAAGTCCAGTTTTGCATCGAAATATCTCCAGGAGTAGGAGTCGTAAAATTAATCCCACCAAAGGTTTTTGGCTCCCCTGTTTGAGGACTCCAAATCCGCCGATAAGTAAAAACTAAATCAAAATCTGCTAGTCTTTCTAGTTCATAACTATAATACTCATTATGTTGCAGATAAAATGGAGGCATAATATGCTCTTGTGGTTCTGCTGTCGCTTCCATCGCAAAAGTATAGGTAAATCCTTGAGTACAGTAAGGATCGTTAGTCGTACTAGAAGCAGAAGGTTCTAAATGAGATATCGGGTCGATTCCCAAACGATAAGGCACATCTGCTAGGGCGATAATTTCTCCTGTTTCAGTAGCTTCTATCACATACCAATCTTGAGTGGTTTGAGGCGGAACTAGCCGAATAATCTCCTTTTGTAGTAAGTTAGAATCTTCGTAAGTATAAGCATCTTCAATGGTGCGAGACAGAGGATAAGTATTAAGTAGCGGTTTTTCTGGTTGGGGAGAATGTTGAATCGCAGTCGCACTGACAATTTCATTACCTTCAATATCTAATTCTTTGACTACTGTAGAGGGAAGCCAGTGTAAAGTTCCGTTACCTTTAGTTGCAGCATCTTTTAGTTGTTGCAACAAGATCTGATCGGCATCTTCGGGTAAAAAACACGATTCACTCACCCAACAATCTCCAGGGTTGAGTTCGCCATAAAACCGTTCAATGCGTTCTCGTAATTCTAGATAACCACGAGGATAAAATAAGAGCGATCGCTGGGTGGTTCGTTCGTCTAGTGCTGATGTACCTTGAGAAGAAATTTGTCCTCCTACCCAGTCAGTAATTTCGGTTAAACAAACAGTTTTGCCGGCAAGTAAAGCTTCGTAACTAGCAGCAGCACCAGCTAAACCTCCTCCTACTACCAGTAGTTCGCATTCTAACGTGTGATCGGGATTAGGTGCTGATTGTGCTTGAGTTTTAACAATACTAAACTCCCATAGTAATAGACTTAAAGAACATCCGATAAAAGACTTGAACCAATTACTTATCGCTTTATATTGCATAGCTAGCTATCTAAAAATTTATCGCGACAACTATTATAGGCAGTCTTAAGTCTAAGTAGTCATATCTTTAAAATTATGCAGCTTAAATCACAATAGATTTAAAATTAAGTTTTGTTGTCAAGATATAGTAATTGCCATTTTGAGCGAACAGTGAGTAAAGTATCGATCAAACCTGCCAAAATAACCAGAGTCCTATCTGATTCTATTGCCGCAGAAATTGGCTTTGAGTCGGGAGATGCTATTTTATCGATTAATGGCACTATTCTTCGTGACTTAATTGACTACCAGTATCTATGTGCCGATGAATATTTAACCATTGAGGTAGTTGATACAGCAGGAACAATTCATCAAGTAGAAATTGAAAAAGACTATGATGCTGATTTGGGCTTAGAATTTGAGACAGCCTTATTTGATGGCTTAATTCAATGTAACAATCGTTGTCCTTTTTGTTTTATCGATCAACAACCCCCAGGAAAAAGAGCGAGTCTTTATTTCAAAGATGATGATTATCGTCTGAGTTTTCTTTATGGTAGCTATTTGACTTTAACCAATCTGACGGACAAAGAATGGCACAGAATTGAACAGATGCGTTTATCGCCTCTTTATGTATCAGTTCATGCTACCGAACCCGATGTGAGAATTCGCCTGTTAAAAAATTCTCGCGCTGGACAAATTATGTCTCAGTTGCGCTGGTTTCAAACTAGACGTTTACAAATTCATGCGCAAGTAGTAGTTTGTCCTGGAATCAATGATGGCAACCATTTAGAAAGAACTCTCTTGGATTTAGCCTCTTTTCATACTGGCGACATTCCTACTGTGGCTTCGGTAGCGGTTGTTCCTGTTGGTTTAACTCGATTTCGTCCTCCAAAAGATGAACTAATCCCTGTAAGTCAGGCTAAAGCTACGGAAATTATTAGTCAAGTACAACAAATACAGACTAAATTACAACAGCAGTTTGGCAGTAATGTAGCTTGGTTAGCTGATGAGTGGTTTCTAATTGCTCGACAAGAATTACCGCCAGAATCCCACTATGAGAATTATCCTCAAATTGGTAATGGTGTAGGGTCAATTCGTTTGTTTCTTAAGGAGTTTCAATCCTTAGCTAAGACCATGTTACCGTCCCAGATTGTTGCATCACGTCGCTTTACCTGGGTAGTAGGAAACGCAGTAGAACAAGCTTTTCAACCTCTAGTCGCACAATTAAATACCGTAGTAGGACTAGAAGTTAACTTAGTGGCTTTACGTAGTGAATATTGGGGACAAGAAATAACGGTTACAGGATTGCTGACAGGACAAGACTTACTAGCTGGCTTGTCGCAAAAGGATTTGGGAGATGCTATTTTATTACCCTCTCTAATGCTCAAACATAATGACAGTAGGTTTTTAGACGACATCACAGTAGAGGCTGTTAGTAACAAATTGCAAACTCCAATTATTCCTGTAGGCGGAGTAGAAGATTTAATCAATAAGCTTCTTTCTGCTGATTACTAGACTGCTGAAATTTGGGTAACTTAATTGCAGCAATAGATTTGGGTGATTTTTTCTGGGATATATTAGCAATTTCTGGTGCTGGCCAGTCTGAAGTTTTCGGTTTTTCTAAAGTTTCGGCGACAGAAGAATCACTGACAATTTTATCTACTGGTAAAGGGGCAGCATTCGGTAAATCATGAGTTATGGGCAAAGGTATTCTGTCTTTACAAGACGGAGTGACCTTCTGGTCTTCCTGTTTGCCAAGAACCCCACTCTGTATCGGAGTCTGCTGTGATTGCGTCAATTCTTCATAATTGTGTGACCAAGGTTGAATTGCTTGATGGTCGAAACTACTTCGCTTTGCCAAGGTCGAGCCTGCTGCAACTGCGTCAGAGAGACCCAACCGTGAGACGACACCGCTGACTCTTACTTCTTCAATTTGAGCAGGAAGTTTGACCCCAGGTAATTTCTCTGATGATTTTTCTCTTTTAGTATATTTCTCTAACGCTACTTTATAGTATAAAGTATGTTGTTGTTGACGATAAAGGCGGGATTCTAGTTCTTCTTTTTGTTCTGTCAGACTCAATACCTCGTAATTCTTTTGATTGTAGTTTTCTTGAATAACAGCACATTCTCTTTCTAATTTAGCTGTTTGCTCCTGAGAAGCTTTAAGTTGTAGCGATAAGTTTTCGATTAAAACTTGCTGACTTCTAGTTTCTTGCTGTTCTTGTTCTAGTTGTTGCAATAGATTAGCAACTTCTTCTTGACTATGATTTAGTTTTTCGGTTTGTTCTGTAATTGTTAATTCTTCTTGTCTAGCAATTTCTTGATGTTGCCGAACTTGATTAGTCGCATCAATCAAATTTTGCTCTAGACTAAATACTTTTTTAAGCAGTTTACGATTGTGGTCTCGTAATTTATGTGCCAACTGCTGCCAATCAATATTTTGAGAAGTCTCTGAAGCTGCAAGAGATAATTGCGACTGTATTTCAGGATCAGGTTGGAGTTTCTGTTGAGATATTAAATTTTGACCGGGCGTACAAGCCCCTGCTACGAGCGCAGGGGTCAGCCCCTCACTTTGAGAACTCGGTGTTGCTTCATGAGAGGGATAACCAGTGGCAGAATTAAAAGAGTCTGTGGATTTGGTGAGGTCGTTCATGGTAATTAAACTGGATAGATTAGTCAGTTATCGAAAAATAGAAAATTTGAATTTTAACTGATGTGTTAATCAATCAATAGATTTAAGGGATCAAATTAATTGCTTTTGACATTAAGCTCAAAAGAAAATTAGAGGTTAAGCTTTTTAGTCAATGGTGAAGACAGAAGAAAATATTTTTTTCTAGTTGAGATTTTAACACCGATATCTTCTCCAAGTCTCGATCTAAGTTTTTTCAGCTTAGTTATCTAGTTTGAGTCTATAGATAAATACCTATTTAAATCTCAACAATTAATTTTAAGTTTATATCGATCTAGCTATAGCTTATACCTCAAATCCTGAATTGCCAAGCAACATTTAATAAATAGATTAAAGTTAATAAAATTAAACTATTTGAATATTAATAATTAATTGATAGCAACAGCTTTAGTAATTGCGAAATCTTTTTTCAAATTGTTTTTATTTTGCTATGATCAATCTAATTAAACCAAAAACTTGAGGTTTTTTAAATTTTTATTTCCGATCATTAATATTTAGTATAAATTCTTAATCCATTGCCACTCCTTAGTTAATCCTTGTTCTAAAGATATTTTAGGACGATAATCTAAGATTTTTTGAGCTTTAGAAATATCTGCACTAGTATGCCGTGCATCCCCTTTAGCTTGTTCACCATAGTTTTTGATAATACGTTTACCAATTATTTTTTCGATAGTTTCCAAAATATCAGTCAAAACAACTCTACTCCCACCACCAACATTGAAAACTTCTCCTACAGCTTCGGGAATATCAGCAGCAGCCAAATTAGCAGCAACAATATCACTAATGAAAGTGAAATCCCTAGTTTGTTGCCCATCACCATAGATTGATATCGCTTCATTTTCGATAGCAGCTTTAAAAAATTTATGAAACGCCATATCAGGACGTTGACGAGGTCCATAGACTGTAAAATAGCGTAAAGAGGTCACAGGGACACCAAAGTTACGATAGTAAACATGGCACATCTGTTCTGCTGCTAGCTTAGTAATACCATAGGGGGACACTGGTTTGGGACAAACAGTTTCAGGTGTAGGCATAGTTGCTGCATTCCCATAAACTGAAGAGCTAGAAGCGTAAACAACTCGCTTAAGAGATGGCATTTTTTTAGCAGCTTCTAAGATAATTTGAGTAGCGTTAAGATTTTTTTCAGTATATTGCCGAAATGACTCGCCCCAACTAGCTCTTACACCTGCTTGTGCTGCTTGGTGAAATACGACATCAATCCCTTCTAAAAGACTAAGCCAATTTAAATCTTCGATATTTGCCTCTAAAAGCGCAAAAGAAGGTTGTTTTTGCAAATATGAAAGATTTTTCCGCTTAAACTTGGGACTGTAATAATCATTAAATTGATCGATTCCAATAACCTTATCACCTTTTTTTAGTAACTCTTCTGCTAAATGTGAACCAATAAACCCTGCTACACCCGTAACTATCTGAGTACCCATAATGTTTCGATCTTAAATAATAGTCAATTTGTCAAATTTTTATTTTCCTAGAGTCAATTCTTCTTTTTTCCCTAAAATACCCTGAGGTCGCCAAATCATCAAAAGCATTAAAATCAGTCCGATAACCATAATCCGAAATGCGCCTAAACTAGAACTATCAAACCAACCTAATTTTGGTAAATAAAAGCGAGTTATTGCATCATAAGCCCAAAAAATAATTACTCCTAACAGCGTACCAGCATTACTACCTGCACCGCCCAAAACGACCATTGTCCAAACATTGAAAGTGACTAGAGGTTCAAAGTTGCTAGGATAAACAGTAGTAAGTTGCCAAGCATAAAAAGCTCCTGCAATCCCTGCGATCGCACCACCCAGCATAAAGGCTTGTAATTTATACGAAAAAACATTTTTTCCTAACGCTCTAGGAATTTTTTCATCTTCTCGAATCGCTTTGAGGACTCTTCCCCAAGGAGATCTCACTAATAGTTCTAGTCCCCAGTAAATTAGAGCTAAAGTTAAAAGAACCAATAACATTAGTCCTGCTTTGTAATTGTAATTAGATAAGGCCAAACAACCATTAATATAAATAGTTATAATCAAAGCTACCCCAATAATTCCCCAAAAGATGACGCCAATTGGTTTTTTGGGTTGATAGCTTTTACCTTGAATTGTTCTAGCTTCTCGCCATTGTAATTTTAAGCCTCTCCATAATTGACTTAAAGCAAAAATTCCTAACAGTGTTAGTAATCCAATAAAAATGATTTTTCCTACTAGTCCAGGTTCATAATTAGCTAATGGTAAAGGAAATCTTTGTACGCCAAATGAACCTCTAGTAAGCCATGATTCATTAAGAGCTACAAGCCTTAGTAACTCTGAAACGCCAATTGTTACGATAGCTAAATAGTCTTCTCTGAGTCTAAGAGTTGAGATACCAATGGCTAATCCTAATAAAGATGCCAGGATTGCTCCTAGAATGACCGCAAGAATTAATGGTACTCCTAAAGAGCTTAACAAAACTGTAGTGTAAGCGCCTACGGTCATAAAAGCAACATGACCAAAGTTGATTAAGCCAGTAAATCCCCATTGTAAATTTAAACCTAGAGCAAATATGGCAAATAATCCCGCCGAAATAGTTAAGAAAACTAAATAACCAACCATTAAATTCTGCTATTTCGATAAATGTAAATTTTGTAAATTCATTGTTTCACTTTTGCTTGCAGCAGATTGTATCTTATCTTATCGTTTAGTTGGGTGTAATTGTTGTTATCAGTAGTAGCGCGATCGCCTTAACCTAGATCGGACAAAAAATCAATGGGACAATTTCTAATAAAGAAATCAAAATTGATTTTTCTGGAGATTTTTTGCTCACAAAAGTTTAGTTGCGTTTAATAAACTAATGAACGATGAATTCAATCCATCGTTCATAATTGCTAATTAATTGTTAGTTTTATCTACCCTTATAATTGAACTTTGCTTCTTTCTGGTTCTTGATACTTCAAATTCTGTTGGCTTCCCTTAGTAAAATTAGAAACAACTATAAACGCAATTAGACCCACCAAAGGACTAATTAATGTAGGAACGCCATCAAAATCAGCTGTAAAAAGATTATTAGGAATGTATAATAAAGTGTTATCGATACCAAACATTGTAGGCATCAAAGCAAATAAAATTAACCTAGTTGCCGAACCGAGAATAATACAAGAGATTGCTCCTTGCCAAGTAGCTTTAGACCAATAAAGCCCTCCAGCCAGAGGAATTAACAACCCCGCAAAACCTAAATCGAAAGCTAAAAGCAACAATACACCTGTCTGAGGCACTTTAAGTGCAAAAATAACTCCCAATGTTGTAATCACTACCGCCATTACGCGAGTCATCGCTAATAATCTGTCTCCTGCTGCATTATAGTCATGGTGGCGAATACCTATTATATTATGTGCCATTACCGAAGCAGTCCCTAATATTGCTCCATCTGCGGTTGATAAAGAAGCTGAAAGAATAGCAATTATTATTAATAGTCCTAGAATTGGTGGCACAATTCCATTAAGAAGACCATAAAGCACTGGACCATCAAAAGTAACTCCTGCTTGTTCCAAAATTTTAGGCGCAGAAAGAGCCACTAAAGAAAACGGAACACCAATAACTACTGTTCCTAAAGAACCAATTAAACAAGCTTTTTGAGCAGTATCAGGATTTTCTGCTGCAAAAACTCTTGCCATAAAGTCAATCGCGACAATATCACCTAATCCTAAAGCGAAAAGAGTTGCCCAATTGATTGCAGCCCCAGCAGCAGGACTAGTTAATTGTGCCAATGCCATTGGACCTTTATCAGCAGGTATTTCTAGACCATAATTTATTGCAATAAAGCCAATTAAACATATCGAACCAATAAAAGCAATAAAAACTTGAATAGTATCAGTGTAGGCAACAGCAAATAAACCGCCACTAGCAGTATAAATAAAAACTACAATTGCTAATAAAATCACTCCAGCCGTATAACTAGTACCTAAAAAAGCTTGAAATAAATAGCCTCCTGCCACTAAATTACCTGCTAGCAAAAAAGCAAAACTTAAAACCATTAAAATTGAAGCGACAAATTCTGTTTGACGATTATATTTAACACGATAAAAATCAGGTAATGTGATTAAACCCATTCGATTCATGGGCTTGGCAAAAAATAAACCAGTTAAAAATAAACAAAGTGCTAATCCTAAAGGTAACGAGGCACCAGCCCAAAAGCCAAATTCGGCAACTAAATCAGTATTTCCTAAAGTGGCATTAGAATCTACAGACTGCGCCATTAAGGTTGCAGCAGCTAAAGGTAAAATCAAACCTCGCCCCGCCACTAAATAGTTTTCACTATCGCCTTTGACTTGCTTGGCTGCCCACATACCAATAACAAGAGTAGCCACCAAAAATATAATAATTCCCCAAAAAAACAGTTTTTCCGTCATATTTTAATTGCTAACAGTATTTTAAAGCTAATAAAATTTAATTGCTACGATAGAGCAATCATACCCTTGACATAATCAAAATTGGATGAAGATTACATCAAGTTTTATTGTCAAAAGTATTCACAAATATTCTTAGTTCTTTGCTAAAGTATCTATCCTGGCATTATCGACTATCAGACTCAGTATCGATTCATACAGACAATTTAAATAAATTTTCATCCCATCCACACTCAGTATTTCAGAAACAAAAGCAAGTGCAGCCAAAAAAATTTCGCCAAAGAGTTGACAAAGAAGAAAAGAATAAGTATATTGGTAAATGCGCGGTTGAGAGCAACAGCCTCAACTAAAGCCTAGAACCTAGACAAAGCAATAGTTTGAAGGCAAACCATAACCT
>DAXETX010000345.1:0-15368 GCA_051155735.1 Xenococcaceae cyanobacterium
TTTCTGTTTCCGCTTCGGTAGAGTTCAAAATTCCCTCCAACATTTTTTCCATCAGCCCAGGTCCCATCTGGGTATATCCTCGATATACTAGTCTAATAGCTTGTGCCAATTCTTCTACAGGCATATCTTTGAGTAAATAGCCTTTAGCACCTGCTTTGATCACCTGAGCGAGATAATCATCTTCATCAAAAGTACTGACAACCAGAACCTTGGTATCAGGAAATTTTTGACAGATGATCCTTGTTGCTTCTCTACCATCCATAATCCGCATTCTAATATCCATCAAGACAATATCTGGTTGGAGTGCTTCTAATAGCTCAATTCCAGTTTGTCCATTGTTCGCCACTCCTACTACTTCTAAATCTGACTCTAGATTTAACATTGTTTTTAATCCCTGACAAACCAGTTCCTGATCGTCTATCAATAAAAGGCGAATCATGATTCTTTACTCCAGCTTTTGAGGATAACTGAGAAAGTTGCTCAGAATAGATGCGATCTTTTTCTAAGGCAACACGAGATTTGTCATTGACTCTGGAAGACAAATGAATCGATTTGTAATCATTACAATCTAGGATAAGTATTTGAAGTTATTGTACTTTTAGCTTTGGATGCCAACCAGGGGGAAAATTCAGGTATTTTTTTGCGGGGTCTCTCTGACAAAAAAATGAGCGAAATAAATTTTTGATTAAATAATTGTTCAGGATCGGCAGTAAATTTAAACTCTCTTGATAAAACTCTTTAAGACAAGGTGCTAAAATTACTTACAAGATTTTACGGAAATTATTAATAATTTCGTATTTTAATTTAATTAAAACCAGATGATTTTTCGCAAAAATATTAAGTTTTTAAACCTGATCTTATTGATTTGTTTTATTGGAATAATTACTCTACAAAATCGCCATAAAAAAATTCAACTTTCCCAAAGTAAAAATATTAGTTATCTTCAAGAAGAATCCCAAATACAATCTACTATTAATCTCTACAAAGTTGCGCCTAATTTTGGTTTTAAGAATTTAAAAGCAGACTGGTTATTTCTTAACTTTATTCAGTACTTTGGCGATACAATGGCGAGGGATCAAACTGGCTATAGTTTAACTTCAGAATATTTTGCAGCAATAGTTAAAAATGATCGGCAGTTTATGCAAGCCTATATTACTCTAGCTAATGCTAATACTATGTATGCTGCTCAACCAGAAACAACTGTTAATTTGATTGAAGATATTTTGAACTCGTCATCCCTGGTAAATTCTGCTCAATTACATTCGGCTTTATGGTTTCATAAAGCCTATGACGAATTGTTCTTTTTAGGAGATATTAAAGCAGCCCAAGTTTCTTATAATCAGGGACAACAATGGCTCAGACAGGATGGATCGCTTCAGCTAAATTCTCCAGCTAACTATTTGCCTGATATCCAATCTTTAGATGATTTTGAGCTAATCCA
The DNA here is from genome assembly GCA_051155735.1 of Xenococcaceae cyanobacterium. Taxonomy (GTDB): domain Bacteria; phylum Cyanobacteriota; class Cyanobacteriia; order Cyanobacteriales; family Xenococcaceae; genus JASJCP01. Next base: position 1,442 of record DAXETX010000345.1, read on the forward strand.
ATCGCAAATTCTTGCTTGGTCAACCGTCTTACCTCATGTGAGAAATTCAGAAACACAACAGAAAATCACTCAAAAAATTGCTCAGCTTCAATTTGAACTTGCTCAAGCTAGATAAGCGATCTTAATTCAAAAAAATCAGGAGTGGTTTTAAAATTAATAAAAAGTCACAATATAACAATCTTATTGACCGAGGTTTATCAACACCGTGATTGGATATGCTCTCAATCCCTTGAGCATCCCTCACTGTCATAATTTCTTAATTTGACCGAGTTTTTATGAAGCTATTTTGGGGAAAATTCTACTATTATTTAAATGAGCTTAAATAAAAAAATAATCAGTTCTAACTTCTAGCACCGACAACATAATTAATTACGATTAATTAGGTATTACCAAATATGATATCTGATACTAAAAAAGTTAATCATCAAGAATCTCCCATTTTAGAAGACACGATAATTAATCCCTTAAAGCAAGCAAAAGGAGTATATGTCACAATTCATGGTCATTTTTATCAACCGCCACGAGAAAACCCTTATTTAGATCAGATTGAACGCCAGCCTAGTGCCAATCCTTACCATAATTGGAATGAGCGCATTTATCACGAATGCTATCAACCTAATGCTTTTGCCCGAATTTTAAATGATCGGCAGCAAGTAATTGAAATTGTTAATAATTTTGAATATCTCAGTTTCAATATTGGTGCAACTTTGATGTCGTGGCTAGAAAAACACGATTTGGAAGTATATCAAAGAATTATTGAAGGCGATCGCCAAAGTCGCATCAGATTAAACGGACACGGAAATGCGATCGCGCAGGTTTATAACCATATTATTTTGCCTTTAGCCAATAGAAGCGATAAATATACCCAAATTCGGTGGGGTAAAGCTGATTTTCAAGCGCGTTTTGGACGCGAACCCGAAGGGATGTGGCTCGCAGAAACTGCAATTGATTACGAAACAGTGACAGCTTTAATCGATGAAGCAATTAAGTTTGTAATTCTAGCTCCTTCGCAAGCGGAAAAATGTCGCCCATTGGTTACTCAAGACGAGATAGAACCAGAATGGTATGAAGTAGGGGGTTCTCAGATCGACCCAACTCGTCCCTATCGTTGCTTTATCGAAGATGGCAGATATATTGATATTTTCTTTTATGATGGTCCAATTTCTCGTGATATCGGGTTTAATGATGTTTTGCTCACAGCCGATAATTTAGCAGGCAGAATTGGACAAGCGATTCGAGGCGATCACGACCCCTCCCAATTAATTAATATCGCAACGGATGGCGAAACTTTTGGACATCATAAAGGTGGGACAGAAAAATGTTTGGCTTATGCTTTTAGTGAAGTGTTTGCTGCTAGAGGTTGGACTGTCACCAATTATGCCCACTACCTTAGCATCAGTCCTCCGACCTGGGAAGTTGTCCTTAAACCTGTTACTGCTTGGAGTTGTTTTCATGGCGTAGAGCGTTGGCGCGATGACTGTGGTTGCGGTGGTGGTGGTTTATGGCATCAAAAATGGCGCAAACCCCTAAGAGAGTCTCTAGATTGGCTACGAGATCAATTGGCTTTAGTCTATGAAATAGAGGGAAGTAACTTACTACAAAATCCTTGGTTAGCCAGAGATGAATATATTCAAGTGATTCATGACCGTTCTCCCCAACAAATTCAAGATTTTTTCAGCCGTCATCAAGCATCCCAACTTACTGAATTGGACAAAATTGATGCTTTACGTCTTTTAGAAATGCAGCGTCATAGTTTGCTAATGTACACAAGCTGCGGTTGGTTTTTTGATGAGATTTCTCGCCCTGAAGGCGTCCAAATCTTACGTTATGCCTCTCGTGCGATCGAGTTAGCAGGAGAAGTTGGAGGCGTTAATTTACAAGCAGAGTTTATTCAGCGTTTGTCTCACGCACCAAGTAATGTCGAAAACTTCGGTAATGGGGCGCAAATATATCTTCAATTAGTGCTTCCGAATCAAATTAATCTCGAACAAGTAGCTGCTCATTATGCGATTAGTTCTTTATTTGCCAACTATCCGCGAGAAGAAAAGGTTTATTGTTACATCGCAGAGCAATTAGACTACCAAAAACAACAGCTAGGAACTCTAACTCTAGCAGTAGGACAAGTGAGGTTAACTTCAGAAATCACCAGGGAAACGCAACATTATACTTTTGCCGCTTTTCATTTGGGTGGTTGGGATTTTCACTGTTGCATCAAACCTTTTACAAGTCGTTTAGCTTATACAGAACTGAAACAGCAGCTATTTGCAGCTTTAGCCCAAGCGAGTGCAGCCCAAACAATTTTGATCATGAATCAAGCCTTTGGCGGGCGTCATTTTGGTTTACAAGATTTGTTTGCCGAAGAAAGACACCGCATCATGAGTCAGTTAACCGAACAAACTAAGAAACATCTCGATCAACTTTATACCCAAGTGTATCGGGAAAATTATACAATTCTAGTGGCATTTCAACGGGAAGGATTACCAGTTCCCCAAGAATTACAAGTAGCAGCGGAAGTTGCTTTGTCTCATCGCTGTCTGGAGGCTTTATCTCATCTGGAAAAAGCCATTGAAGACCCCCAAGAGATCGAGAATCATTTAGCTGAATTAGAAGCCATTGCCATAGAAGCCAATCATCTCAACTGTCAATTGAATATTTCTGAAGCCCAAAAAATTCTCCAACAGTTTATCTTAAGAATCTTATGGCAAATTCTTTATGATGGAGAACCTGAGACAATAGCAGCAGATATCGCCAGATTAGAAACAATTATTGACGTTGCGAAAAAACTCAATCTCAATTTGTATCTGGGTGATGCCCAAGAAACCTACTATAATTGTCTGCGCCAAAAAATAGTACCCAACTGTTTAGCCTCAGATCGCAGTTGTCCTTGGGATCGATTGCAACTGGAACAATTATTAAAGCTGGGTAATTATCTCGATATTGATGTTAGTAATTGGCTGATGTCGATATCTGAGAAGATCGATTCTGATGTCGCCTGATTTTGGGTTAGAGGTGGTTTACTACCGCCTCTACTATGTTATTTACCATTTTTTATAAGGTAAAAATTTACCGCACATTGTTACCTTAACCCGATCGCCTTTGGGGTCAGGAACTTTGTCAACTTCAATGGAAAAATCAATAGCACTCATGATCCCGTCCCCAAATTTTTCATGAATTACTGCTTTGACAGGCATCCCATAAACCTGCATAATTTCGTAAAAACGATAAATTAAAGGATCAGTAGGGATTTGAGGTTCTAAAGAGCCTTTGAGGGGTGGGATGGTTAATTCGACTGCTAAAGATTCTGGTAGCCCTAAAGCGGTAACTAGTTTGGTCGCTTCTTCCATGTCAGCACTGGCTTGACGATAGATTACAGCAGCAATCCAGGTTTCATCTCTGCCGAGTGCTTTTTCTAAGTCGGCAAAAGTTACACCTTGGTCTTGTTTGGCTGCTAATAGTTTAGTCGTGATTTCGGCGATTGCCATAATTAATTTCCTCCTCAATAAAAATTAGTTACTTCTTAATCTTGCTGCTTCTACCGCACGAGTTTCACGATACAAGTGTTCTTCCATTTCTTGTCGCAATTGGGCATAAGCTGGATGATTTTCTACAGCTAGGCGATCGCGAGGACGGGGGAAAGGCACTTCGAGAATTTCGTCGATTTTAGCAGCAGGACCTCTAGTCATCATCACAATGCGGTCTGATAGTAGTAGGGCTTCTTCGATACTATGAGTAATCATAATGGCAGTTTTGCGCTCTTTTTCCCAAATTCGCTCGATTTCATCTTGGAGAAAGCCACGAGTTAGAGCATCTAAAGCGCCAAAAGGTTCATCCATGAGCAAAATTTGCGGATTAATCGCTAAAGCTCTGGCAATACCGACTCTTTGACGCATTCCACCCGATAGCTCATTAGGACGCTTTTTTTCTGCCCCTACTAGCCCGACAAGTTGGATATGTTCTTTGACAATTCTCGTTTGTTGAATTTTAGCTAATTGCGGATAGACTGTGGCAACAGCAAAGCGAATGTTATCCTCTACTGTCATCCAAGGCATCAGGGCATAACTTTGAAATACCATACCGCGATCAGGCCCTGGTTGGGCAACGGGTTGTCCATTCATTAAAACTGAACCAGTAGTAGCGTGGCTCAAACCCGCAATAATATTCAGCAGAGTTGATTTGCCACAACCTGAAGGTCCAATAATTGAGACAAAAGTATTATGCTCGATATCGAGGTTGATATCTTCAATAGCTAAAAAATCTGCCGTTGCTTGTCCTGTAAGTTTATTGAACCAACCTTTGCGTCCAGGAAACAGTTTCGAGACATGACGTAATGAGATTTGCGGTTCGCTCATACTCTGGTGGTTATTGGTTGAGTGCGAATCAACAGAAAGGTTCATCCAGCTTTGCCTCCAAAAGATACCAGTTTTTCTAGGTAAGCAAAGATTTGGTCGAGAATAATCCCCACAATGCCAATAATTAAAATTGCCACAATGATATTGGGAATATAAAGGTTGTTCCATTCATTCCAAATAAAGTAACCCAAACCTGTACCCAATAACATTTCTGCTGCTACAATTACCAGCCAAGAAATCCCCATACTAATTCGTAATCCAGAAATAATATTAGGCAAGGCAGCAGGAATAATCACTTTGAAAATAGTTCGGAGTCTAGAAGCTCCCAGGGTTTTGGCTACATCTAGATAATCAGGATTAACATTAGCTACCCCAAAAGCAGTATTAATCAGAGTCGGCCAAATACTAGCGATCGCAATAATAAAAATCCCTGTAATCTCCGAATCGCGAAAGATATATAATCCTAGAGGCAACCAAGCTAGAGGTGAAACTGGTTTGAGTAGTTGAAAGTAAGGGTTAAAAGCTTTAGCGGCAACTCTGGAAATACCAATCAAAATTCCTAAAGGGACAGCAATCACTGAAGCAATCGTATAACCAATGGCGACGCGTCGCAAACTAATTATGAGATTCCAGCCAATTCCTAAATCATTAGGACCATTATTAAAAAAAGGATTAGTCAGCCACCACCACAACTCTTTGAGGGTCAAAGAAGCAGTAGGCATACCTTTAGCAAAGAGTTTTAAATTTGCGCCGATTTCCCAAAAAAGCAAAAACAGTACTAATGAAACAATAAACAGCACTAAAGCTTGGATGTTTTCGTTATTTGCCCACTGAGACTTTTTTGGTGCTTGAATTACTCTTTTGTCTATTACTGTCATTGTTTAATTTTGAATTCGATATTTTTGGCGATTAATTTTGAGTTACAGTTAAACACCATACTTTTTGATTTGCTCTGCGACGTATTCTCCTGGATTTGTCGGGTCGAAGCGATCAAAAGCTAAAGTTTCGGTACGATAAATTTCTGTTGGGGGAGTTTGTCCTAGTTCTTCTGCCAATTCCCGTGCTAAATCAGTCATGAAAACTTCTTGTCCAACTGTGTCGTAAGTATCTGGCTTGATCACTTCCTTGACTTTGCCATCTCCTTGTAAGTCCCAACGCACCAACTGAGAAGAAATCCAATTGGCAAAACTCTGCCAAGGATAGGGGTCAAAATCAATGCGATCTGGAATACTCTGTTGATTGCCCAAACCGTCCTCAAAGTTACCAGTTAAAACTGCCTCTACTACTTCTACTGGCTGATTCAAAAAGGCTCTTTCAGAAATGGCTTGAGCAATTTCGGGACGGTTCGCAGGGTTGCTAGCATAGCCAGCAGCTTCGATAATTGCTTTGTTTAAAGCTCTAAAAGTATTAGGATTTTCTGCGATCCAGTTATCACTAGCAGCAAAGGCACAACAAGGATGACCTGTCCACAAGTCTTTAGTTAATTTGTGAATAAATCCTGCTTCTTCATAGACGGCTCTTTGATTAAAAGGATCGGGCATCAAATAAGCATCGATATCACCAGCCACTAATTGCGCAATACTATCAGGAGGTGGAACGGGGCGAATTTTGACATCTTTATCGGGGTCAATGCCACCAGTAGCTAGATAATACCGTAGTAATAGATTGTGCATTGAATAAGGAAAAGGCACACCAATGACAAACCCTTTAAAGTCTGCTGGTCCATTTACTTGCCCCTTGTACTTGTTGGCAACAGTAATTGCTTGTCCGTTAATATTTTCAATACTGGCTAACTTCACCCCAAAAGAAGACGAACCAAGTCCTAAACTCATCGCGATGGGCATTGGTGCTAGCATATGATATGCATCCAATTCTCCTGCGATCGCCGAATCTCGCACCGCGCCCCAACTTGGCATTTTAACTACTTGAGCATTAAAGCCATATTTAGCGTAAAAGCCTAAAGGCTCAGACATAATAATCGGTGTGGCACAGGTGATGGGAATAAAGCCAATTTTGAGGTCGGTTTTTTCGAGATTGTCTGCCCCAGGCGGTGGTGCTTCTGCCGTAATCTCGGAAGTCTGATTATTTGGGGCGCAATTTGCCAAGCCGACTAAAGCAGCCCCTACAGCCAAATTTTTTAAGAAGCGACGGCGACTAAATTGACCGCTATACACTACATCGCCAAAAAAATCGCCAGCTTTTTCCCCGAAAGCAGCAGCAAAAGCATACTCTAAACCCCCTGCTTGTTTAGCTAGTTCTAAGACTAATTTTTCTCGCTTCGGGTCGCCTTTCCCTGCCATTTTGAGAAAGAGGGCTTGCCGTAAATCTGCTGCATTAACTACATCGGCAATTTTAAAGGCTTCTGGCTGATAGACACCCATTTTGCTCAAATCTGCAATCATGTCGATGGGGTCTTGAGGCATATCTTCTGCCATAAACTTCCAGTGTTCGGCACTTAGATGAATTCCTCCACAGACAGCACACCACTTACCCGACTTCGCCAAATTTTTTTGCTGGATATCAAGACTATCCCACCCCTGGGTTCGATTCGGAACTGAAGCTGAAACCATAGTTCTTTATAAATGCCACTGATTTTTTCCCCATTAGAACTATTTTTGTTCCCCTAGTTTGTAGTTATTTATACTTTTTTCCTCGAACCATAATTGAATTTATAGTTTTTAATCTATGGATCGGGTTTTAATCACAACTTAATATCTGGGTGGTGCATGGGAAATCATCCAAGGTCTGCTACGATTAACACTCTGGTATCTTGGCTTTGCTATCTCTTGGGGTTGTTGCTTAACAAGACGGGGTTCGGTGGAATTCTTCTTGGCAATGGCTGCAAAACTCCCAGAATTTAAATTAACATTAGGTGCGGAAATAATTTTGGCTGCAACCAAATTACAATTAGGGCATTGCATGGGTGCATTATATTCTGAGAGCGATCGCCAAGCTTCAAATTCGCCACAAGTATGACAACGGTATTCGTATAAAGGCATATCTCAGTAAACAGTAAACAGTGATCCATCGGGGCAAATGCGATTAGCCCCAATAATCATCAAAAACTCAATTTGCCAGAATATTTCTATGTGGGTAAAATATTTTTATCGAAAATTGCCGTTGGTAAGGCGAGAGTGCAGCAAGCATTAGGAATATCGACGATGCCACTAATCCTACCTTCAACAGGGGCGCAACTCAAAAGTAAATAAGCTTGTTCACCTGTGTAACCAAATTTCTTGAGATACTCTATTGCATTTAAACAAGCACGACGATAAGATACATGGGCATCGAGATAATATTGTTCGCCAGTAAACTCATCTACAGAAATTCCTTCAAAAATCAGATATTCTGAGTACCTTGGTTCAACATGACCAGGTTTAAAGATGGGATTAACCATGGCGTATTTTTCTACCCCACCTTTAATCAGATCGACATGAAGGTCGATATAACCTGACATTTCAATCGCACCACAAAAAGAAATTTCCCCATCTCCCTGGGAAAAGTGGATATCTCCCATTGATAAGTTTGCCCCGTCTATATATACAGGAAAATAAATCCGTGAGCCTTTAGAGAGATTTTTAATATCGCAGTTTCCTCCGTGTTCTCTAGGAGGTACAGTACGGGCTGCTTCCGCTGCTACTCGTTCAAATTCCGCACCTTTTAGTGTGCCTAAAACTGCTTGTTCGGGGTTGGGTAAAGCTGCTAAAGGAGGAACTTGCGGTTTCCAAGGAGGACCACCTTTTTCGACTAAGGCTTTCTCTCGTTTATTCCAAGTTTGTAGTAGTTCTATTGAAGGGGCGCAACCAATCAAACCAGGATGAGTAATGCCAGCAAAGCGAACTCCCTGAATGTGGCGAGAACTAGTATAAATACCTTCTAAGTCCCAACAAGCCTTTGCTGCTTCAGGAAAATGATCGGTTAAAAAACCACCGCCATTTTCTCTAGCAAAAATACCCGTAAAACCCCATTCGTCTCCTGGTAATGCGCCAATATCTAACAAATCGACGACTAATATATCTCCTGGTTCAGCCCCTTCAACTCGAATTGGACCACTGAGAACATGAACAATATTAAGATCGACATCTTTGATATCGTTAGGGTCGTCGTTATTTTTAATCTGTCCGTCTGTCCAATCTTTGCACTCGATGCGAAATATATCTCCAGGTTTAACCGACACTACCGCAGGAATATCGGGATGCCAACGATTATGACCTGGTATGTCTTGTTCGGACATCGGCTTAGTCAAGTCTATTTTAAACAGAGTTTCTGGCATAAGTCTCTAAAGATTAGTGGTCAATAGCTACTAGCTTGCAGCTAAGAGAATTATATAGTCTCGAAGAATTGAGTTCTAAACCTAGAATCTTGCCGAATTTTAGCAAGATAAAAGTAACATTTGCTACATTTGACCCTAAATCCTTAGATAATTAATAATTAGTAACTTAAATTTAAGACGTTTGGCGTAAGTTAGCTAAGTTTTTTAGCTTCACACGCTATTTAATAACTTATTTTCCAAATATCATACTTATCTTTATTCTCGTATTGGTAAATGGAACGCGGATATGAACAAGCCGAAATTGTTTTTGCTACTCCAGCAGCAGTAAAACCCATCGCCTGGAGTCAAACCTTATATTCTAGTCGAGTCTGTACTCGTCCCACTCCTAATGATCGCAGCTATTAACAGGTTTAGGATTAGGGATTACCTTTGGGGCTTTAGTCGAGATTACGATTATTTGTCGCTTATATGGTCAACATCTCAATCGCCAAGGAGGCTTATTAAGTGGTGGTCAACAGCAACAGTTGGCTATTGCTAGAGGTTTAATGTGTAATCCTAAAATTATGCTGCTAGATGAACCAACAAAAGGAATTCAATTCTCAAGAATAGCTAAAGAGATAAATATCAAAAATCCAAAAGTGGTAGCGAAGTCAATAAGTCATCTGCGTTTATCTGTGTTCATCTGTGGACTTTTATCAAATAAAATAAGTCCTATAGCAATTCTCAGATTAATGAGATACAAAGTTAATCTTTTAAGGAAAAAGATAGAAGGAAAAAGTGTAGCTCACTAAATTAATAAACACTGTATTACTTCACTACTAAGTTTTTGATTACTTTTAGTGACACTAATTTTATTGAGCCAAAAAATAAAATTCAACAGACACAGACTATCCAAAATTAAAGCCTTATCCTTTTAGGAATAAGGCTTATATAGTTATAGTAGCTTTCAAAAACTTGATTCTAAAAACAATTAGCAACCTTCTTGCAACTCTGTGGTTTTTGACTCTTCAGCATCAGCCATCATTTCAGGAACAACTTCTTCGTCAGTAGTCTCCATTGAAGGGTCTTCCGTATCAGTCATCACTTCAGGAACAACTTCTTCGTCAGTAGTCTCCATCGAAGGGTCTTCCGTATCAGTCATTACTTCAGGGACAACTTCTTCGTCAGTAGTCTCCATCGAAGGGTCTTCAGCAGAAGCTACTGTTTCCGAATCAGTTATCTCATCAGACTCAGAAACTTCAGAGTCACACATTTGGTCACTCAAGACATCCTGGCTTTCAAGTATTACAGAATCTTGATCTGGCTGGATAGTTTCTTGCAGGTCTGGCGTACTATTGACAGATTGGTAAGTCCCCAAAAATGCTGCTCCAGTAAGCATGAGTAATAAAAATTTAAATTTCAGTTTCATGAAAGTTTCCTCTTGATTTGTTGGTTATATTTCTTAAGCTTAGGGATAAAAAATAAAAAACTCGGCAAAAATGTCTTGTATTTTACTGCAAAAAAACTCATTTCATGATAAGCAAAAAACGCCTGGATATAATCCAAACGTACTAGTTAGATGGAGATTAAAACCAAAGCAATAAGTTTTTTAGCGATGTTGTGAAGCCTTATTTCATGAGTTGGTCGATATTTTCTCGAAGCTGGTAAACATTCATTAAGTCTTTGACGCAATAAATGGCGCAGTGTTCCTCAAGATAATTAGACATAAAAAGAAGTAGGATCGAAAGAAAAATCGATCCTACTGGCAAAAAATTGTATTTACACAACAAAAATTGTTATTGTAAGTCGCTAAATTTAATATTCAGGAACATTCGAGTCGATTTCGCGACTCCAAGCTTGTATTCCACCTTTCAGATTAGTTCCTTCAATTCCAGCATCTTTGAGAATCGCTAGAGCTTTTGCTGAACGTCCGCCCATTTTACAATGAGCAATCAAGCGATGACCGTTAAGCAGTTCTTTGACTTGATTTATCCCAGAACCGTTTTCAATATCTGGTAAAGGAACTAAAACCGAACCAGGAATTTGCGCGATTTCATACTCATTAGGGTTACGAACATCGAGTAAGACAAAATCTTGAGTATTACTGTCAAGAAGTTGTTTTAATTCTTGTACAGTCATTTCAGGCACAGTAATTTTTTCGGCTTCAGCTTTGGCTTGAGGAATGCCACAGAATTGTTCATAATCAATCAATTTCTCAATTACTGGGCGTTCGGGGTTAGGACGTAATTTCAATTCCCGAAAAGTCATATTCCAAGCATTATAAAGTAGCAGTCTGCCACTGAGAGTGTTTTCTGCACCCAGAATAATTTTAATAGTTTCTGTTGCTTGAATTGTGCCAATGATGCCACAAAGTACGCCTAATACTCCTCCTTCAGCGCAAGAAGGGACCATTCCAGGTGGTGGGGGTTCGGGATAAAGGTCACGATAGTTAGGACCATCTTGATAATTAAAGACTGTTGCTTGTCCTTCAAAGCGAAAAATTGAACCATAAACATTGGGCTTGTTTAAGAGAACACAAGCATCATTAGTGAGGTAGCGAGTGGGAAAATTATCTGTCCCATCGACAACTATGTCATAAGGTTCGAGAATATCGAGAGCGTTAGCAGAGGTAAGGGCTGTTTCGTAGAGATCGACGTGACAGTTAGGATTGATTTGGCGGATGCGGTTTTTGGCTGAGGCAATTTTGGGTTTACCGACCCAATCTGTACCGTGAATAATCTGGCGATGTAAATTAGATTTATCTACTACATCAAAATCAACAATGCCAATTCTACCAATTCCTGCTGCTGCTAAGTACAACAACAAAGGTGAGCCTAGTCCACCAGTCCCAATACAGAGAACACTAGCAGCTTTAAGACGCTTTTGTCCTTCGAGTCCTACCTCTGGCAATATAATGTGACGGGAGTAAGTTTGATACTCCTCTTTGGTAAATTGGATATTATCCAAGTTGGGATTTAACATGGTTAATTACAACCTTAAGGAATAAGCCAGGGAATCCTAAATTATATAGGTTTTTAGGCAATACATTGCCTTGATAGATTCTCTCAATTATATAGAAAATTCATCATTTAATAGTAGTAATGGCATTACCCAGAATTAAAGTTGCTAAAGACAAAGCGGAGTTGGTCCAAAAATTGTTGGATACGAAAGGCACAACTGGTAATTTTCAAACTTATGCAGATATTATAATTTTTGCAGCTAGTTTTGGGATCAAACATCAAAAAAAAGTGCCTCTTAAAGAAATATCTCAGAGCGAACCAGCACCGATAAATTTAGAAATTTTTATTTCTCGTGGTTATGATTGGGTAATTAAGTTAATTGCTCTGGCTGATACTCAGGATACTCAAATTCTTTCAGCTTATGATGCTGATGCCGAAGTAGCGAGGATTAAAGTTTTAGAAGAATATGCTAATGGTGGGTTAGAACTTCTTAAAGAAGAGTTACGCGGTGCAGTAGATTATACCGAGAGACTGTTACTGATTCTAAACAATGAAAGGTTTGCCAAAGATCAAACAGAAGCAGAATTCGATCTGAGTCGCTTTTTGTAACCTGGTTCAATTTGCCCTCAAGCCTGCAAATTTGGAGGTAAATACGCTATTAGGAAAGTTTGGTTAACAAGCCTAAAAACTTTTTGCTAGTAGGAGTTAAGAGAGTGCGACGATAAGCATCGGCAGCTTTTTTAATTGCTTCGGCTTGAGTAGGATAAGGATGAATCACACTTGATATTTTACTGAGTCCGATTTGATGCACTATTGCTGTTGTGACTTCGCTAATCATTTCTCCTGCGTGACGAGCGACAATAGTTGCACCTAAAATTTTATCTGAACCTTTTTGATGGAGAATTTTTAAAAAGCCTTCGGTTTCGCCATCGGCAAGAGCGCGATCTACATCATCGAAATCAATTTTGATAATATTACAATCTATACCCTTGGCTTGGGCTTCTGCTTCGTACATTCCTACATGAGCGATTTCGGGGTCGGTATAAGTTACCCAAGGCATGACTAAATCGCTGAGTTTGGATTTGCCGAAGCCAAAAGGAGAAAATAGAGTATTTTTCAAGACGATTCTAGCTGCTGCATCTGCTGCGTGGGTAAACTTCCAATTCATGCAGACATCTCCTGCTGCATAAATTTTGGAGTTACTAGTTTGCAGATTATCGTTAACAATTACTCCTTTTCTGGGGTCGTATTCTACTCCTCCAGCTTCTAAGTTTAAACTTTCTATATTGGGTTGTCTGCCAGCACCAGCTAAAATTGCCTCGATTACAAGGGAATCTTTAGCACCATTGCAACTAAAGTGCATAATTTTTCCAGTAGGAGTTGTCTCTACTCCTGCGATTTGACAGTCTAACACCAAGCGAATGCCATCTTTAATTAAAGCTTGTTGAACTATTTCAGCTGCTTCTGCATCTTCTTTATTGAGCAGATGGTTTCCCCGATGAAACAGAGTTACTTGACTTCCTAAACGTTGAAAAGACTGTGCTAGTTCGCAGCCAATAGGACCTCCGCCAATTACCGCTAATCTGGAAGGAAGTTCAGTTAGAGAAAAAACTGTTTCGTTAGTTAAATATCCTGCTGTTTCTAAACCTGAGATTTTAGGCTTTACTGGTCTAGCTCCTGTGGCAATTACGGCTTTTTTAAAGCGTAGGGTTTGCCCTTCTACGGTGAGAGTATTCTTACTGGTAAAACTTCCTTCCCCAAAGAAAACATCTACTCCGACTTTTTTGGCACTAGTAGCAGAGTCTATCGGACTAATTTTAGTTCTAACTTGGCGCATTCTTGCCATTACCGTCGGGAAATCGATCTCAATATTTCCTGAAGCATTTACCCCAAAAGCCTTAGCATCTCTAATATCTGCCACTGTGCGACCCGAGCGAATCAGACACTTAGAAGGTACACAACCGACATTGAGACAATCTCCTCCCATAAGATATTTTTCTACAAGAGCAATTTTTAAACCTAAACCTAGACCTCCTGCACCTTTGGCGGTAACTAGTCCTGCTGTACCTGCACCGATTACTACCAAGTCATAAATATCTGCTGGTGTCGGATTAACCCAATCTGGAGGATGAACATTATGAAGTAATTTTTGATTGTATTCATCTAAGGGGAAAATAGTTGTAGCGTGAGGTTGAGTATTCATGATTTCTGTTTGAGATTAATTTCTGGGATGAGCAAACAGCGATTCGTCTCTACTGGTTGACGGCGATAGATTCATTTAAGGCTTTACGAGCTACTTTGGTAACATACAGAGTAACTGCGACAGTAGCGATGAATCCTACAATGCGAATTGTCCAAGTAATTGT
>DAXETX010000346.1:0-10471 GCA_051155735.1 Xenococcaceae cyanobacterium
AGCATCGCAGCAACTTCAAGCAAAACAACAAAACGAAAGCGGTATCGTGCAAAATCTAGTCGAACGGTATAATGCGTTCAAAAACATCTTTAAAGATAACCAAGACAATATTGATGACTGGTTACCCGATCCGGAAACTGGCTTAAATATATTTGATGTAATTGGTAATTCGATCAACATGATGGAACAGCAGGTTACTCAAGTCAATCTAGTGGATCATCCAGCAGATATTTTGCTCGAACCCGATTTATCAGACTGTGGTATTTTTGATTTTCATCAAGCTAAACCGACGATTCAACAAGGCTATGATGCTGCTAAAGCCATGCTACCGCAAATTAAACAGGCATTAGAAACATCTCATAAAAATTAGTTAGTAATTAGTTCTGCTGCATTAGCTAACTTTGCCACACCACGGAAAGAGCCATTAGCTAAAGATTCAGAAAGATGGGGTTCGGTTTCTAATATTTCGACCTCAATCTTGACTTTAACTAAATGAGAGCCAGGTTTTTTGCCCACAGATTCAGCGATCGCCTGAGCTAGATCGGGATGTTTTCCTGTCAGAGGATGACGCAAGATACAACGTTCCCATTCCTGCTCCGCTTGAGGATTAATATTTAGAATATAGTGGTGATTCACGATTATCATCCTAGTTGAATTTTTGTTCAACATTATTCTATAACAAACTCTGACCGATTAGCAATTTGCATTATTTTGCTGGTTCGCGCATATTTAATTTTAGATGGATAATTAGCGAGGTAACGATCGTGTTAGGACAAAAACTCCTCCAATCAGCATTTAAGAGTAGCTTAATCGCATTGGGAGCAACTATAGTTTTATTGACTAATATCAAAGCAAGTTTAGCAGCAGAAAAAGTTACTTTTACCTATGGTTTAGCCTCTCAGACAGTTTCTTTAGCCGAATTAGAAGCTTTTGCTGCCACAGGAGAAGTTTCCCCTGCCATCGATTTCCTGCTAGACTTCAGTGGACAAAATCCTGAGATAGTTCGTTGGTTGCTGAGGCAAGAGTTTCCTACTGACACAGTAATAATGTCAAAATTACTCAATACCTTAATCGGAGAATATGCTTTAACTGAAAGTAGCAATATTATTCATTCGCGATCGCCAAGAGGTGATATGCCAGCACTTCGAGGCGCTTTAATCGCCTCTAGCAGTGATGATCGGCGAGTTTCCCTCTTAGAATTGTGGCGTAACTATCCCACAGAGGAAGTTTATGTAGATGGCAAATCTTTAAGCAAAATTGGCAAAAAAACCCCTGAATCTGTCGAAAATTTGGAAAATCATCCTCAATTACCATCGCAACTATGGCAACAATTGCTAGAGTGGGAGCAAAAATTTTAAACGCGGAATTGGGTTAAAGCAGCATAAGATAATGAGAGATAGTTGACTACAAATTGAAGTTTAATGCTGACATACCCTGATCAATTGCCAAGAATCCAAAAAATCTCGGAAGAAGAACGCCAAAAACAAGAAAGAATGCGCGATGTCTTATTGTTATTAGAACAATTAGTCGAGCGAGAAGAAGTAACTTTAAAATTAATTATTGATAGTTTGTATGATGTTGGTTCAATTAATATTGTTAATCAAAAATTTCGCAATCGACCGCTGAATCGATTTTTAAAGGCGATCGCTAAAATGTCTAAACCAGTATTAAGAATTGTGGCATTACGTTGGGTCAAGAAAAATTTGCCGATACTAGTCGCTAACTGGCTCGAAAGTAAGGTATCTTTTAAATAAGTAGTTGTTCAAAATTAATTTCCTAGTTGAGATCGCTCAAAGGTAAAAGGGAAAGTTGAATGTGTAATTAATTTTGTTTAGATGCTTAATTTTATAATTGTTTTTTTGTGATTTTGTTTCTAATTTAATTTTCATAATTTATGAGTAGATAGTAATTAGCAATAGAAATATTTAAGATTACGATCATAGAATAAATAAGATATATCAATTAAGTTGATGACAAATCAAAATCCCGCCCAAGGTTATGAAATAGGAATTTTTAATCAGTTAGTTAAAAATTCTGAAGCGGTCGCTTTAACTGAATTTAAAGTAGAAGAATCGGGAAAAAAAGTCACTGAAATAGATAATAGACTGAAAAAAGTTGAACTTCAAGTCACTGAAATAGATAACAGATTAAAAAAAGTTGAACTTCAAGTCATCGAAATAGATAACAGACTGAAAAAAGTTGAACTTCAAGTAAACAAAATACCTGACATTGAAACACGACTCACAAGTGTCGAAACTCGACTCACGAAAATTGAGCAAATAGGCGAAAAAATCTTAGGCAGCGTCAAATATATTATTGGCGCGATCGCTCTAGGGATTTTAGTTAATATTCTCAGCACTCCGTTAGTGAGTAATTTGTTTCACTAAAAGATAAAATGATTATTCCCAATGCTCCAGAAAAGAACCCTGACTAACTCCTGTAAGACGGCGAAATTTGAGTACGGCTTCCGCTTCACTAAGACTAGCAACAGTATCTATTGCCATACGGGTTTTTTCCTGGTCAACATTTTCCCCCCGTTTCGCCCGTTCATCCAACTCTAGATATTCTTTGATATAGCGCGCGGGAATTAGACTCAAGTCACCATTTTGAATCGCTTCAAGATACATTTCAAATAAGGTTTTAATGATTCTTTTTTGTCCATATCTTTGAGTAGCAAGACGCGGATTAGAAATTACATAAGCCCAAACAATTCGTTGCAGAAATTTAAGCTCTTGTTCTTTAGCAGAGTCGTATTGCAGATAACCGCGATCGCCATAAGTTAAACTCAGTCTTACCGAATTAACATAAGTTTGAATTAGCTGGGAACTAATCCTTTTGATCTGAGCTTTTTGCTCAAAAGAACCTGGACGGTACTGTCCTCTTAGGTTATAAGTTGCATCCAAAAAGTTTTGAAACCGAGCAGGATGAGCTTTTACCACTTGCGCTACTGGCTCGTTAGGTCTTTCTCTAAGCCATTCTTCGACAAAGCGGTTCAATTCGTCGCGATCAGTAGCCAGTAACTCTAAAGGGATTAAACCAGCTAAATAAAAATCTTCGAGATCGTGGACACTATAAGTAATATCATCAGCAAAGTCCATAATGCTTGCTTCGATGGTTTGACTTTCATCTTGAGGACTTCTGGCAAATAGAAAAGCTTTGTAGTCTATGTCATAAACTGAGTATTTACGATGTTTTTTGGTATGAGGATTTTGGCGATCGCGTAACCAAGGATATTTTAGAACCCCATTAAGAGTGGCTTGAGTCAGATTTAAACCACAGTAGTCAATGCGATGAATTGCCAGTTTAGTTAAAATCCGAAAGGATTGAGCATTACCTTCAAACCCATCACTCAAACCATGTTTAACCGCACAAGCATCTAATTCTTCTTCAGCAGTATGTCCGAAAGGAGGATGACCCAAATCGTGAGCTAAAGCTGCTGCTTCAATCACATCTGGCTCAATTCCTCCCAATTTTTCGGCTATTTCTGGTTGTTGAGCGCTCAAACTTTCTGCGAGTCTTCTTGCTACTTGGGCTACCTTTAAAGAATGGGTAAGACGATTGTGAAAAACGTGACCCTCTTGGGCAGTAACAACCTGAGTTACTTGGGCTAATCGGCGAAAAGCCGAAGAATAGAGGATGCGATCGCGATCTACTTGAAAAGGATTTCTGCGATCGCCAGGTTTATTGCCTCCTCCAGCAAAAGGATTGTATTGTCTTTTGTCTTTTTCTGACATTCTTTATTTAACAAGTACATCTTTATTGATGCCGAATCTGATCGATTAGCTGCATAATTTCCAGTGTTTCAGCCAAAGGCATCATGGGACTTTCAATTTTACCTTGTTGAAGACAATTTATGACTTCTTCAATCTGAAAATGCATCCCAGTACCAGGAAAAGGCATTTTAATCTTTTTCGTACCGAATCCTGTAAGAGATTTAATCGAGTTAAATAAAAACTTAGCCCCAGGTAGGTCTTTAAGTGAAGCTTTAAGTCTATCAGAGTTGGTTCTAGTTCCCGAAATCTGAGGAGAAAATCGCGAAACACTAAAAGATGTGGGATTAATTAGGGGCTGCTGTATATGAATCCTCCCACTAGTTCCTGCTATTACTGCATCATTACCTGCCTCAGTACGGTAACTACAAGATAAAGCAGCTAAATGTTGTGGATACCGCAAAATGATTGTACCTTGATCGTCAATACCCGTTTGACCCAAATTAAGATAGCTAGCAACATCAAGAGGCGCACCAAAAAGATAAAAAGCCAGAGAAATCGGATAGACTCCCAAATCTAGCACCACATTAGCATCTAAGGCTGGATTAAACATTCGACTATCGGGGTTAACCACAAATGGATATCCCAAACTACCTTGAAACAAACATATTTCGCCAATATATTTTTCCTGTATCAAGCGTCTAACTTCTTTCATTATGGGGATAAAACGCATCCACATCGCTTCCATACAAAACAAATTTTTTGCTGTTGCTAGACTAATTACTGCTTCTGCTTCTGCTGCGTTGGCAGTAAAAGGCTTCTCACATAAGACTGATTTATCAGCTTCTAAACAAAGAATACAGTGTTCTTGATGATAATTGTGAGGCGTAGCGATATAGATAATATCTAAATTGTCATCGGCAACTAAATCCGCATAACTGCCATAAAAATTCGCTGCACCAAATTTTTGAGCAAAAGCCTCAGCTTTGGCAACTGTTCTAGAACCGACTGCGGACAAATTCGCTTCGGGAACAAGTTTTAGAGCATTAGCAAATTGATGGGCGACTTTACCAGTGCCTAATATTCCCCAACGAATCCTACTTTTCATCTTGTAAAAATGAATTTAAAATCAAGAACTGTATTTATTATGCTAAAAATATATCTAACAACCGCGCTTTTAAATTATTGATTAATTTCTAAGTCCCAACTAGAAGTAAAGTGGGCTTTGCCTTCTTCTACCAGTTCCCAAGCAGCTTCCTTAAAACTACGCTGCGAAAGATTAGTATCTGTAGTAATCTTCGCTTTTAGTTCCTGAAAACTCATCGGTGCTTGATGCTGTTTTAGCTGCGTCAGTAATAATTGCTTTGTCTGTTGGATTTGCTGAAATGTTTGAGTACTCATATTAATTACAATAATCCACTTGAGCCAAAAACATATCATACACTATCTATAGAGTGTCTTGCTGAAATTTGACTACCCTTAACGCTAAATGTATCAACTATTGCGATTATATTTTAAGTTTTTAAGCGCATTTTTTAATCGCTTAATTGACTAATATTTTTTGAGTACTTAATAAAATGCGATCGCCTATAAGCGATCGCATTTTGGGCTAATTAAATCTCATCCCAGCCACTAATACCAGAAGACATAACATAACTAGTCACACCAGCCTCAAAGAAATTAGCTTTAGTGTGTCCAGCACTTTTGGTATCAGAAAATCTTTCTAAATGGCGATAAGGACTCTTTTGATAGGGTGCATCGGTATATAAAGAGTCTAAACCAATCGCTCGTAAACGAGTATTTGCCAAATACTTAGTATATTGTTCGGTACTAGCGGAAGTGATGCCAAGAACATGATCGCCGACAATATGATTTGTCCAACGACATTCATGCTCTACTGCTTTATCAAACATCTCATAAATTTGTTCTATCGAATGAGGCAATAACTGCATTGCTTCAGGAAGTAGTTTTTGATAAAGTCTGACATGACTCAATTCATCGCGATTGATCATCTTGAAGATATCAGCACTTCCTGGCATTAACATCCGAGAAGCCAAATTATAAAAGTAGATAAAGCCATTATAAAAATACATTCCCTCTAACAAATAGTCTGCTAGTAATGCGATGAAGTAATTTTCTTCAGTAGGAAAATCAATATATTTCTGATAGAGTCCTGCAATAAACTCACAACGATCCGCTAATACCTTGTCAGTGCGCCAAAAATCATAAACTGCATTACGGCGATCGCTAGGAATTACTGTTTCAATAATATACTGATAACTCTGATTGTGCATTCCTTCTTGAGAAATTTGTTCCGCCAGACACAGACTTACTTCTGGGGCAGTGATACAACTTTTGAGATGAGGCAAATTACAAGTTTGGACTGAATCGAGAAAAGTCAAATAGCTTAAAATCCCATCATAAGCATGACGTTCTTCGGTGGTGAGATTCCAATAATCAGTTACATCTTGAGTCAGATCGAGCTTTTGCGGAATCCAAAAATTTTCCCGCATCTGTTGATACAAACTAATTGCCCAAGAATAACGGACATCATTGAGTTGCATTAAGTTAGTCGTGTTACCAAACCAAATAGAGCGATTCTCGATTCGGTCATCACCACTAGGATTAAAAATTGGATTAGCTAACATATTTTGATTCATATTATTTTGATTTATTCAAAAAATAAATTGCTTACAGACAATATCTAAATCTATAAAAGTTTTTGAAACTCCTCAACTGTTAATTCAGCATCTCTTAAAACTTTACGTAGTAACCCTCTACCAATAGATTTATTGCCATGAACAGGAATAGTAACTACACGGTTATCTTCATGTTTCATTCTGATATGGCTACCTTTTTGCCTAATTACTTTAAATTCAATTTTTTCTAAAGTTTTAATTATATCGCTTCCGCTAACAACTGGAAGTTTTGCCATTAAATAACAACTTTATGAACTCCAATAAATTCAAGAGAAGAGATTTCTGGTGTTTCTTCTAAACAAATTTCGATAACCTCTTTGATATTATTCATTAATTCATCAATTGTTTCTCCTTGACTATAACAAGCTTTTAGTTGTGGGACTTCTCCGATAAAGTAGCCATCTTCATCTCGTTCGATAATGACATAAAATTCTTTTTGATTAGAACTAATAGTCATAAACACTCTTACGCAAGTAAATTTACCTTAATTATATTCTGGGATAATTTTGGAGTTAATTATCAAGACGAAGTCGATTAATTAATTGGCGCAAGCTGCACAACTATCGCTGGAATCTTTAAAATCATCCTTTTGAACAGTGCGAATGTAGTAAATAGCTTTACAGCCTTTTTGCCATGCCATTAACAGAGTTTCAAAGATATCTTTAGCTTTAATCGCTCTTTCTGGCTCGTTCGGAAAATACACCCCTTGATTGAGGTTAAACAATAATTCCATTGAAATTCCCGTATCAATCCATTGTTGAATCGTCGCTACTGCTTCGATCACAATTTTTTGATCGAGAGTTTTATTTTCGTGATAAAACCAAAAATAATCTTTAATAAAAGGTGGTGCGATGGGAACTGTCCCTTTTGCCCACTTATCATAGAAAAATTTACTATAGACAGGCAAAATACTCGCAGTACAACCTTGAACTAGAGAAGAAGAAGTATTAGGCGCGATCGCGGTAATATGAGAGTTACGAATTCCGTATTGTTGAATATCTTGGGCTAGTTGTCGCCAGCGTTCTGGCTTTTGAGCATTTGCCAAAAACCATTCTACGGGTTTAGCACCAATTAATTTTCCCTGACTCCATTCACTCCCAGCAAAAGCTTTGTAAGCACCTCGTTCCTTGGCTAGTTCCATCGAAGCCTGGGTACACCAGTAACCAACTTCTTCAAAAAGTTCGCTGATTTGAATTGTATTTTGATAAGTTAAATGACGTTTTGCTAACCAGTCGGCTAAACCCATTGCTCCCACACCAATAGTGCGATATTGATCATTATGGGTTTTACTTTCGGCAAAAGGTGGCGTCGTAATCTCAATCGTGTTATCAAGAATTCGCACTGCTAGATTACAAACGTGTGCTACTTCCACATCCGCGATATTTGCCAAATTTAACGACACCAGATTACAAGAATGGGCTTCGACTCCAGGTTTAACATTGGAAAAAGACTCGCAGCAGAGGTTTACCCCAGGAATATAACCTTCGTGTTTATTCGGATTTGCTCGATTGATCGTATCTTTAAAGGCTAAGTAGGGCATTCCTGTCTCAACCTGACTTCGCATAATTTCTTTAAATAATTCGCGGGCGTTAACTTTTTTATAAAGAGTAATTTTACGATCTAGTTCCGCTTCGATCTGCGCGTAAGCCTCCTCAAAACTCTCGCCCCAAAGTTCGGCTAAATCTATACCCAGATTATTTTTTACTTCATAAGGATCGACTAATATCCATTCTGATTTAGCTGCGACTCGACGCATAAATTCATCGGTAATTACCAACTGAGGAAACACATCATAGGCTTTGCGTCGTTGATCCCCGTTTTCGGTTTGCATCTCCAGAAACTCTGGAACATCTAAATGCCAAACATCTACGCCGATAGTTACCGCGCCAGCCCTTCTCCCGCCTTGATTAACCGCGATCGCAGTATCATTGAGTAACTTAATCCAAGGAACAATTCCCCCAGAGGCTTTTTCCTTTCCCATCACCCAGCTACCAGTAGCGCGAATCCGAGAGACATTAACTCCTACCCCACCGCCATTTTTTGAGATTCTCGCTGTATTAGTAATCTCGCTAAAAATACTTTCTAAGTTATCGTCCATAGCAATAATAAAACAGCTACTTAAAGAACCCTGTGGCACTCTAAGATTAGCTAAAATTGGCGTTGCCAAAGAGATTTTTCTTTTGGCGATCGCCTCATAAAACTGTTTGGCGACAGACAATCTAGTTTCGGGAGATTCTACTTGAGCGAGCAATAAAGCACAAGTCAAATAAGCTTCTTGGGGTAACTCATCTGGTAATAAATATCTTTTAGTCAGTAATACCGCCCCTGCATAGTCATAATCTTTATCCCACTCAGGATCGATCCAAGAACCAGCTTCCGCTAACTCTTCTGGAGAATATTGTAAAATAGCGCGGTCATATCTTTGTCGAGCAATCTGTAACTCAACGGTTTGAGGATAGTTATCATAACTATAACCTCGACTAACCAACACATCTTTCCACAAGCTCCAAATGTGAAGCCTTCCTGCAACATAACGCCATTCAGGTTCATTCGGGCTACACATTCCTAAAGCGCAGTCAATCAAATTATCTTGAATTTCGCGAGTAGTGACACCATGGCGTAATCTAGTAGTTAATCCTGCCTCTAGTTCTATGGGGTTAATCTCTTTGTCATGACAAGCCCACTGAACTACAGCGCGAATTTTAGTAATATTTAGCGGAGTTGTCGAACCGTCTCGACGAACTACCTGAATATCTTTAGCTAAAGCATCTGAGGCTTTCTCCTCTTGGTTTGTCCCTGGGTTAACAGCTTGAGAAGCTGGGGAAATTATCGAGCGAGTTTGGATTTGCTGCATATACGAAGACTCAAACAGGACACTGCCATGGATTTATAATATAGCGTAACTTTTCCATTATATATAGTGCTTAAATTACAATATTAAGGTTTAATTACTCTATATATAGTTTTTAGGCAAGATCATTATTTTTTGGATCTTAGATAAATATTTACTAGTTACGGTTTTGTCAAAGGCTAGTGAGGATTATAATCTTTGAATGTTTTAGTAACACTCAAACTAACAATCAATTTATTTATTTCGTAAGTGGATAATCAGAGAAACGAAACCTATATCAATCACCCTACCTTCGGACTTCTCTATCGAATTTGCTTAGTTCAAGATGATCGAGAGTTATTTACAACTCTTTATGCCCAACGTTTATTTTTCTTAGTGACCATTAGTACTAATAAACTAAATTTTGAGCCGATTACTCGCTCTGATGCGCGGATGTTAGTCGAACAAAAATTGCGTAAATTGCGTAGTCTGGACTCTGGAGTGGAATATCAACAATTACAAGAAATTTATCAAAGTACTTTTCAATAGTCTTAATGGAATCTGAATTTAGCAACTCAATTTCGCAGCAAATCAACTTAATCAGGGCAAAAATTCCTGAAAACGTGCGGTTGATTGCGGTGAGTAAGCAAGTTTCTCCTGCTGCAATTCGCACTGCCTATAATTGTGGAATTCGTGACTTTGCCGAAAATCGGTTACAAGAGGCGATCGCCAAACAGGAACAACTGCCAGATTTAGCGGATATTTGTTGGCATTTTATCGGTCATATCCAAACTAATAAAGCCAAAAAAGTTTTACAGCATTTTTCTTGGATTCATGCTTTAGACAGTCTGAAGCTGGCGCAACGGCTTGATCAATTAGCAGCAGATTTATCTGTGTCACCTCAAGTCTGTCTCCAGGTCAAAATTTTACCAGATCCGAATAAGTATGGCTGGGAAGTACCCCAACTACTTTCGCAATTACCCGAACTAGATAACTTATCACAGCTTAAAATTCGCGGATTGATGACAATTCTCCCTTTGGGTTTAGCTCCAGAGAAGGCTTTAGCGACTTTTTCTCAAACTCGTCAACTCGCCGAAACCATTACTCAGCAGCAACCCTGGTCTAATTTAGTCATGAAAGAACTTTCGATGGGAATGTCAGGAGATTACTTACTAGCTATCGAAGCAGGAGCAACTATGGTGCGTCTCGGAACAATAATTTTTGGCAAAAGA
>DAXETX010000347.1:0-6858 GCA_051155735.1 Xenococcaceae cyanobacterium
GGGTCAGCCCATTTTTGTCCTGACCAAAAAGGATATTGGTTTTCTGGGACGGGAATTAAACGGTAATTAACAGGAAAGCCAGTTTCAATATTAATAAAATCTTTAGTGCCTGAATAGTCAGTAGCAATTACGGGTTTTTTGAGTAGCATCGCTTCTGCTGGAGTGTAGCCAAATCCTTCCGAACGATGCAGAGAAAGATAACAATCACAACAGTTAATCAGAGCCATAGTTTCACTGTAGGTCATCTCTTGATTCAAGATATAAATATCTGGTTCATCTTGGGTAAATTCGATGAGTTGTTGCAAATTTTTGCCTTCTGGATCGTGACCTCTAGTCTTAATCACTAAAGCGGTGGGAACAGAAAGCGAGTGATGGCGAAAGGCTAAACGATAGGCTGCGATTCCTGCTGTGGGGTTTTTGCGCGTGGCATAGGAAGAGAAGTCAAAGTTAAAGTGAAACAAGAAAGTGTTATCTGGTAATTGAAAATAGCTGCGAGGACAGGGGGTAAATTCACCCAAAGTTACCGCAGGAGGAAGCCAAACTACAGGGAGATCTATGGTACTTTGCAAAGCTGCTTGGACAAAACGCGAAGGCGCCCAGATTTCATTAATTCCTTGATAATGACTAACCCAAGCTTGAGGAAATTTGCTTAATTCCCAAAAAGGCATATTAATCGTTAAGTCAGGTTTTCCTGCTATTTTTTGGAGATGCTTCCTAACTAATTGCAGTTGATCCCCATTGACATTATATATATGGACTTTGCCATCAATGGTAGAAGCTAGTAGATGGTCAAGACTTGTTTCTTCCTGGCGAGCCATAACATTAAGACTGATATTGTAGCCTTGAGTAGCAATTTCTGCTGTAGTTAAACTTCTAGCTACCATTCTGCCAGCATGTCCGACTCCTGTTTCCGCTTTTAGATAACCAATTACCGAGATATCTGTTTGGCGCGGTTGAGAATCAGCAGTACAAGTAACATTGCAACTAGTTTGTTGACTAATATTATCTAGAACAGGATTAACAAAATAGCTATCGATCGCGTAATCACTAGCATGTTCGATATACCACAGAGCATAGTCGCGATGAGTTTCAGGATTGTTGAGATTGAAAGCTTGTTGTAAATCGCGACGCTCTTGCCATAAATAGTACATCAAATTAGTGATCACCCAAGGCGAAGCAGCAGTTAACAACTCTGAGGGTTGATTGAGATAATAATGGAAACTGGCAAAAGGATTATCTAGCCAAGGTTCATTTAAGTCACGATAACAGCGACGGATAATGTCGGCAACTGATACACCATGATTAAAATTTTTGTAACCATAGGGTGGACTCACTTCGACACCATAAGCAAATTTTTGCAGTTGCCTAATGTAGTGACTGACAATTGCTTGTAAAGCGTTAGAGAGATTACCTTTAAACCGTTGAGTATGTTTAGAAAGACGGTGGGGATTACTAGGGTCAATGCCACTAAAATGAAAAAAGCGTAGCGGTTCACCGTCAACTGTCCACCCTGATTCAGTTTGCACCAATTTTCTCTGGTCGAGATTCCAGTATGCTACATTGAGAGTGCGATCGCGTAAAATTGCCACTTTCTCGTGAAAAGCGGGTAATAAATCCACAAATTTTTGATCGACAAAAATTCCTTGGTCTTGTTGATTGAGACATTGATATCGGAGTTTGCGACTCCACCAGTGCAGAAAAGAGATCCCATCCGCACTATTATTTAAGGCGATAAAACCCAAGTTATAGATTCCTGCTTTCATAATCCCGATGTCGTCGGGAAATTCGCCAAACTCCGCTGGTTCGGTAATGTGAGGAGTGAGAACAAAATTCGCCCCTGCTTCAAATGCTGACCACACGGGAGTTAAAGGCGCAAAAACTTCGATATCAGGATCGAGATAGACGACTTGTTCAAAGTTGCGTTCTTCGATCAGTAATTGCATCACAAAGGGCTTAACTGCGGTGTTAAACTCCATGATGTCGTAGCGAAAGGCAAAGTCAGCAAAGTTATTAATCCCTAAATCTGCTGCGGGAATGATTTCTACGGCTTCAATGCCTAAGTCGGTTTCAGGATGGGGGGTATCAGCCAGACAGAGGAACAAAGCAGCTTCGGGCTGATATGTCTGGAGAGAGTGAAATAAAATTCTGGCGTAGGGAAAATAGTTACTCGAACAGATTGTTACTATTGCTTTTTTCGGCTCATTGTTCATGGTTGATTGTTGATTGTTGATGGTTGATTGTTGATTTTTAGTTGATCTCAAGAAACTTTTCGTCCAAATAATTGAATGAAATACAATCCACAGATGGACGCAGATAGTTACCTAAAGAAGATATTTATCCATCGATAGTTTTTTCCTATCCCTAGTTTCTAATCCCTCTCTCGGCTATTTAATTAATTTTGCACAATTGCTTATTAATAATAAATAATTAATATTTATTCAAGACGTAACTTTTTTTAGAATTATTTTTAGTTGTTGTTTTAATCTATCAGGTAGCCAAAAAGACTGTTTGAGAAACTTTTTGGTTTTAAACGCGACTTTGCCTAATACTCTGGCTAATAGTAGATTGAATTTATATTTACTTTCTGTATTTGCTAGTTTGTCGGCAACGGGAGTAATAAAATAGTCGTCAATCCCAAATTCAGGGGCATGATGCACGAACCATAAGGCATAATTAAGACGATCCTCCAAATTATTCAGGTCAAAAGCTTGTTGTAAATCGATTCTTTGTTGCCAAACATAGTACATGAGTTTGGTAATCCCCCAAGGAGAAATTGCCGAGACAAAACCAGAAGGTTGATTGAGATAGTGATAAAAAGTATTAAAAGGGTTATCTTCCCAGAGTTCTGGTAAATCGCGGTAACAACGACGCATTATATCAGCGATCGCAACTCCATTATTAAATCGCTTATAGCCGTATTCTGGAGCTATAGTTTGACCATAGCCGTATTCACTTAATTTTGCTAAATAATGCTGGATTATTTCTTGGATTGCAGGAGTTAAATTACTTTTAAACCGTTCAGTATGTTTAGAAAGACGTTGGGGATTACTAGGGTCAATGCCACTAAAATGAAAGAATTGTAGTGGTTCTCCGTTCACTGTCCATCCTGATTCTGTTGTTTCTAACTTTCTCTGGTCGAGATTCCAGTATGCTACATTGAGAGTGCGATTGCGCAAGATGGCGACTGCGTCAGAAAAAGCGGGTAATAAATCGACAAATTTTTGATCGACAAAAATACCTTGGTCTTGTTGATTGAGACATTGATATCGGAGTTTGCGACTCCACCAGTGCAGAAAAGAGATCGCATCCGCACTATTATTGAGAGCGATAAACCCCAAGTTATAGATTCCCGCTTTCATAATCCCAATGTCGTCGGGAAATTCTTTAAACTCTGCTGGTTCGGTAATATGAGGGGTTAAGACAAAGTTTGCTCCTGCTGCAAAGGCTTTCCAGACTGGGGTTAGGGGTGCAAAAACTTCGATGTCAGGATCGAGATAGACTACTTGTTCAAAATTACGTTCTTCGATCAAGAGTTGCATCACAAAGGGTTTAACTGCGGTGTTAAACTCCATGATGTCGTAGCGAAAGGCAAAGTCAGCAAAGTTATTAATCCCTAAATCTGCTGCGGGAATGATCTCGACGGCTTCAATGCCTAAGTCGGTTTCAGGATCGGGGGGATCAGCTAGACAGAGAAATAACGCTGCTTCGGGCTGATATTTTTGCAGCGAGTGCAATAAAATTCTGGCGTAGGGAAAATAGTTACTCGAACAGATTGTTACTATTGCCCGTTTGGGGTTGTTTACTGATAGAGTCATAACTAAAAAGCGATCGCATAATTGAGCCAAAGGAATCGCGGTAGATAAATTTAGAACCCTGTTCCTACATTAAGTATTGACAGTAGAATAAAGCATATTTTGGCTAATTACTAGAGAAGCAGGGAACAGTCATCAGTTATCAGTTATCAGTTATCAGTTATCACCTCATCACCTCATCAGTAAACTACGAACCATCTAGATAACAGTGTTAAGATCGAGCAAAAATTATTCCAACTCTGAACTTTTATGGCGGATAAGTCTCAGTCGAGATTTTTTCTGAGTTACATTCTAGAAAGCTTACTGACTTTTGTCTATCCTTGGCGTAATCTTGACTGGTTACTACTATTATTAGTTGTCAGCTTAATTGGTTTTGGTAGTTTAACTATCTACAGTATTGAACTGACTGAAGGCTTAAATCGCAGTTATCAGCATCTATCTCTAGGTGGTATTGGTTTAGTTATCGCTTTAGCTATTGCTCGGTTTAATTATCGTGGTCTTTTACGTTGGCATTGGCTAGTTTATCTTCTCGTCAATTTTTCGCTTATTGCCGTGATGGTAGCAGGAGTTACCGCTAAAGGCGCGCAGCGCTGGATTACTGTCGGCGGATTTAATGTTCAACCTTCAGAATTTGCCAAAATTGGGGTTGTAATTACTTTAGCTGCTTTATTGCACAATAAAAACACAGCTAATTTACTAGCTGTGATCCATACTCTGATAATTACTGCAATTCCTTGGGGATTGGTTTTTCTCCAGCCAGATTTAGGAACTTCGTTGGTATTTGGTGTAATTGTCATTGTGATGCTGTATTGGGCAAATGCTAACCCTGGATGGCTGATTTTGATGGCTTCGCCTTTAGTTTCGGCGATTCTCTATCATATTTACTTTCCTGGTTGGTTTCTCTGGACGCTAATTATTACAGGAATTGCCTGGTTAACGCTTCCTGTTAGAGTTGTTTCTGCTTTGAGTGCCATTGTGATTAATTGTGGTGCTGTAGAGTTGGGCAATATCTTTTGGAGTTTGTTAAAAGATTATCAAAAAGACCGACTAATATTATTTCTTGAGCCAGAAAAAGACCCTTTAGGGGGTGGCTATCATTTGATTCAATCGCGAATTGCGATTGGTTCTGGGGGAATAGATGGTACTGGTTTGTTTCAAGGTACTCAAACTCAACTTAATTTTATTCCCGAACAACATACCGATTTTATTTTCTCGGCAGTAGGAGAAGAATTTGGTTTTATTGGTAGTATTATTTTACTAATTGTTTTTTGGTTGATTTGTTGGCGACTGGTGTGGATTGCTAATTGTACTAAAGATAATTTTGGTTCTTTACTAGCTATTGGTGTCTTAGCAATTATTGCTTTTCAAGTCACGATCAATATTAGTATGACTATTGGGCTTGCTCCGATTACAGGTATTCCTTTACCCTTTATGAGTTATGGTCGCTCCGCTTTGTTGAGTAACTTAATGGCGATCGGCTTGGTAGAATCGGTACATAATCATCGCGAAATCAAAAAGAATCTTTTCAAATGAGCCTTCAAACCGATATAGATTCACTCTTACAACCTTTTCAGCATTTTGGCGTTAATCTAGGTCTAGAAAGGATTCAAAAACTCTTAGCAGCTATTGGAAGTCCCCATCATCAAGTACCGATTATTCATGTAGCAGGGACAAATGGCAAAGGTTCGGTTTGTGCTTACTTGTCTTCAATCTTAACTGAAGCAGGTTATCGCGTCGGGCGTTATACTTCGCCTCATCTAATAGATTGGACAGAAAGAATTTATCTCAACGAACAACCCATTACTAAAGCGGATTTCATTGCAGTTCTCCAAGCGGTGATTGAAGCGATCTCGGCAAAGCCGAGGCGCGGTGCGATCGCTCTTGACACTGAAAGTCCAACTCTCTTTGAAGTTGTTACCGCAGCAGCCTGGCTCTATTTTGCCCAACAACAAGTAGATATTGCGGTGATGGAAGTGGGTTTAGGAGGCAGACTGGATGCTACTAATGTATGCGAT
The DNA here is from genome assembly GCA_051155735.1 of Xenococcaceae cyanobacterium. GTDB lineage: Bacteria > Cyanobacteriota > Cyanobacteriia > Cyanobacteriales > Xenococcaceae > JASJCP01. Next base: position 5,828 of record DAXETX010000347.1, read on the forward strand.
CGCCCTTTAGTGAGTATTATTGTCTCGATCAGTCGGGAACATTGGCAACGTCTTGGTTCGACTTTAACCGCGATTACCACCGAGAAAGCTGGCGTACTTAAATCCAATTGTCCCGCTGTCATTGGCAAATTACCACCTGAAGCAACAGCGGTAGTTAAAGCGAAAGTTACAGAGTTAAACTGTCCCACGATTTGGGTTGAACCTGCCGAATTAATTGAGTCGCCAGAAAACCCGCAATGGGCAAAATATCAAGATATTACCTATCCTTTACCACTCCTAGGCGCAATCCAGTTACATAATTCAGCAATTGCTATTGCGGTAATTCAAGAATTACAAAAGCAAGGTTGGGCGATTTCAGAAACAGCGATTCAACAGGGGATGGCAAAAACCCGCTGGTTAGGAAGACTGCAATGGCTTACTTGGCGCGATCGCCCTTTACTGATTGATGGGGCGCACAACCCCACAGCAGCGATCGCTTTAAGACAGTATCTCGATACCCTGCAAAAACCCGTTACTTTTATCATGGGGATACTCTCAACTAAAGATCACCGCGAGATATTTGAGGCTCTTTTGCGTCCTAAAGATGCTTTGCATCTTGTTCCTGTCCCAGATCATAGTACTGCAGAACCAGCAGCCTTAGCAGCTTTAGCCCAGCAAGTTTGTCCGCAACTGCGAGAGAGCCAAACTTATTCCGATTTATTGATCGCTTTAGAAACTGTCTGGCAACAAGAATCAGAGCGTTTAGTGGTTTTTTGTGGCTCTTTATATCTTATTGGCTATTTTTTCCGTAATTATCACTTCTAGCATCAGGATCGCCGAGAATTATCACTAATTTGGGCGATCGCATTATTTTAGAGGACATCAGCCAAAGTTCTTTTTATACGTTCAAATTGTTGATTTCGTCCCCCTAGCCCCCTAGGGCTGTTTCATTATAGAGAAAATTAGATAAATTGAAAGAAAGAGCCATGTAGAAAAGAAAATGACTCCAAATCACTCCGACAAAAGCTTAATTGATTATCTCAAAGAAGTAC
>DAXETX010000348.1:0-7689 GCA_051155735.1 Xenococcaceae cyanobacterium
TAGGACGGCGGAGCGTCAAAGCTTATTGTCTCTGCCAGTTCATAATATCCCAAGTTCGCATATCCCAAGGAGTCAATTCATAGCCAGTAATGCTATTACTAAAAGCTACTACATCAGCACGATGAACTAAAGGAATTCCGACTACTTCATTGACCAATAAATCATTCATCTGAATAAAAAGTGCTTCGCGCTGCTCTGGGTCTAATTCTACAGTAGATTGTTGCCAGAGGCGGTCATATTCAGGATTACAATAGCGAGAGCTATTATCTCCTGACCAATTGTTCGCTTTTTGAGGAATTTGATCGCAGATATAAAACTGCATATAAGCACTAGGATCGGGGCTGAGATTTCCAGTAGTAAACATTTGTAAATCCGCAGAAAAATGTTCTACTGTATCGTTACTACTAGGATCGCTAGAAAAATAAACACTAGGATCGATACTTTTTAGTTCTACTTGCATCCCGATAGATTGTAATCCTTGTTTAATAATTGCTTGAGTTTTCTGGCGCAGCGGATTAACTGAGGTTTGAAACACCAAAGACATTTCTACACCATTTTTATCTCTAATTCCATTACCATTAGTATCGCGCCATCCCAATCTATCAAGTAATTGGTTCGCTCGCTCAAGATTGTATTCATAACTAGTATTAGGAGAAACGTATTCTTGCGGTGCTACTAAAAAGTTAGGCGTTACTTCTCCTGTTATGCCATACAATTGCTTGGCAATAGTCGCACGATCTATCGCTAAAGCTAAAGCTTGACGTACTTGCAAATCACTAAAAAAGGGATGAGGAAAATTAACATTAGAACGTTCACCATCACTAGTAACTTGGTTAGGATCGCTATGATTAATCAAAATTCGTTCCATTAAAGCCCCAAAATTAGTGACAACTTTGCCTTTTCCTGCTGCTGCTAATTCTTGCAAGATTGGTGCTTCCACTTGCAAGTTATAAGCATAATCTGCGTCTGCTGTTTGTAAAACCGCTCTCGCAGCAGAGGTTGCATCTCCGCCCCCTTTAAGTTCTACTCTCTCAAAACCCAGTCCCTCGGCTTCTCGAAACTCAGGGTTCGGCTCATAAATAACCGTATCTCCTGGTTTAAATTCTACGACTCGATAAGCTCCAGTACCGATAGGTTTGAGGTTAGCTGGGGCTTCTCTCGCATTTGCCCCATTGTAAGCTTCATAGATATGCTGCGGTAAAATCATGCCTTCTGCACCGACAAAAATTAAATACCAAGCAGGATTAGCCTCTTTAAAATTAACTCGAACCGTATAATCATCAATAGCTTCGACACTAGTTACTACATCATAAGTTCCTTTAGATACCGCAGCGACTTGAGGATTAGTTACATACTGATAAGTAAACACTACATCAGCAGCAGTAAAGGGCTTACCATCCGACCACTTAATATTTGGTTTTAGCTTCCAGGTAACAGATTTTCCATCTTCGGCAACTCCGCCATTTTCTACTGTCGGAATTTCTGCTGCGAGTAAAGGAATTAATTGATTATTCCGAGCAAAACTTGCCAACGGTTCTAAAGTAATGCGACTGGCTTCTGCATCTTTAAACCCTGTAGAAAGATGGGGATTGAGAATAGTCGGTGCTTGCCAGTATAAAAGTCTTAAGGTACTACTATCTCGATTGTTACCGATCGCAGTTTGATTGTTATTACCACAAGCTGCAATAAGCAACCCCGTAATTAAAGACAAACAACTCACAGTAAGCATTTTTTTGATTAGCAACAGTTTTGATACTCCTTAAATTTTCTATTGAATCTATCTATGGGCGATCGCTAGCTTGATTCCATAACCAATCATAATCTAAATAAATTTGCTCATCGCCAAATGCCTCTAATAACCCTGCAACCTACAATCTTGCCCCTTCAACCTCAACTTTATCAAAAATTTATTCATTTAAGACTTGTCGTTTCTTAACAAAACTTCATAAAATGGAGTACAGGAATCAATAAGTATAAGTGCTTAATAATATGGAAAGTGTGCAAATTCCTTGGCTGAGTGCCATAACTCTGTTACCCCTAGTAGCTGCTGTAGCTATTCCCCTTATTCCCGACAAAGAAGGCAAAACTGTAAGATGGTATGCCTTGTATGTAGCTCTAGCAGATCTAGCTCTGATGGTGTATGGTTTTTGGGAAAACTACAGCGTCAAGAGTTCTCAGTTTCAACTGACAGAAACCTATTCTTGGATTCCTCAACTAGGATTAAATTGGTCTTTAGGAGTAGATGGCTTATCAATGCCATTGATTTTTTTGTCAGGACTGATTACTACTCTGGCGATTTTAGCTTCTTGGCAAGTAAATCATAAACCGCGATTATATTACTTTTTAGTCTTAGTTTTATACAGCGCTCAAATAGGAGTTTTCGCAGCGCAAGATATTTTACTATTCTTTTTGATGTGGGAAATTGAGTTAGTTCCTGTTTATCTACTCATCTCCATCTGGGGTGGTAAAAAGCGTCTTTATGCAGCAACTAAATTTATTCTTTATACAGCATTAGCTTCAGTTTTTATTCTTATTTCAGGATTAGCTTTAGCCTTTTACGGTGATAACTTCACTTTAAATATTACTGAATTAGGCATGAAAGATTATCCCATCGCTCTAGAATTATTAGCCTATGTCGGATTTCTAATTGCCTTTGGAGTCAAATTACCAATCTTCCCGCTTCATACTTGGCTTCCTGATGCTCATAGTCAAGCTTCTGCGCCAATTTCGATGATTTTGGCAGGAGTTCTCTTAAAAATGGGTGGTTACGCCCTAATTCGTTTTAATGTAGAAACCTTACCCCATGGTCATCTTAAGTTTGCTCCCTTATTAGTGGTTTTAGGAGTAATTAATATTGTTTATGGCGCATTTACCGCCTTCGGACAAACTAACCTCAAGCGCCGACTCGCATCTTCTTCCATTTCTCATATGGGATTCGTACTCATCGGAATCGCCTCTTTTACCGATTTAGGTGTTAATGGCGCAGTTTTACAAATGATTTCCCACGGTTTAATTGCTGCTGCTTTATTCTTCTTGTCTGGTACTACTTATAAACGCACTCATACCCTGATGATGGACGAAATGGGCGGTATGGCACAGCAAATGCCTAAAATTTTTGCGATGTTTACCGCAGGTTCTATGGCTTCTTTAGCTTTACCTGGGATGAGTGGTTTTGTCGGAGAACTAAGTATTTTCCTCGGTATTGCTACTAGTGATGTTTATAGTCAGACTTTCAAAATAGGAATCATTTTCTTGACTGCTGTTGGTCTAATTTTGACTCCCATCTATCTACTTTCGATGCTAAGAGAAGTATTTTATGGTCAAGTCAATCCCAAACTAAAACTAGATGGTTTTGCTATAGATGCGCAACCTCGTGAAATCTTTATTACTGCTTGTCTGTTAATTCCTATTATCGGTATCGGTTTGTATCCTAAACTAGCAACCAACACCTATGATGTTAAAACGACACAAGTAGCAGCTAAAATGCGCTCTGTTGTACCTGTGATTGTTCAAAAGCCAGAAAATAGTCTTAATGCCAATCTTAATCTTCTTTCTACTTGGCAGTCTCCAGGCTTAATCGCTCCTAACATTAAATAATTGCGTGCTAATTACTGTGATTATCGACTAACTAAAATCTCTATTAGACAAGTTTTCGATTTCAAAGTCCCTCTTGATTTTTCTTAGGAGGGATTTTTGCTGTTTTATTTCTTCTCAATCTCCAAATTTACCCCTTCATAGAGATCTTTAACAACCAAAGAAACACCCACAGACTCCAAGGTAATTTCCTTTTCCTGTCCTCGATATTCTTGCAATAACCATTGTCCTTCACCAGTCTTACGATAATGTTCAATAAAATATTCCCCTTGGCTAACTAACAAATACTCTTTAAATTCAGGAATCGAACGATAATAGAGAAACTTATCACCTCTATCATATCCTTCAGTGGATTTAGACAGCACCTCCACAATTAAACAAGGATTAAGTATTTCATCAGAGCGATTATCATTAAAAATAGGATCTCCTGCAATTACCATAACATCAGGATAAGTAGCTTTTTGATGCTGAGGAATCCACACCCGCAAATCGTTAGACTGTATATGATAGTTAGCACCACGTAAAGCCATTTTCAACATCACAATCAAATTAATGATTATGTTGTTATGCTCGATTGTTCCCCCGCTCATTGGTAAAATTTCCCCATCATTATATTCACTGCGAAATTCAGCTTTTTCCTCCAGTGCGCGGTATTCATCGAGAGTATAAGTTTGAGATTCAGATTGAACAAGCATTACTTTTTCCCTCTCAACATAGTTCAGAAAGCCCATAAATATATATTTTAAACTTTCGACAAAACCTCAAGCGGTAGTCATCCGTTCCCCTCCTTGAAAAGGAGGGGCTTGCGGATGACCGCATTCCGCGGTCAGAGAGACCCCGTCGTAAAACGACTCCGCTTCTTCTGACTTCGTTACAATATCTCTTTCTTTAGGCTTATAGCGATCGCAATTTAACTAAATATTTAACTTTGCTGAAGTCTTAATAATTTTCTAAGATATTGATAATTTCGGAAGATATTTTTTCTGGCTCAGATATTTGATTTTTATTAAGATTTTTTGGAGATAAGTTTGCCATAATTTCATTTATTGTCGGCAAGTTTAATTAAATTATTAATATAATATACAAAATAAAAACTACTATAAAATTTTTTCAATACTATCTATAAGAAATAACAATTCGCTTCAACGCCTCGTAAAACTGTAAGATTACTTTAATACTTGCAAATATGTGTAAACGAGGCAGATATATCTATGACTGTTACTACTAGCATTCCCGAATTTTGTCAAGGAATTGATTATTTTCAGGATAATTTGCCTGGTTTTGAGAAATATGGACAAGAACCAGCAATCCCAGAGGGTCAAAAAGCGATCACCTCTCCCACAGATCAAAATGCCGTTTATCAGACTATCTTGGCAGCAGATGCCCTGCGCTATTTAACATTACAAATTACAGCTAGCAAACAGTCAGGACACCCAGGAGGTTTTGCTAGTATCGCTGATGGGATTGCAGCTTTAGTGATGTTAGGCTACAAAAATATTATTACCGAAGTAGGACATCACGCTCCAGGGTTTTATAGCAAAGTCTTTTTAGACCGTTCTCTCGAAGCGATGGGAATTAAAACCGTGCAAGATATGCGCGATCGTTATAGAGAGATGCACGGACTGTTAGGACACCTTTCAGGTCAAATACCTGGTCTGCTTAACCCTGCTGGACCTTTGGGTCAAGGGCAACATTTCGCGATGGCGGGGGCTAAACTCCATCCTGGAATTTTGTTTCCTGTAACTATTGGCGATGGTGGTTTAGGTGAACCATATGTCATGAGTAGTTTTGGGCATTTTAATACTGCTTATCCTGATGTGACAAATTTTTTACCAATTTTAGTTTGGAATGGTTATTCTCAGGAACACCACAGCATGGTATCCACTAAAACCAATGAGGAGATGATTGCTTATTGGCAGGGTAATGGGTTTGCCGAAGTAATACTAGTAAATGCCAAAGATTACGATGATAGTAACCAACCAGGGGACTATGTAGATAGTACTGAGTTCTCTTTTGAGGCGAGAATGGCATTTACGCAAGCACTTTTAGCAGCAACCGATCAAGCTGCCAAGTCTGCTTTGGGTGGTAAACTTACAGTTTTAATTGTTAAGCAGTTAAAAGGTGCAGGAGTTCATAAACGAGGTGCTAAAGCTCACAACTTATATCCAGGAGATAGTGTCGATAAGGATTATATTGCCAGTGCGCTTAAAAATCGATGTTTAACGCCTGAAGCTTGGGCTTTAGTAAGGACAAACTGCGTTAGAGCAGGTGGCGGTTCTTCTGTTGATACGGTAGTTACAGAGAAAGAATTGCCTGTACCAGATTTAGGAACAATACCTTTAAATGAATTTAAAGTTGGAGCAGAGAAAAAAGTAGCTACTACAGCGATGGGCGAAATTGTCGCTTATGTGGGACAAAAAGACCCCAACTTTGTTGTGACTAATGCTGATGGAAACGCAGCATCAGGTATTAATAACATTAATATTGCCCTCAAAATTGTTCATCCCACTACCGACGAAGATTATTTTCAGCAACCCCAAGGACAAGTTTATGAACCGCTTAGTGAAGATGCTTGTGCTGGTTTAGCAGCAAGTTTAGCTTTATTTGGCGCGCGCACTCTTTGGTGTTCTTATGAATCTTTCGTAATTAATGGTTTACCGATTTGGCAAACCGTTACTCAAGCCATGGCAGAATTACGTCGTTCTACTCCCTCTACTGTAACTCTTTTTACCGCAGGAGCATTAGAACAAGGACGTAATGGTTGGACTCATCAACGTCCTGAAATTGAAAATTACTTTGCAGGAATGATGCGTAATGGCAATATCTTTCCTCTTTTTCCCTGCGATGCTAATAGTATTCAAGTTTGTTATGAATGGGCATTAGGAACAAAAAATAGAGGGATAACTATTACTGCTAGTAAGTCTCCCCTTCCTATCCGTACTACTTTTGACCAAACTAGAGAAGCTTTGGCCAAAGGCGCAATTATTTTACAAGAAATTCCTGGAAACAAACAAGTTATCTTTGCTGTTATTGGCGATATGACGCTAATTCCTGTTTTTGAAGCAGCAGCAACTTTAAAAGCGCAAGGAATTGGCTCAAAAATTGTCTCTGTAATCAATCCGCGTCGTCTTTACCGTCCTAGTGATCTAGCTTGGGAAACTTGCAGTGAAAAAGATGGCAATTTTCTTAGTGATGCTGAGTTTGCTGCTATGTTTGATGGTGAGGCTTTAATTGGCGTTACTGGTGGTTCAAGTGCGATGCTAGAACCTGTAATGTTACGTAGTAATAGTAAGCGAGATATGTTTGCCTGGAAACGTGGCGAAACAGGTAATAGCGCAAGTCAAATTATGCACTTTAATGGCATTACTGCGGATAACTTTGTTAAGAGAGCGATGGAACTAATTAGCTAATTTTAGCTTTATTTGTAACCCCCTTTCTCATGAAAGGGGAACTAAATAACTTTGCAACTTAACTTATCCTAAAATCGAGTTAATATAATGAGCTAGTTCCGTTAGATGATCGATACTATTGCAATATACTTCAGCTTGTTGCTGTTCCATACCCAAGTCCCTTAAAAAGTTAACCATACAGTTATACATTGTGACTTCGGCAAAATATTGTTCTTCCCCACCAGCATTTTGATATTGTAAATATTCTTTAGCTCTTAGTCTCAGTTCGCGGTAGGTAGCATCCGCTAATAACCTGTTTAATTTTGTAAAATCCATCGTCTAGGCACTGCATTAGCTTCTTTATCTACTCTACATAAATTTCATCAACGCCAAGATTTCAAATCAGATTTTCAGGAGAGAGTTTGATGGCTCGCTTTTAAATATAAGCAAAACTAATTAGATAGATAAATTTTTCTTTGTTACATTTGTTAACAAGTGTTCTAAGATATACACATATCATTCAAAATACATTCAACGCAATCATAAACACATGACTACAACTTTACAGCAACGCGAAAGCGTCAGCGCTTGGGAGAAGTTCTGTCAGTGGATCACCAGCACCAACAACCGCATCTACATCGGTTGGTTCGGCGTACTAATGATCCCGACACTCCTAGCAGCAACCACTTGCTTCATCATCGCTTTC
>DAXETX010000349.1:0-2772 GCA_051155735.1 Xenococcaceae cyanobacterium
CTAAAAACTAGTTAACAAACAACACAAGCCCTTAACTTGTCACGATTGGCGACCGCCTTATTTAAATTAATTGGAGAGCAGAATGTCAGTGCAATTGCCGACCCCTTCTTATCATCAACTTTCCTCAGAAGCAGTAATCAACTACTTCAGTAGCGATGGAGAAAAAGGTTTATCAGCAGAGACAGTTGCTAACCGCTACGAACAATATGGCTGGAATGAACTGCAATTTAAACCTGGAAAACCAGCTTGGCTGAGATTTCTTTTACAATTTCATCAACCACTACTTTATATTTTATTGTTGGCAGGTGCAGTCAAAGCAATTTTAGGCTCGTTGACCAATGCAGCAGTGATTTGGGGCGTCACATTAATTAATGCGGTTATTGGCTATATTCAGGAAGCCCAAGCGGAAGGTGCGATCGCTGCTTTGGCGAATGCGGTAACTACTGAAGTAACCGTAGTGCGAGAGGGGCAAACTCTGCGAATTCCCTCACGGGATTTAGTACCAGGAGATCTGGTGTTACTGACATCGGGAGATAAAGTACCTGCTGACTTGAGACTGCTAAAAGTGCGCAGTTTGCAGATCGATGAATCCGCTTTAACAGGTGAGTCTGTTCCTATCGACAAATCCTTAGCACCTTTAGCCCCAGATACTCCTCTAGCAGAACGAACCAACATGGCATATGCTGGTAGTTTTGTCACCTTTGGGCAGGGTAAAGGTCTGGTAGTAGCTACTGCCAATGAGACTGAAGTCGGACAGATCTCCCAAGCCATGGAACAGCGCGTTAGCCTGACTACACCCTTAACTCGTAAGTTTGCTAAATTTAGTCGCACATTACTCTATGGGGTTTTAACTTTAGCAGCTTTGACTTTTACTATCGGGTTGGGTCAAGGAGAAACCTGGCTTTATATGTTTGAAGCGACTGTGGCTTTAGCAGTTAGTGCGATTCCTGAAGGTTTACCAGCAGTAGTTACTATTACCTTAGCCATTGGGGTCAATCGCATGGCTAAGCGTAATGCCATTATTCGTAAGTTACCTGCTGTTGAAGCTTTAGGTAGTGCTACGGTTATTTGTTCTGATAAGACGGGAACGCTGACGGAAAATCAAATGACGGTGCAGGCAATTTATGCAGGAGAAGAATTTTACCAAGTTAGCGGTAGTGGCTATAGTCCTAAAGGCGAAATTAGTTTAATTAATCACGATCAACTCGAAAGTCCTTTTGAGGATGGCTTAGCCTTAGAAGAATGCTTAATAGCTGGAGTACTGTGTAATGACTCTCATCTAAAACAAGTAGGAGAAGATTGGACAGTCGTGGGCGACCCTACAGAAGGAGCTTTGATTACCGCAGCAGCCAAAGCCAGTCTGAGTCAATCGGGTTTGGTCGCTACTAAACCCAGGTTAGATGCAATTCCTTTTGAATCTCAGTATCAATATATGGCAACCTTGCATGATCCAACTTCTCCCCTAATTTATGTCAAAGGTTCAGTTGAGTCGCTAATAAGTCGCTGTTCTCAGATGCTAAATTCCCAAGGTCAAAGTGTTTCGCTTAATTCGTTGAAGATCGAGCAAGCAGTAAAGACTATGGCAGAACAAGGGTTACGGGTGCTAGCCTTTGCCAAAAAAGCTACCAGCCCTCATCAGCATTCTCTAGACCACGAAGATATTGCCACAGACTTAGTATTTCTAGGATTACAAGGGATGATCGATCCGCCTCGTCCAGAAGCGATCGCAGCAGTTCATGCCTGTCAGGTTGCGGGGATCAGCGTCAAAATGATCACTGGCGATCATATTGCCACAGCGCAAGCGATCGCTAAAAAAATGGGCATCCAAAAAGCAGGACAAGTTTTAGCCTTTGAAGGGCGACAACTCGAACCAATGAGCGATCGCGAGCTAGCCCAAGCGATTGCAGCGGGAGTAGTTTTCGCCAGAGTTGCCCCAACCCAAAAATTGCAACTAGTTGAAGCACTCCAGTCCCAAGGGGAAATTGTGGCAATGACAGGAGATGGAGTCAATGATGCGCCAGCCCTCAAGCAAGCGGATATTGGTATTGCTATGGGAAAAGGCGGAACTGAGGTAGCACGAGAAGCTGCGGATATGTTACTGACTGATGATAACTTTGCTTCAATAGAAGCTGCCGTCGAAGAAGGGCGGACAGTTTATCAAAATCTGCGAAAAGCGATCGCTTTTCTGTTACCGGTTAATGGTGGAGAATCCATGACGATTCTGATTAGTGCCTTACTTGCTAGAGATTTACCAATCCTCTCACTCCAAGTCTTGTGGCTCAATATGATCAACTCCATCACGATGACTGTTCCTTTAGCTTTTGAACCCAAATCACGGGGAACGATGCAGCAGCCACCGCGCAATCCTCATGAACCGTTACTTACACCGAAATTATTAAGCCGAATTTTAGTCGTATCACTGTTTAACTGGATTTTGATTTTTGGTATGTTTGAGTGGGCTAAAGCCACCACGGGAGATATTGCAGTGGCTCGTACTATGGCAATTCAATCTTTAGTTGCAGCCAGAGTTATCTATCTTCTAAGTATCAGTCAGCTTGGCATCAGTTTAACTACTTATGTGCGTCACAGGTCAACAAAGATCATTAACGCACCTATCTTAATTTTAGGAATTATCGCTGCTGTTGTTCTGCAAATTATATTTAGCCAATGGGGGATCATGAACACGCTATTTGAAACCGCACCCCTGAGTTTAAATCAATGGCTGATCTGTCTGTTGCCAATGCTACCGATGATTCCTTTAGCATTTTTGGC
>DAXETX010000350.1:0-16957 GCA_051155735.1 Xenococcaceae cyanobacterium
AAATTACCAAAATACTTTTATTAGACCTGATTTTGGCTTTCAAGGTATCTTCTCTAGGAAATAAATATGGGCGATCGCATACATATATAATCTCTATCCAAAGATTGATCGGTTAAATATTAATCTATGTATAACTTTGCTTAATTTGAAGAATTTAATAAATTTAAAATATTAGACTTCTTGCATAAAACCACGAAAACCCCTACAATTTAATTTCAGATAAATAACGGGGCGTAGCGCAGCTTGGTAGCGTACCACTTTGGGGTAGTGGGGGTCGTGGGTTCAAATCCCGCCGCTCCGATACAGATAAAGTAAGGGTTTCGAGGGTTTCTTAAAAGGGAATTAATCGGGTTGTTTATATAATATCCCCAATTAGTCCCCAGTTGAGATAGTTTACGAAACTCTTATCTCCATGAGAACATTAAGCTACAGCTTTTGTAGGCAAGGTCATCACATTCTGCCATCTTCTACCGTTCTTAATGCTGCTGATGGTTTCTCTTGAAACATTAAACTGAGAACTAATTGTTTTTTGTGTTAAGCTGCCTTGAGCCAGCAACTTCTTAATTTGCCTAACCTGAGTTTCGGTTAGCTTAGAAAACCCGTTCTTCTCACCTTGGGTGTTTACTTTGGGTCTAAGTCCACTGCTATGAGCATGGGACATATTTTCTGAAGCTGTAACCCACTCTAAGTTACATACGTTGCTATCAGTCTTACAGCCGTTGATATGATTCACATCAGATTTGTTATCTGGATTAGGGATGAATGCTTGAGCAACTAATCTATGGACTAACTTACACTTTCTACCTGAATCATTGTAAAGACTGACTCTTAGGTAGCCACGAGTTAAATATGACTTTAGTATTTTGCCTGTCTTGTTATTTTTAATTCTTCCGTGATAATAAATATTTTCTGGATAATGAGTTATTTGATTTTTACTTTTGTGTAGCTCAGAATTTGGCTGCTGTTGAGGTACTGGGTGCTTCTGGGGAAAAGATATTGCAAGCAAAAACTGAGTTAGAAAAGTCGGCTCAGATTTATCAAACTCAAGTTATCAAGAGTTCTAATCAGATTATTCAGCAGTTAGAGAATCAATTGTCTAGTATCAAGAACAAACAAGATGAGGTTCTACCGAACTTACTGTGTAAAAACTATAAAGATTTTTGACTTATTTTTTTGCGATCGCCAAATAAAAGCTATACCAGACTTGACTTTTGTCAACCAACCTGGTTGATTGTTATGTATATAGAATAAATATTTATCAATTAAAATAAAATGGCATCAAATTCCGAACTTTATCTAATGACTCAATTGCTAAATTTAGAAGGAGTGAGAGTTATAGATTATCGGATAATTGAAGGGATAGGAATAATTTTATCATTAGAGAACACTAAGAAAGAAGTTGTTTGTCCCTCTTGTGGGAAAACTACGGAGTTATTACATCAAAATAATTTTCGAACTGTTCGAGATTTATCATTTGGACAACAACCTGTTTATTTAAAAATAAATCGCCGTCGAATGCGATGTCTCCATTGTCAAAATAAGTTTACTGAAGAATTAGATTTTGTTAGAAGAAAAAGAATCTACACAAAAAGATTTGTTGAAAAAATAATTGAAGAAGTTTTAAATAGTGACATCAAAAATGTTGCCAAAAGAAATGATTTGAGTGAACAAGAAATTGAAACAATGTTGAAAGATTTAGGATCAGACTTAGTCACAGAAAAACCCAAGAATTTAAAAAAGCTAGGGATTGATGAAATAGCAGTGGTAAAAGGCAGGGCTATTTCATTCTCAATGGTAATGTAGTTATGGTAAGTTTAATCAAACTAGAAAAGTGAGTGAAATAGCTATCTTAGAAGCATTCTCAGGAATGCCAGATCATAGAAGAAAACAGGGAACAAGACATTCATTAGAATTATGCCTAGCTCTGTTTACATTGGCAGTGACAGCGGGGAATCAAGGCTTTTTGGCGATCGGAGATTGGCATATCTACTTTCGGAAAATAACCCATATTGCGAGCCACACAAGGCAATTACATTAGTGACAGCTTACTTGGTTGAAAGAGGGCTAATCTTAAAACCAGAAGAGGTAGAAAATAAAAGTAATGAGATTACCGCAGTACCTAAATTGATTGAGACTTTAGCTGTTGAGGGGGTAGTTTTTGCCTTTGATGCAATTAATACACCAAAAAACGATTGAGACAATTATCAACAGTGCAAATCACTATCTTGCAGCAGTAAAAGGCAACCAACCTAAACTATATCAAGCTATTCAAGCACAATTCACCGAACATGATAGTTTTGACAGTATCTGCAAAGGTCATGGAAGAATAGAAAAACGTAAAGTTAGCACTGCTTATCTCAATTTTGAGCTACCTGGATGGTTGAGTGTAAAGACAGTTATTAGAGTAGAGTCAGAACGCCAACTTAGATATAAAATTGAGTTTAGTACTAGATACTATATATCTATATCTGATTTGACCGAATCAGCCTTTGAATTTTACCAACGAATTCGCGGTTACTGGGGCGTAGAAAATAAAGTTCACTATGTTCGTGACGTTACCCAAGGGGAAGATAAATCTAGAATTCGTACCAAACCGTTACCTCAGATTTTAGCGATCGCACGTAACTTAGCTCTTAACCTGTATCGCGATGCTGGATTTGACAATATGGCTCAGGCTCAGCGTAAATGCCAATTTAGCCTAAAACATATCGCGTCTCTTTTCAGAATGAAATAGCCCTGGAAAATATTAGAGGGATTAAAAAAGAGTAAATATGTGTTACTAAAAAGTAAAAAAGATTTAAATGAAGCCGAACAAGAGAAATTAAAAGAAGTCGAAAAAGTTGCTCCTAGTTTAACTAAAATGCACGCTTTGAAAGAAGAAATAAGAGATATTTTTGAAAGCAGCAAAGATTGGAGCGAGGGACTGTTAGAGATAGCAGATTGGTTATTTGATAACTTTCAACTTAGAAGTCTTTTAACTTGGCACTTTGCTAGTTAGTTTTACACAATAAGTTCGGTAGAACCCAAGATGATTTGGAGTGGAAGTTAGTTGAAGTGCTTAAGAGTTTGGCAAAGGAGAATCAGAATTTACAGACTATTTCGACGGGGTTGGTTAATTCGACTATGGCTCTTTTGGCGAAACAGAAGCAGATGTTGGTTCAAACTGAAGCAGCCAGACAGTTTGCTTTTAACTCTGTTATTATTGCTTGGGCGATTCCAGTAATGGCGTTGCTGGGATGGGGCATTCTGTTTGTCTTAGCTGGTAAGTTATGAAAATTAACTCTAGTTAGGCAAGGTAAATTACTATTCTTAATAATTAAAAAGTGATGGGTACAAAGATTTTTTGCTGAATTAATCTATCAATTTGTTTAACAACTTGAATTGTTAGCTCTTCATCTGTCTTCTGGCAGGAGACTCCCACTTAATTTAGAAATGGCTCGTTCAGAGCGATGAATAAATAAGTGGTGAGAGGAATGCCAGCCTCCAATTATCGGTTTTACATTTAATCTGGTATAATGTGAAACATGACTGAACGTGCTTACAAATTTCGCTTTTACCCAACTGACGAGCAAGAAAATCTCTTGCGACGAACAATGGGGTGTGTGCGTTTGGTCTACAACAAAGCTTTGGCTACCAGAACCGAAGCTTGGTATGAAAGACAAGAAAGAATTCAATACAAAGAAACTTCTAGTCTTTTGACCAGTTGGAAGAAAGCCGAAGAACTCAACTTTCTTAACAAGGTTAGCTGTGTGCCTTTGCAGCAGTGTCTGAGACACCTGCAAAAAGCTTTTGCTAACTTCTGGGGAAAACGAGCTAAATACCCTCGGTTTAAGAAAAAGAGAAATGGTGGTTCGGCTGAATTTACCAAATCGGCTTTTAGGTTCCAAGATAGTAAGCTCTGGCTTGCCAAGTGCAAAGAACCACTGAATATAGTTTGGTCTAGATATCTTCCCGAAAGCTGTAGTCCATCTACTGTTACGGTAAAACTCGACCCATCGGGACGTTGGTTTGTCTCGTTGCTGGTAGATGATTACACTATTGAAACCTTGCCACCAACTAAAAAACAGGTTGGCATTGACCCTGGTGTCACCAGGTTGATTAGTACCAGTGACGGGGAAAAGATAGCTAATCCAAAGCATTTTAATCGGCTGTATCAAAAGCTCAAAGTAGCTCAAAAAGAACTGAGTCGGAAAACCAAAGGCTCTAGTAATCGACATAAAGGGCGACTTAAAGTAGCGTCTATACACGCTCAAATTAAAGATGCTCGTACTGATTTTCTGCATAAGTTGACGACTAGCCTGGTTCGAGAAAATAGCCTGATAGCTATTGAAGACTTGGCAATTAGAAACATGGTCAAGAATCACAAATTGGCTCGTAGTATTAGCGATGCTTCTTGGGGAGAGTTCTTTCGTCAGCTTGAATATAAGTGTGAATGGTACGGGCGAAAACTGGTCAAGATTGACCGATTTTTCCCTAGCAGTAAACGTTGTTACCATTGTGGTTTTGTCGTAGAAAAGATGCCTTTGGATGTCCGCACTTGGGACTGCCCTAGTTGCGGAACTACAGCCATTGACAGAGACATCAATGCGGGAAAAAATATTTTGGCTGCGGGACTCGCAGTGACAGTCTGTGGAGCGGACGTAAGACCTGATAACCATAGTGTTAAAGGGCAGTTGCGAAAAACTTCCAATGGAAGAAAGAAACAGAAACCCAAATAGTGATGTTTGGGAATCCCCCACTAAAATTAAAGAGCAAAGCGATTTAATTTAGTGGCGGGAGGATGTCAATCTCAACTAAAAGACCCATTTCCATATTTAATTTAAATGCATATTCGGTAAGATTGGCACTGGTAATAAATAGATATCGGCTATCAGCGATCGCAGCTTTGATATGCAAAGAGCCATATTTGCCTTCACTATCAACAGGGCGTTGCTGTTTCGGCCAAACAAATACTTGTGCTTGTTGGACAATTTCAATTCCCAAAGCAGCTTTTACACCAAAAGAAACTTTGCCTTCTCCTGATTCTGGTGTTTCAGCAATTAACCTGACTTTAACACCACGATTTACAGCAGCTTTGAGGGCTTGAGCGATTTCTGGAATTTTATAAATAGCAAAACTAATTAAGGTCAATTCATCTTGGGCATCGTGAATTAACTGTAGTAAAACTTGATCGGTTCTGCGAAAAGAAGCATTATTAGTTTCTGGGCAAGTCCAAACCAACTCTACGTTTAAAGCTTGACGAACTTGAGCAACAGAATATGCAGCACTACTTAAAGCTGCTGCGAGAGAGCAACTATTCCAATTATTATGATCCTGCTGCCAAATTGAAAGTAGTTCGGCAACTACACGACGAAATTTGGGATTGGGTAGTTTCCCTAATAACTTTGCTACGAGAGCTTCATTACATTGAGAATGAGAGTCTTGGAGAGCATCAATAACCAAAGCAAGAACTGAAGGGGGTAAAAAATTTACGACTAGATCGATCTGTCTCAGTAGTTTTAGTGGGCGTAAGCTTACTCCTGGTGTTCTATTCTCACCATTACCGCCCAGTGATTTCCCGTTTTTCATTTAAGTTTCAAAAAAAGCTAGATTATCGATCGCAACTGTGGAAACAAGAACCGAACGGTCGAGAAATTTATTTCCCCGTTCGCAAGAAGTTTCTGGTGAGAACAAACAAGCGTGACAAGCTGCCCAATGTAAAGAATATGTACCACCATGGGGTTTGTGTTCCGCACACAGAGGGTCTGAAGCACACAAACGCATTTGTTGAAGAGCTTGGGCAATATGATAACCAAGAGTTTGCGGTTCTCCCAACTTTACCAATCCACCCAAAGTCCCTTCACTATCGGGAGCAGCCGTGTAAATTAACAAGCCTGCTTGCGCTCCATTTTCAGCCTCTGGTGGCTGAGAGTAAATGCGTTCTCTTAAGCTGGCTACATTGTAACCACATTCAAGAGCTAACTGGCGCATTAAAGCATGAGAAAAGGAATGTAATAGAACATAACGAATACCAGGAAAAGGAACTTTATCTACAAGTTCCTGGTTGCGACTATTGAGCCAGTCTTTTTGCGCTACTCTTATCTGTCTTTCATGTTTTTTGACTGCTGGCAGTTTCTCCCATGCTTGTAATCTATCTTCGTTAAATTGAAGAAAAATTCCTTCTCCTTTAATTTCTGTTGCTGGCAGCCACTTTGGCTTATAACGGCTGAGGGGAGCAATACATTCTTCGTTTTGTTGTTCTATATCGGCAAAATCTCCTGGAGATTGAATCCGAGTAAACCCAATTAAAGCTCGCACTTCTCTTAGTCTTTCGATGAGAACAGTTTGGGTAAAATATTTTTCATAGCCAACAGGAGCAGAAACAGAGTGTAATTGAAAATCTCTAGTATTTTTCCTAGAGTCAGCTTCAGAAAAGATCTGCCATTCTGGTGTTTTTAAATCTTGGTAATTAGTTTCAGTTTCTTCAATTCCTTGCTGTTTAGCTTCGACGATCGCCCAGATTTCTTCTAGAGGATAAGAGGTAAAATCTTGAAGCTGTCCTGTAGCTTGTAAGGCTAATAGTAAAACCTGTAATGTTTCTTGGCTATTAGCTTTACCTATAGTGATCCAGTTTTGTTCCACTAATTCTTCTAGCTGGTTTGAAGCCGAAGGAATGGAAAGAGCCGAAAGAGTAGAAGAAAACCAACTATTGGATGCACCTAAAAGAATACTTTTCATCTGGCGATCGCAATCTTCAAAATTGCGGAGGTGAGGATGACGACCTCTACAAGCTGGTAAATTATTTTTCCCTACTTCTCCAAAGGCATCAGATAAACGACGACTGGCGTTACAACCATTACAGTTAACGACAATATCAGTGGCAGCACCTGATACCCCATATTCTTCTAAACGCAGAGAACCCTTACAATCACTATTACCTTGGTGAACGAAATATCGCCAAGGAAAATCATCCAGATGTCCATTTTCACAGGCAACGAGAAAACGAGCAGGAATTACGGCAGGTGGTTTTTTAGTTCTTGGGCAGTGAGTATGAACATAACGGGCTTCGTTAGGGCGGTAAGGATTATGTTTGAGTTCAAACAATCCTGACTGTAAAGGAGCAAGCAAACGACATTTGGGACAAACCATCCAGCTAGGGAAAGGGGCTACGGGTATGCCAATTCGCGCTGCTTCATCTAAAGGACTTTCGGCTGTTTCAGAAGGCATTGGGGGGAGACGAAGTTCTTTTACTTGAGAACCGAGTCGGCGACGTACGGCAACCAAAAGTCTTGGCTCTGACAATTCCGCAGTGCGATTTTTCTCCCATTCTTCCAACCCCATGACCATAACTGCTAAATTCGGTAAATCGGCGATCGCACCAATGCCGTAGGTAAATAAAATCTGACTGGGGCGTAATTCACCTACTTTGTACTTTTTAAAATCACTTTGAGTCATGGGGGTTGTTAGTGGGTAGTGGGTAGTGGTTAGTTATTAGTAGTTAGTAGTTAGTGGTTTAATTAGTATTGGATTTCGATAAGTATCTATACTTCTTGTATAAAGGAGGACTAAGAACTAAAAACTAAAAACTAAAAACTAAAAACTGATTCAAGGGGTTTGGCTAAATGGCTGGGGCAAACGAGAATTATCTTCATCGGGAGGAGAGTCGGTTAAGACTAAGCCCACGGTAGGTTCGACATTACGCAGAGAATTAAGACAGGTAAAATCATCCCATTGTCCCTTACCCGCAGCTTCGATCAACTTAATTGCCGTACCTTCTCTAGAGGATGTTTGATATTGCAAAGTAGTGCCTGGTTCTAATTGCTGTATTCGTCTTAACCATTTATCGAGTTTGGCTGACAACTCCCGACGTAAGCGATCGCCTGCTTGAGTTCCTTCAATTTGTTCGACGCGATTGATAATAGCTTCGAGGGCTGCTTGGACGTAAGGATGGTTGCGTTCAATTGTTCCAGCGCGATCGTTACCGTTAAATTCTTCTCCAGTTTGTCTAATTAGTGAGATTAATAGAGCCGTTAAACCTCGATCTAATGCCCCTGATGCAAAAGGAGTGACAGAAAGAGCTTCTACGTGCTGATAAAAAGTAGCGTGATAATGAGCAAAACGTTCGTAATGGGATAAGTCTCTGGGTCGCGCCCAATTATAAACTGTAATTACTAACCCTGGATGAGTTCTGCCTACCCGTGAAGTAGCCTGAATGTATTCGGCAGTATTTTTCGGTTGACCACAAGCAACCATCACTCCCAAACGTTTGACATCAACCCCCACAGAAATCATATTGGTTGCCAGAATCACATCTAATGGATCTGGCTTTTCAACTCGGTCATTTGCTTTGCGACGGGATTTATTTTCGGCTTCGGTTTTGGGATCGAAAGGAATTTCCAATTTATCTAAAATGACGGGAATTTCAGTAGAGTCCTTGCGAGAGGTTAGTTCCTCCATCCCTCCTGGCTTTATATATCTTTTAGCTAGCCCTCGCCGTTCCATTTTTGCCAAACGGTTGCGAATATCGTCTTCTACCAAACGTCTCGTTCCTCCCAATTCTCGCAGAGAATTGAAGTAACCAACCAAAGTCATCCAGGGGTCTGCTTTTTCACCATACTGTTCGTATAAAGCCTGAGATGCGGATAGTACAGCAAGGTAAACCCGAATCATAGTTGCTTTTAAACGCCGTCCAGGGGCGCAGATACCTAAATAACGACGACCAGGGTTAGCCTCGCTGGGTAATCTTTGTCGTGAGAAGAAATTATCTTGAATATCTAAACCTTGGGGTGGGAAAATCTGAAGCTGGCGTAAAAAGAGGTTGTAAACTTGGGTTTGAGCTTGACGAATGGTAGCAGTTGAAGCGATAACTTTGGGGCGAACTGGTTTACCGTTAACTTCCCAAGAGGCTAATTTATCTATGGCAGTTTCATAGAGTCCCACCAAAGTTCCCAACGGGCCACTAATTAAGTGTAATTCGTCTTGAATGATTAAATCTGGCGGACGCAATTTAGCACAGGTTATAGTTTTGGCAGCAGGAAGAGAACCAGTTTTATTATGTCGCTCTGTATCTTTTACATCAGGAGAACGAAAACCATGTCGTTCGCAGTAACCACTAACTTGCCCAAACAGCATTTGTACTTGACCTTTCCAGGGCATTTGAGCAAACTTATCGACTGTGGCAATCAGTAAAGTAGGAAGACGACGATAAATTTCTTCATCAACGACTAAAACAGGCAAGCCTTCACCCTTAGAAAAGATACAGCGACCCAAACGATCGCCACATTTAATAAAGGTGCGTCCTCTACCTTTATCTACTGGTTCGACAGTAATATTTTTACCAGGATCGATTTTACTACCGCACCAAGGACAGTTAGTAAGCTGATGGGGTGTACCGCCTTTGATCTGTCGAGATTGTCCTCGCAATTGTTTGATACACTCTTCACTTTGAGAGGTATAGTTAGGGGTGCTATTTTGACCTACCCACAAACCAATGCGAAAAGGTTCACTACCCCATTTAGATTCATCTTGACGACGAATCTCTTCACAAGCACAGATTAAAGCCGTAGCTCTTTGGAATTGTTGCAAAGTAAGCAGACGCAGAGTATAGCGCATCAGAACTGCCACACCATAATTCCCATCTCTACCCCCTACTTTGCCCTGTAATCTTCTTAAGCCAATAGTATAAGCAGTTAGTCCTAAATAAGCTTCTGTCTTACCGCCTCCTGTAGGAAACCAGAGAAGATCGGCGATCGCTTTGGTGGGGTCAGAACGGTCTTGATGATGTAGATCGGTAACGCTAGGGAGATTGAGCAGAATAAAAGCTAACTGGAAAGGATACCAACTGCGGTTTTTAGGTATGTCTATATCTGCTAATTTGAGCTTTTCACCTCTTCTGATTTTCTCTGCATAGAGTGAATGGATGCGCTGCTGCCACATAGCATGATTCATAAACCCGAAGGCTTCAATAGCTTGGGGATTATCTTGTAACACAGCTATACCAGCTTGAATGCGTTCTAAAGTTTGTTGGCAATTGGCGATCGCACCTTTAGCTACATCCTGATATTCTGTAAGTTCCTCAGCAGTATTGTTAATGCGTTGTTGCTGCTGCTCGATCCAGCTAGAGTAAGCAGTTACCAGAGGATTGAGATATGTGGGTAATTCTTGAGCTTCGGCTTGGGCTAATTTCTGCATATCCAGAACCAAACCTGTCAATTCGGGAATTTCCTCCTGAGTAGGAGGAGTAGTCTTGGGAACTTCATAGGTAGGAACAAAGCTAGTAGCCATCTCATAGGCGCGTCTGGGATTTTCTGCTGTAGTTTCGGCTCGAACGCTAACTCCATGTCCCACGGCAAACTCTACCTGGTGACGATACAACATTGCCATTGCTTGATTTTCCTGATGGATTAAGGGGTCGAGATTTTTAATCGAAACAGGTATGGGTTTACGCAGGAAAATATCTGGATTCGACGAGTCTGGAGAACTAACAATTAGTTCTGGTTGAAACAGCCAAGCGCGATCGCGCAGTTTATTTGGTTCTTGTTGGGCATTAACTAGAAAAAGCGAAATAATCCAATCTTTATTGTCCAGACGGCGTATTTTCCCACTTACATAAACATCTGGCTCTTCTTGGGGTGAAACTACCCAGTGAATTTCTCGCCCATTAGCTAAAGCTTCAGTCGTTGTTTCTGAATGAGGATAACGTTTCCAAACCTGCCTGGGACTGCCATCTTCCTTAAAGCTAATCTGACTTTTTTCTCGCTCATATTTACCCCATTTGGCAGCGATCGCTATTGTCTCTACTTCACCACTTACGCAAAAGGTCATCCCCATTGAAGAGGGGAACATGGTGTTGGGAGGAGGAACGCTCCCTTGAGTACTGTCTTCTTCTGGACTATCTTGACCAGCAATCCCCAGACTCTCTTGCAGTTCTGATTCTTCTTCTAGAGGGACTTCATCTGCTTGTTGTTCATTTTTTTTGCGTCGAAATTGAGGGGCGAGAAGACCTACTAGATAACGATCTGTAACACTTCTTTCCTCGATTTCCTCTTCTGCACCACCTACGGGACCGAGAAGGTCTTTGAGAATGGCTGCTTCAAGTTCAGCACGAATTTGATACCTAGTAGCTTTGTTTAGTAATTTTGTATTATTATCATTGCTTTGGTTGGAATTGTCTGTTTCGACGGCGGTGATAGTTGGGACTGATGAAGAATCTGAGTGATTTTCTTCTGTTGATATTTTCAGTTCTGGCTTAATAGTAAATTGTTCTTTGACTAAATTACCTTGTCTATCTTGATTTGAAGTTTCAGCAGCCACATAATTTGTTTCTAAAAAACTGGCTTGTTCCCAGACTTGAGGAGTAGATTTAGATTTTTGTTGCTTTGTGGAACGACATTTCCGCTTCTTGCCTTGAGAAGTTTTAAAAAAGCGGATTATTTCGTCCATTATATTATCATCGATCGCGCCGTCAATTCCCAACACCTCAGCATGATTAGAAAGATCGAGTCCAGCTAATAATATTTCTAAATACTTTTGTTGGGCAGAAACTACTTCACTCCAGTCTAATTGTGCTTTTCCAGCTTGTAATTGTTGATTGATCTTAGTTAAATCTAATCCACCAGGTAATATGGGAGGAAGTTTAATGATGTTCATAGAATTTTTGCTGTACGGGAATTTATCGTTATTCCTGCTTTCCTGTTTACAATTTCGATACAAAATCTTTAAAGATCGATGGTTTTAGACGCTGTATAATAGTATAGTTTTGTACTGAAAGCGCGAAAACCAAGCAGTAGGTACTACGCACCTTGAAAACTGGATATATGGGGTTCTGTTCGGAAAGGCTCGAACAGGTAAAATATCCAAGCAGCAAGTACTAAAAGCAATTCTGCTCAACCGTACCGCAGGGCTTGCGGAATCGGACTGTTGAAATACGGTAAAGGTCTGTGGACGTACCAATGTCGGGGGCATAAGTTAAACTCGTGTCTAGATATGTGCGGATGAATCAGAAAAGCCTAATCGTGAGGTTAGGAATCCTGCGTTAAAAGCGTAGGAGGATGTCAAGCGACGGAACTACCTAAATTCCACCATTGAGGGTCAAAATTTTGCAGTAAGATTCCAGGTTTTTGGGCTGGCACTACTATTAGTAAGGCACGCATGGCTCTTGTCATAGCAACAAATAAGGTGCGACGTTCTCGATTGTAGATTTCTGTTTTAACATCCTGGGGTGTACCTCTGGCAATAGTGGGGAAAGAAGAAGCAAGAAATCCTGCGATCGCTAGTATGGGAAATTCCAATCCTTTGGCTGCTTTTAAGGTCAGAATTTTTACTCCCTGTTTATTCAAATCTAATTCACGGCTATCAGTATAATGAGCTTCTAATCCCTGGTAATTTAGTTGTTGGGCTAGTTTTGTCCCTGATTCGGCTGTTGGTACGAGAATGGCACAAGAGCCAATACCAAGGCGGTATTCGCGAGTAGCAGTTTGACCGTGAGGGATGCTCTCGGTTAGAGAGCATATCCAATCACGGTGTTGACAGAAGCGTGTTAATAAAATAGCTTCGTCTTCAGCATTATTAACGGCACGTACCGCAGGTAATGCACCATTGTTAATGTATTCACGATCGCCGATCTCGCAGTCGATTACGCTTTCATTGAGGTAAGAATGGGCAGCTAAATCGATTTCTTGAGTGGTACGGTGATTGATGCGAAGAATGCCCGTGCGTCCGATAAATTTGAGGTCACTATGAATATCGCGCCAACGGAAACTACTGCCATAAATAGATTGATTGGCATCGGCAGTAATAAATAAGCGGTTAGGGGCGCGATAAAGTTGAATCAAGATACGCAG
The DNA here is from genome assembly GCA_051155735.1 of Xenococcaceae cyanobacterium. GTDB lineage: Bacteria > Cyanobacteriota > Cyanobacteriia > Cyanobacteriales > Xenococcaceae > JASJCP01. The sequence continues at coordinate 12,822 of DAXETX010000350.1, forward strand.
AGCATTAGGATCGAGGTCTTGGGCTTCGTCGATAATGACTGCATCGTATAAAGGTGGATTTGGGCTTTGACGTAGTAGTTGTAGGGCGTGGGAACGGAGTTGCTGCCACGTTACTAGATTATTTTGCTTGAGTAGTTTACGAGCTTGTTTCGTAGTAAGCAATTGAGGATTTTCATCACGAACCAGGGAAAAAGCGATCGCGTCTGCTGTTTTGACCTCAACATATTTAATATCATCTCCCAGTAAACTGGTTAGCAGTTGCTCGGAAAACGCCACTAGAGCGTTAGTGTAAGTAGTAAATAAGATTTTGGGTTTCTCAATGCCAGCAGCTTTGAGGGCTTCTATAATTGCCTTAACGCGATAGAGGGCAACGGTACTTTTTCCCGTTCCTGGACTACCTTTAAGCAGAGTAGCACCCTGAGCATCGATCGCCCAATTTACGTATTTTTCTTGTTCGGGATTGAGTTTGAGCAGAAAACCGAGTAAATTTCCTTGTTTGAAACGAAGTAGATCGTCGGTACTGCCAGTAACCAAAGAAGGTTGAGCTAAAACGCGATCGAAGTTAGGTGTGGTAATACAATCAAAAAGACGATTTCTGATTTCTTCGGGTACATCTACTGTAATTAAATCGTCTAGAGTGCGACAGGTGATAAGGGGAACAAAACATTCTTGAGGAATTCGCAAACTTTGAAGTAGATCTTCGTCTATTGTGACTGGTAATAAAGTTTTCTGGTCTTTTTCTGGGAAAATTGGAGGTTGAGGCGCAATTTCGGGACTTAAAACTGTTTCCAAATCGGGTAGGTTACTAATATCTATTTCGGGAGTTTCCGCGACTAATTTACTTCCTTTATAGACATCTTTACGGGCATCAACTCCCAGTAGTGTTACCCAACCATCTCCATAGGTGTAAATGATGCGATAATCACCAGAACGCAGGCGATAGACGTTACCTTTGTAGCCGTGGAGTTTTTTCTTGAGATTGCCATGAGGTTTAGGCTCGTTGCGGAGAACTTCAATTTTTTCGAGTATCTGAACTACTCGCTCTTTGGGAATGAGAAGTAATTGATTGGTAAAAGTGGGTTTATGAATAATTTCAAAGGTCATTACAGAGATTTATTTGTTACACCTCTGCGATCTATCATTCCCAATATTGTTCGATTTGTCGCTATTTTTAAGATTAGAAGCCAAATAAATTGCTCTTTATTCCCCAGCCTGTTCTTGGAGAAACTTAACTAAATCGGCAGATAACCACAGTCCGGCATCTTGTAAAGCTTGAATAGAAGATGAAATTGAGGTAATTACTCCTTTTTGTTTTGCCAATAAAAGTATTCCTAGAGTTCCCATAACTGAAATACTAAGTGTCTTTGCTGCTCGTCGTGCGGCAGCATCATCGACAATTGCTCTATAGCCAGAATGCTTCCAAGCATAGCTTAAAACTTCTGATTCACCTGGATCTAGTCCCCAAGCAGCGATCGCAGGGTCAACTGTAGTCAGGTTAACTTTTTTCGCCCAAGTAACTAATGGTAATTGTCTCGATGGAACGTCGGTTTTTCCTGCTTCCACAATCTCATCCCAAACAGCCCCTGGAACTATTATTTCGGTGAATAGTTGAGGAAGTAAGTAGGCAAGATTGCTTTTAAACAATACAATCAAAGGCGAAGTATCAATCACTACTTTGTTCATCAATATTAGCTATTTCCTCTGCTAATTCTTCTGGAGTATATTGGAATGTAGAGACTTGATAGCGAGAGAGAATATTGATAAATTCTGCTCGATTTAAGCCAGCTATTTCTGCTGCTTTACCTTGGGAAATTTCTCCTAATTCATACCATTTTACAGCAGCAGCTATCCGCATTTCTTTGGCAAATTCTTCAGGGTCTTTTCTAAGAGCAGAAAAAACAGTTTCTGGTAGTTGAATGGATATATTTTTCATGGTTTTTATAAATAAAGCTACAATTTTATTCTGGCAATACATTCTTGTGTATTACTGAGGTCAAGTAGATCGTTTTTCATAAAGGTATGGCTTCTTTTAATATCTGTTCGCGAATACATTCATTTAGAATTTCTGGTTTGGTAACATCGACTTTGCGATCGAGTAAATCTTCTAAATCTTGAATTAAAGCGATACGGTTTAACAAACTGCGTCCAGCTTGAATGTCCATCAAGAAATCTATATCACTATCTACTGTTGCTTCTCCCCTAGCTACAGAACCAAAAATCCGTACATTAGAAGCTCCATATTGAGCAGCAATCTTGAGAATTTCTGCTCGTTTTTCTTGAAGTAATTCTTTGATTTCCATGATTTTTTTACTTGAATATATTTTCCCTCAAAATCTCTAGTCATAGACATAATTATTCTGAAGCTAAAAACATGATTGGAGAAATGTGAAAAAAGTCGCTAAGTTTTTGAATTTGTTTAGCAGTAATTTCTTGCTTTTTTTCTAACACTTTAGTAACTGTAGATTCATCATCAAAAATAGAAATAAGGTCACAGGGTTGCAAATTTTCTTCAGTCATTAAAGCTTTAATAAGTTCGATTTCTTTAAGAATTGGCATTGGTTCGCGTTTTTGCTCGTATTCATAAACGAGAGTACCTAGTACCTTAAGGTAGTCTTTATCGTCTTGAGTAATATTTTGTTTATCTATAATTGCATCAATTTTTTCTTGAATTGCTAGTAATTCAGCTTCATTAGCAATCGGCATAATTAGTCATAAATTCAATAAAATACTGGCTCTTTAATTAGATTATCTTCAATCTAAGTTAGCAATTAACAGCTTTCAAATTCATTTCATCATTTGCTAATCCTGCCATATCTAATATTCTATCTGACTGATGGCGAGTATGAATTGATAATAAGTTTCTGGTTGCTTCTAGAGGAAAAACCTGTTTCCAAGCCAAACACTCTTTTTGAATTGCTGCTAATTCGGGATGAAATGGTTCGGGAACGTTTTTAGCGCACCATTCAATTATTAGAGCAGCATCTCGTAGTAAATAAGTTGTTAGTTTATCTTGTTGAGGAATACTTGCCTGGGTTGATATGGTAGCCAAGGTTGATGCTAAGTTACCTAATTGTTGCTGCCATGTTTTTGTTTTTATGTGTTCGTATAATGCCTGGCGTTCCATCAATTTATCTCCAAAAGATTTCTGACAATTAGTTCAATTTTCTTTCTAAGAACGGGATCTTTTATTTCCATACTTCTATTTTGTTGACGCGGGCGGATATTAATCAAAGATTCAAATCCAACTCGCCTAACTTCAGGATACCAATCAGCACCCCAAACATTTTCCTGCTGACTGCCATTTTCTAATAAAGTTTTTCACAGTCAGCGTGAAGTTCCCCACCACCTGCTAGAATCTCTTGCTCAACATCTACGGCTAGTTTAATCATCAAACCGACATAGGTTTCAGCCATTTGTTCGATCTGTTCGGGGGCTGCTTGTTCGCGAATTATCAGAATCATTCTCTAAAATTAGCTCTTTCTTAAGCAACATATAAAACTGGTCTTTTACCCAAAGCCAAAAGCGATCGCTCTAAAGTTTCTAGTTTGGTATTATGGCTGGGATCGAGTATTCTTCTAACTTCTTTTTCATCTACATTCAAATTTTTAGCCAGTTGGGTTTGATTAATGTTTTTTTCCTGCATTGCCAGCCAGATTGAAGCTTTAAAGGAAGTCTGAAGTGGTGTTGTTACCAAATATTCGTTTTCATCTGGTTCGGAAGGAGAGGGAATGGGTAAACGACGGATAACTCTATTGGCGATCGCTTCTTCTAGGCAATCAGCAGCTTCATTGAGGGCATCCTCTATATTTTCTCCTTGAGTAATAGCTTCTGGTAAGTCACAAAAAGTAACTGTAAAACCGCCGTCTACTTCATCAGTTGTTAGAGTTACAGGAAAAGAAAAGCGACTCTCGATTTGATTATTTTTAAAATTCATTCGTGGAACTATCTGGATAAACGATGTCAAAAATTCCGCTTTTGTAGGTTTTGGCAATCAAATCTGTTGCCTGTAATGCAGTCAAAGATTTTTCTTTCATTGCCATAGAGTTAGTCAAGACTCTATAGAACCCATTTGGTATCTTTATAAAAAAGGATATTAAGCAAGATGGGATATTCAAGTGATTTGACGGATCGAGAGT
>DAXETX010000351.1:0-4364 GCA_051155735.1 Xenococcaceae cyanobacterium
TTAGTAGTAGGATGAGGCAGCGCTCACCCGATTAGTTGTCAATAAATTATTAAAGAAATTCTCTTTTAAGATAAGGCTGCAACACTTGAGGAATTTGCACTGTGCCATTAGATAGCTGATAATTTTCCAGAATCGCAGCCATAGTTCTTCCTACAGCTAAACCCGAACCATTGAGAGTATGCACATATTGCGTACCTTTTTTACCAGCTTCTTTAAAACGAATGTCGGCTCTTCTGGCTTGAAAATCGTTGAAATTAGAACAACTAGAAATTTCGCGGTAAGCACTAGAAGAGGGAAGCCAGACTTCTAAGTCATAACATTTTGCTGCACCAAAGCCTAAATCTCCCGTACATAATTCGATGACCCGATAAGGTAGTTTGAGAGCTTGTAAAATTGCTTCCGCATTATTGACTAAAGCTTGGTGTTCGGCTTCGGAGTTATGGGGGGAAACTAATTTAACCAACTCAACCTTGTTAAATTGGTGCAACCGAATCAAACCTCTGGTATCTTTGCCGTAGCTTCCAGCTTCGCGACGAAAACAAGGAGTGTATGCACAGTGATAAATTGGTAACTGTGATGCTTCGATTATTTCTCCGCGATAAAGATTAGTCAGAGGAACTTCCGCAGTAGGAGTCAACCACAAATCATCATCGCTACATTTAAAGCTTTCTTCCGAAAACTTGGGTAATTGACCAGTACCAAGAAGCGAATCGCTATTGATCAACACAGGAGGCATTATTTCAGTATATCCTGCTGTGATTTGCCGATCCAACATAAAATTGATTAAAGCTCTTTCTAAAGCAGCACCAGCCCCAATGAGATTAACAAAACGACTTTGCGCAACTTTTACGGCGCGTTTAAACTCTAAAATACCTAGTTGTTCTCCAATTTCCCAGTGAGGCAAGATTTTGGACTCTTGAGAAATATATTCTTCTCCCCAGCGTCTTACTTCGACATTTTCGGTTTCATCTTTTCCGATAGGTGTGGATTCATCAGGAAGGTTGGGTAGCTGTAATAATAAGTTTTCGATTTGAGTTTTTAATTCTTTTTCTTGGGGTTCAAGTTCTCCTAGTTGGGCTTTGATTTGGTTTCCTTCTTGTTTCAAAGCAGCAATTTCCGTCCCTTTGGGGTCGCTGCCTGTCCGAATTTTTTGTCCGATAGTTTTACCAATTTCATTACCCCGCGCACTTAACTGACTGCGTTGAGTTTCAATTTCTCTTTGTTTTTGATCTAAATCGAGAATTGGTTGAATATCGTATCTTTCTGAATTACGACGTTGGAGTAATTCTTGTACTTGGTTAGGTTGTTCGCGAATCAGTTTGAGGTCTAGCACCGTTTACCCTATATCTCTGCTTAACTACTGTATTAGTTTAAATATCTTGGCTCATGTTCCGAAAAATTAAACATGACTCTGAAGCACAGTATATAAATATATACGTGAAGTATCCTGAACACTAGATATTCACAAACAGAGCAACTTTATTGTTTTACTATACTTTGGTCGTAGTTAAACTATTGAAGTATTTTTTTTGAATTAATATAGCAGTTTAAGATTTAGTAATGTCATAAAAACCAATAACTTATGTCGGCTCATTCTCAGAAATTTTGGAAATATTTACTTTATTTGAGTTTTAGTAGTAGTTTGAGTATATTTTTACTAATAGCAGTAAGTATTTGGCATACAGGCGATCGCTTTCTCGCTACTTTCATCAGTTTTTTCCAACCGCAACCCTCTAACTTAGAAATTGATCGCGCTACTGTTGTTTTACAACAAATTCAAGGCATTCAAGAATTAGCTACTACAGTATATACTACGGAAACAGTAGTTCCTACCTCTGCTGAGCGTACTTTCGGCAAAGATTGGGTAATTGCAACTACCAAATTACTTTATCTAGGGCGAGGAGAAGTAACCGCAGGGATCGATCTAGAGAAATTACAGCCTCAAGATATTACACTCAGCAACAATAAAATTACTGTTTCTCTTCCCCCTTCAGAGATACTAGATAGCAAAATCGATGTTAGTAATTCACGCATCTATCACTATGACCGAGGATTTCTCAATTTAGGACCTGATGTAGCACCGCAATTACAAACTTTAGCACAGCAACAAACTCTAGAGAAAATTGTGACGACTGCTTGCAATGAAGGTATTTTACAACAAGCTAATGTTAAAGCTAAAACCACGATAAAAAAACTATTAACTGCCACTAGCGATCGCCCAGTAGAAGTTAGGATCGATCTTACTGTACCTCAAAGCTGTAACTAAAATAATCAAACATCTGCGTTCATCTGTGTTTATCTGCGGATCATATTATTACCTGACTTCATTAGACAACTAACTCTGCTAACTAATGTCTCAATACTCCTATTCCTCAAGAAAACAGCTAATTTTTGGTCAACATTGTGCTGTGGCTACCAGTCAATATTTAGCGAGTTTAGCAGGGATGGAGATGTTTTACGCAGGGGGAAATGCTGTTGATGCTGCTGTGGCTATGGCGATCGCCCTTACTGTAGTCGAACCGACTTCTAACGGTATTGGTGGTGATGCTTTCGCTCTAGTTTGGGATGGTAAATTACACGGCTTAAATGCTTCAGGAAGAAGTCCTCAGCAACTAAGTAGAGATTGCTTTGAAGCCCAAATACCAGAACTAGGATGGTTAAGTGTTACTGTACCAGGAGCAGTATCTGCTTGGCGTAGTTTATGGCAAAAATGGGGACAGTTACCCTTTGAGCAATTGTTTGCTCCTGCAATTCGTTATGCTACAGCAGGTTATCCAGTCTCAACAGTAACCGCCCAAGCTTGGCAAAGAGCCGAAAGCAAGTTTTTACCGCTACAACAACCAGAATATCAAGCTTTTAAACAAGTATTTTTTCCTCACAATCGCGCCCCTAAACCTGGAGAAATTTGGGGGAGTAAGTTGCATGGGGAAACACTACAAGAAATTGCTAATACGGGAGGAGAAAGCTTTTATCAAGGGAACTTAGCAAGGGCGATCGCCAATTTTGCTAGTGATACAGGTGGTTTAATTACTACTACAGATTTAGCTAACCATCAAGCAGACTGGGTAAAACCAATTGCAACTAAATACCGCGATTTTCAAGTTTGGGAAATACCCCCCAATACCCAAGGAATAGCAGCACTGATGGGGTTAAATATCCTCGAAGGTTTTGATTTATCGCAATATTACCGTGATTCTGGGGCGAGCTTTCATTATCAAATCGAAGCGATTAAATTAGCTTTCGCTGATTTATATCACTACATCAGCGATCCTGCTGCTATGACAGTTAATCCTGAGCAATTATTAGATAAAAATTATGCTGCTATTAGGCGCAATTTAATTCAAGCTGAAGCTATTCCCAGTGCAACTCCTGGTTTACCTACTGGAGGTACAGTTTATCTTGCCACTGCGGATCGAGATTTAATGGTATCTTTGATTCAGTCCAATTATGAAGGATTTGGTAGTGGTATTTTAATTCCTGAAACTGGAATTGCACTTCATAATCGTGGTTTAGGCTTTAACCTAATACCAGGACATCCTAACCAAGTTGCCCCCAATAAGCGTCCTTTTCATACGATTATTCCAGGTTTTCTGACCAAAGATGACCGCCCTTTAGGCGCGTTTGGTGTCATGGGTGCGCCAATGCAACCCCAAGGACATTTACAAGTAGTAGTCAATTTGGTTGATTATCTGATGAATCCTCAAACCGCTTTAGATGCTCCCCGTTGGCGATTTATCGAACAAGATTTAGTTTTACTAGAAAGTCAAGTTAATCCTAATGTAGTAATTAATTTAGTTGAAAGAGGACATCAAATACGTTTTGCTCCTTCTTGGATGTTTGGCAAAGGTCAAATTATTCTGCGTCAAGATAATAATGTTTTAGTCGCAGCCTCAGAACCAAGAAGTGATGGTGTTGCTTTAGGTTTTTAACTAATACTAAATAGCAGTTTAGCTGTCTTGTTTCTTAAGTACCATCATGCAAAATTAAGCCTTGGATAATCTGTATATCCTTGTTCGCCACTACTATAAAAGGTATTGCGATCATATTTATTAAGAGCAGCATTCAAAGCAAAACGTTTGGGCAAATCGGGATTAGCTAAAAACAGACGACCATATGCCACAAAATCAGCATCATTACTTTGCAGAATTGCTTCTCCCATATCACGATTGTAACCCCCTGCGGTAATAATCGCCCCTTGAAAAAGAGGACGGAAAAACTTTGCTCCTAAGCCTAACCCATCATCTTCGATGGTCACATTGCCTCTGATACGTGGTTCTATGACGTGAAGATAACCTATGCCTAAGCGATCTAGTTCTTGAGCAACATAACTAAAAGTATTGATGGGATTAGAATCGTGCATATCG
>DAXETX010000352.1:0-2482 GCA_051155735.1 Xenococcaceae cyanobacterium
AATTTCGACGCAGCAAATCTTCAACTTTTACAGTCGAACAGTTTCCGAGACAAAGCCAAATTACTTTCGGTGGGTTTCCCAACACCAAGCTTAGGTCGTGCATATCCGCATCTTTCGAGACAATCATCAAATTATTATCTTTTGCATAATCCCAAACTATCGAGTCGAGGGTTGCTTTCATCCCTACATCTCGAACATGAAGTGAATTTGGGAAAATATCCCTCAAACGGTTCGGTAACTTAGGCGACAAGTTTTCATCGAAAATTAATTTCATGCAGGTAAGATCGGAGTCATCAACCGACGTTCGCGATCTGCTGCATAAGCAATGCAGGCTTTTAAATCTTCTCGTGTTAGATCGGGAAAATCGTCGAGAATTTCTGCTTCGGTCATTTCGGAAGCCAAGTATTCAAGCACTTCATAAACCGTAATTCGCAAGCCACGGACACAAGGTTTGCCACCGCGTTTCCCAGGCTCAATTGTGATGATGTCTCGATAGTTCATATCCGCTATTGGGTTACTCCCAACTTTGATTACCCTTTAATAATACTAAAGAAGAATTATGTGGTTGGTTACTGGAGTAACGAGCGATTGCGCCTCCAATACAGACAAGTTAAAAGCGATCGCCTTAATTTAAAAAAGTAAATAAACGCTTATGCTACGGTTCTCACACTATGCCAATACTAAAATACTTGCTGATTCTCGATCTCTAAAATATGGTTCATTACCAGCTTGAATTATTGATCGCTATTTCCCTAGCAAGTATCGCCAGTTTACGAGTTTCACCCCACTGGTATCCACCGAGTTCTCCAGACTGCCGAATAACTCGATGGCAGGGAATAATTAATCCTACAGGATTTGAGCCGATCGCAGTACCGACTGCACGGGCAGCTTTGGGTTTCGCGATCGCTTTGGCTATTTCGCCGTAAGAGGTAACTTGTCCAGGCTGAATATTTAACAGTGCTTTCCAAACATTGATTTGAAAATTTGTGCCACAAACCCATAAAGATAATGGTGTCTTATCTAAAGGTTGTCGAGAAAATAGTCTTTTAACAATTAGTTTAGTTTGAATACTATCTTCAATAATCTTTGCATTGTGCCAATCTTGATGTAAGTCTTTCAGTGGCTCAAACCTTGCCTTGGTTTCTACAAAGCAGAGTTTACAAACACCGCGAACAGTCAATGCCACAAACGCTTCGCCATAGGGAGTTTCATGGAAGCCATAAAAGATGGTTAAGCCTTGCCCCGCTTGTTTGTATTCAGAGGGTGTCACTGCTTCAATCTTGACAAAATGATCGTATAAGCGAGAGCCACTGCTCAATCCTATTGAATAAGTAACGTCGAGTGCAGAAAGATTACCTTTTTGGAGTAAGATTTTGGCACGTTCTAAGGTTAGTACTTGTAAAAAGCGTTTCGGTGTGACTCCAGCCCAGCGACTAAAAAGCCGATGAAAATGGTAAGGACTCAGATGTACTTGAGCAGCAATGTCATCTAATGTTGGCTGGCGATCGACATTCTGGCGGATAAAGTCAATTGCTTGGGCGATTTTTGTGTAGTCAGACATATTCTGGCACTCCTCGATCTATGTTTTGCAAATAGAAACTCCTCCATCTGCTAATAAGGCGATACCCGTAGTAAAACTCGAAGCATCAGAGGCAAGATACAGTGCCGATCTAGCAATTTCTTCAGGCAAGGCGATTCTTCTTAAGGCGTGTATGCTTTTAACGAATTCCACAATTTCTGGAGTCTTCATAAACTTTCGTCCCATAGTTGTATCTGTACCGCCAGGTAAAAGTGCATTCACTCTGATACCATTAGCACCAAACTCTGTCGCCAGGGCTTTAGTAAGACCGATTAGACCTGCCTTACTGGTGGCATAGGCTGCCTTGTAAGGAAAGCCAACGGTATAGCCCACAAATGACGAGGTGAAAATAATCGAACCGCCTCCCCGTTTAATCATTTCAGGTAGCTGATATTTGGCTCCTAAAAACGCGCTGGTTAAATTAGTATCAATCGTATTTTGCCATTCTTTTGAGGTTACTTCAGTGGAACTTAAGCCTAATGCTCCATAGATACCCGCATTATTAAAGGCAACGTCCAGCCCTCCGAATTCTTTAACGGCAAGATTGACTAATGCTTGAGAAAACAACTCATCTTTGACATCACCAGCGATGAATCTCACTTTACCACCCTCTTTGGCTATTTCATTAGCAAGCTTTTCTAGCTTTTCTCGACGACGCGCACCGATGACCAGATTTGCACCTTCACGAGCAAATAGTTTTGCCGTGGCATAGCCTATACCAGAACTAGCACCAGTGATAATCGCTACTTTGTTAATTAGAGCTGTCATTTAGAAGTTCTCCGAAATGTATTCTCGCGGTAATTTCTCATCGCGACTTAATAACATTTTGAACTTGGAGATTAAAGATATCGAACCGAATCTTGCTCAGTTTTACTGATCTCGTCGAAACTTCTAACAGCGATC
>DAXETX010000353.1:0-21611 GCA_051155735.1 Xenococcaceae cyanobacterium
AGTACCGCTAAAACGAATTAATAACCAACTATCATCTTCGAGTCTAAATTTATAACCATCAATAGATAAACAATCTGTAACTTTTTTTCCAGCAATTTCTGGCGGAGTTTCATTAGCTAAACGCTCTAATAATTTAGCCCTCACCTCCATATTCGCTAGAGGTAGATCGATACGGTCATAAGTAGCAGTAAATTGCGTTTTTTCCTGTAATTCTTGATAAATAGCACTTAAATCTTTGCCCGACTGTACTACAGCTTCTAAGACATATAAAGCGGACAATAAAGCATCTCGTTCGGGAATATGAGTGCCATAACCTATCCCTCCAGACTCTTCACCACCAATCATCACTTCGGCATTAAGCATCCGATCGCCAATATATTTGTAACCAATAGGCGTCTCATAAACTGAACGGTTATATAATTGGGCAACAAGGGGAATTAAATCTGAACCACTGACAGTTTTCACAATTTCGCCAGTAAAACCCTTATTTTGAGCTAAATGCTGGATGAGAATCGGGATTAAAACCTGAGAACTTAAAAAATTTCCCTGTCCATCCGCAGCAGCAATGCGATCGCTGTCCCCATCAAAAACTAAGCCAACTCTAATACTTTCAGGATATTGCTTCGCTGCTTCTTTAAGCTTACGGAATAAATCTGGAAGATTCTTGGGTAAGGGTTCTGGTGCGCCTCCACCGAATAGAGGATCGCGATCGCCATTAATTTCAACAATTGGAATGTTTAATAAACGCTCTAATCCCGTTGCTGCTGCACCATGCATCACATCAGCATAGACTCTAACTTGACCAGATGCGATCGCTTGTTTAATCGCAGTAATCTCAACTTTAGCTTGTAAACCCGTACAGTAACTAGACCAAGGATCAAAATAAGCTAAACTTCCAGGTTTTGCTGCTGCAACTGGAGATCGATCAAGTAAAGCTTCAATTTGCTGCGTTATATCAGGAGATACCGAACCACCATAAGCACTTTTAACCTTAAGACCTAGATAGGCTGCTGGGTTATGAGAAGCAGTCATCACAATTGCACCTAAAGCATTTTGCGCTTTTGCAGCCCAACTAAAAGCTGGCGTTGGTGCATAACATTCTGACAATAAAACATCAAAACCAACCTCTTGTATCGCTTCAGCAGCGACTTTCGCAAAATCCTCTGCCATAAAACGGCGATCATAACCTACTACTATTGTATTACTGTTAGTAACCTTGCGATAATTGTCCGCCAAAACCTTTGCTGCAATAGGAGCAACCAATGCTACTCTTTCAAAAGTAAAATCCGCAGCAATTACACCGCGCCAGCCATCAGTACCAAATTTGATCGGATTGACAGTAAAAGCCATAGAATCTATATATTAGGAGCTTAGAATAACTTTTTCCAGATTAACTGTTTCCTACCAAAGAAACAAACTCTAGATTTTAGCTCCCTACTAATCATAATCTGCTAAATTTTTGGATAATTATGCTTCAGGATGTTTTTTCTGCGGTTTTAATTATTAAAGATTAACCTCCGATGAAGTATCAGAGGTGATTTCGGGTTCTAGATTTTTCAGTAAGCTCTGCAATTTCATTCTTTCTATGTAAGGCCAACCACCTTTTTCTTCAATATCCCTAACTAATTGATAGAGTTTATTCCGAGTTGCGGGTAAAGAAGGTTCAAACATCTCTGTCCGTATTTTGCGATGAATTTCCTCTAAGCTACGTAATAGGGATAACAAAAATAAACTATCTTGTTGATGTTTTTCAGCTAAAACCCAAAGTTCAAGAGCGATCTTATCCAGGTTAGCATTTAAGTTGTCCATATCTACTGGCTGGTGATTCATGTACTACACACTAATATCAATTCAATAGTTGATTATTCTTAGTTCTTTGCTTATCTTAAGTAGATCCAGCAGTTTTTGTAGAGATTAATTTTTGACAGCAGCACTTTTAAGACGAATTTTTTTGATTGAACTATTGGTAGTGTCTATTTGGTACAGTAGATACCATCAAAACTAGACCAATTCGTTGAACAACCGATTGGTTTTTTTCAATGTTCGCGCTCGATGTTAAATTCAAAATTGATAAAAAGAGGTTGACCATGAGGTATCGTGCCATAATTGCTGCTTTTCTAGCTTTGTGCTTGGGAATACTGACTGCTTGTAGTGATGCTCCTGGTGATGTTAGTAAGAGAGAACTCACTTATGATGATATTCTCAATACTGGGATTGCTAATTCTTGTCTCGATCTTCCTGAGAGTAGTCGTGGCTCAATAGCCATTAATCCAGATCAAAAGTATATCTTACGTGATTTGTGCTTAGAACCCAAAGAATATTTTGTCAAGGAAGAACCGATCAATAAACGTCAAGAAGCAGAGTTTGTTGCTGGTAAACTACTTACTAGATACACTTCTAGTCTCGATCAAGTTACTGGTGATATTACAGTTAACAATGATGGTAGTCTTACTTTTATCGAAAAAGACGGTCTTGATTTCCAAGCGGTAACAGTATTGTTACCTGGAGGAGAAGAAGTACCTTTCTTATTTACGATCAAAAACTTAGTAGCTAATACCGACCCTGGTACTTTAGCAATTAATGCTTCTACTGACTTTAAAGGAAAATTCCGTGTTCCTTCTTATCGAGGACAAGTTTTCTTAGACCCCAAAGGTCGTAGTGTTGCTAGTGGTTATGATAATGCGGTAGCTTTACCTGCAAGGGCTGATGACCAAGATTTTACGAAGGCTAATGTTAAAGAGTTCGTAGCTCGTGAAGGAACTATGTCTCTCAATGTAACGAAAGTAGATGCCGAAACAGGAGAAATTGCGGGAGTATTTGAAAGCGAACAACCTTCTGCCACCGATTTAGGAGCAGAAGAACCAGAAGAGGTTAAAGTTCGTGGTATTTTCTATGGCAGAGTAGAGCCAGCAGTATAAATATGCTTTTGGTTTTAGTTGTAGAGATAAATTACCATCAACAAAATTAGAATTTTAATTAGGGGCAAATAGCCCCTTTTTTTTTGCTTCAAAAACGCTAAATAGTCTAGAGTTTAATCTCAGCTTTAAATAAATTTAAAGCTGAGATTAATTAATTAAAACAATAATTAGTATTTTAATCTTGAATTCCGTAATTTTACATAAATTCAATATTTACTCGGATTATTTATTAAAAAAAGCAATGGAGGCTTAATCAAAAAATCATAGTATAAATGCTGTTGTCCAAGGTTTTGAGCAAGTAATAAGCTAAAGCTAGTCAATCAAATTTATATAGTATTTCATTTTTAAAACAGCTTTCAGCAGAAATAAATATTGTTAATTGCTCTTAATAACTAAGGATAATAATAATGCAGACTTGTGACAGCAAAAATATTAAGCTCGATAGTTTACAGTTATTTCGCCAATATCAAAAAAATTCTTCGACTCATTTACGTAATAAAATTGCCGAACTAAATTTTGGTCTAGTTAGAAAAGAAGCAAATCATTGGTTACATCAGTGCAATGAAAGTTATGAAGATCTACTTCAAGTTGGTTCTTTGGGTTTGATCAGAGCTATTGAACGCTTCGATCTAGAAAAAGGTCGGGCTTTTAGTTCTTTTGCGATTCCTTATATTAAAGGAGAAATTCAACACTATCTTAGAGATAAAAGCTATACAGTTCGCATCCCCAGACGTTGGTTAGAGTTAAAACAGCAGTCTGTTACCTTTATTAAAAAATTTTGTGCTACCTACAATGCTCAGCCCACTGATTCGGAAATAGCTCAATACTTAGAAATTTCTCTCAAAGAATGGCAAGATGTGAAACTCGCATATCAAAATCGAGTGCCTCTAAGTTTAGATGTTTCGGTAAATGAGGAGAGTGACAATCAAACTAGTTTATGTGACTTAGTAGCAGATCCCAAATATCGTAGCTTTCAGTTAGTCAGAGAAGATCGTCTGCGTCTGCAACAAGCTTTATATCAATTGGAAGACCGTACTAGAGATGTCTTAGATTTTGTGTTTTTACAAGATTTAACTCAGAAAGAAACTGCCAAAAGACTTGGTATCAGTGTAGTTACTGTATCGCGTCAAATTAAAAAGGGTCTTAATACTCTACAACAATTTATGACTCAAGAAAATTAATCAGCATAATTAACCTCTACCCGTTCTCTGGTTCAACTGTTATCTTGGAGTCGGAATAATTAAAGATGCTCTCAAGGTAAATTCAATTTTATCTTGATAAATTTGACTACTTAAAGATGAATAAAACTTTATTTTTAGTATTAACAGGAACATTAGCGCTATCGATCAATAGTTGCTCTTTGGTCTCGCGATTTGGAGAAAATGAACAGACAGTAGCGGATTCTCCGACAATTTCAACTAATGTTGAAGCGGAAGCTTCTGAGGAAGAGGCAAACTCTTCAGATCCAGAAACAGAAATAGTTGAAACTCCAGAAACTGAAAGTGTTAATCGCTCTCAAGATGTAGCAGGTCTGATTCCTTCTACTAAACCCGATCTTAGAGCTAAAAGTAGTGTTCGAGGCAGACAAGACCCCTTTGCCATAGTTTCGGTTAAGCCAACTATCGAAATTGAAGCCGAAGAACCGCCAGAAACTGTTAATAACAATTCTCCTAGGGGACTGCCTAATCCTCCTACTCCCACAGTCAGAAGACCGCAAGATATTACAAGCACGCCCACTATCGAACCTCCTAACAATCGTTCTCGGGCAAATCTGGCAGAAAATGTCTTAATTACTGGTCTGGTGGAATTGGGCGATCGCATAAAGGTTATTTTACAAGCACCAGAAGAAGCTTCAAGCCGTCATGTTGAGGTAGGACAGTATATCTCTAATGGACGAGTTTTAGTCAAAAGAATTGAACCAGGTTTTCCCACTCCAGTAGTTATCTTGGAACAAGGGGGAATTGAAATTGCTAAAGTTATCGGTCAAACCGAATCAGAATCTACCGCCGAGAGTAACAGTTTTTTACCGCCTCCACCTCCGCCTTTATCCAATTCTGTATCTTGGTTATCGGAAAACTAAATCTTGGGGAACTTCGTCAGACATGACCGATTCTGCGATCGCCTTAAAGTTAGGGAATTTACTGCTAAATAGTCTCATAAAACGAAAAGACTTTATACAATAGCTAAAAGAATGCTAAGGCTAAAATTGTAAGATCTATGAGTACTAAAGCCGAACTTTTAGAAGCGATCGCTGGAAAAAATCGGGGTTTGTTAGCTAATGAAATTGATAATGTGAGAGTTCTCTCTGCGATTCAGCAGTTAGAAGATCGAAATCCTACCCCTAAACCCCTTGAAGCGAAGGGATTGTTGGAAGGAGATTGGCGGTTACTTTACACGACGAGTAAAGGCATTTTGGGACTAGATCGCTTCCCTCTATTTAAATTAGGACAAATTTATCAATGTATTCGCACCGCAGAAGCCAGAGTTTATAATGTGGCAGAAGTTGTAGGACTACCTTGGTTAGAAGGAATTGTCAGTGTTTCGGCTCGATTTGAGCCAGTATCTGACAGCAGAATTAATGTCATTTTTGAACGTTCGATTATTGGGTTACAAAGATTGTTGGGTTACAACTCTCCTAGTAAATTTATTCAAGAATTAGAAAAAGGCAAAAAATTCCCCCCTTTTGATTTTGGAATTGAAAACCGCGACCAGAAAGGATGGCTAGAAGTTACCTATTTAGATGAGGATATGCGAGTTGGTCGCGGTAATGAGGGAAATGTGTTTGTTTTAGCCAGAGAAAAGGTTACTGTTTAGCCATTTTCTTGAAGCTTTTGCCCAATTTTGGGTTCTTCCCCTTCTAATAATCTTTGAATATTATTGCTGTGGCGTAAAATTACATAGCTACCAGCTAGAGCAGCAAAGATAATATAAGGAAGCGGAAGTTGCAAGAGAATGGCGCAAATTGTTACGGCGACTGCACCCATAATTGAACTTAGAGATACGATTCGAGATATTGCTAAAGTTAGAACAAAGGTGATTAACGTTCCTAAAGCTAGTAGCGGACTCATCATTAGTAAGACCCCTAAACTAGTAGAAACCGATTTTCCTCCTGTAAAATTTAACCAAATTGATTTACTGTGACCTAAAATTGCCGATAAGGCAACAGCGGTTATGAGCCAAAATTGCCAACTCAAGGGCAATAACGCGGAGATATCATAGCGGTAAAAACCTTTGACTAACAAGATAGCTAACGCGCCTTTGGCGACATCGAGGGTTAATACAGCGATCGCTGGCAGCTTGCCCAAAGTTCTCAGTACATTAGTTGCACCAGTAGAGCCAGAGCCGTATTCTCTGATATCAATTCCTTGAAGATATTTTCCTGCTAAATAACCCGTAGGAGTTGCGCCTAGCAGATAGGCTACCCCAACTAGTAAGACACTAATAGTTAATGAAACTAGCATTATTTTCCTTTTTAAATCTTAATATAAATAGCCTGATGGATTAGAGCGGGTTTCTTGAGTAAAGGCTAGCCACAGGGGAAATTTGAGTAAAGAAAGATTGATCAATCCTTCGCTCTCATCAATAATAATCAACGGTAGCATTCGATCCTTTAAAAGACGTTCTGCTCTTTGTCCCAGTACTTCTGCCGACTCAAACAAGACCACACCTCGATCCGAGCCAAAATCACTACGAGAAATTCCCAAACAATCTTGTAAACCTCTACGCCATTCTCCTAATTTTTCTGGTGTATCGACTAAGACCAAATTACGGCAGCGATCGCCATATAATTGATGTAAGACAGAAATAATCGCTGAAGCTACCAGAATATTTTGCAGACGAGTATCCATCCCTCTAATCGCGCCTCTTCCTCCTTGGGTAAAAAACCAATCCTGGACTCTTTCACCATGAATTGGCTCAAAAGTTCGTCTTAATTGCCAAGGAGGACCATAATAATCGGGACGAGTCCGATATTGCTCGATAATCTGGCGAATTTTTCGAGTTTGTTCGGCGAAAGCTCGTTCGGTAAACTGAGGTTGTGGTGCTTGTTGCGGTTCAACGTTTCTCGAACGTCTTGGCTTTGGTTCGCGGGTTTGGGGTCTAGTTTCTATTGTCGGTAATTGTAACTGTTCCGCTGTAGTTGCTAAGTCTTGTAAACTACCTACTAGGTATTCTTTAAACCCTTGGACTCGCACTGCTAAATCTTGGGATACTCCAGCAAAGTTAGTTCGCATTTCTTGGCGGATTCTTTCTCTGCGACGTTCTAGTTTTTCAATATCAATTAATAAATCATTTTTTCTGGCTTTAAGTTCCCGTGTTCCTTCTTCTACCATCCGCCCCATCATTTCTTGTATATCTCTGACTTGTTGCAAGATGATAGTTTCTTTTTGCGTTTGTAGTTGTTTGATTTCTTGTTGTAAATCGGCTTTTTGGTTTTCTAGGGCTGTAATATCAGAAGACAAATTGTGTTGAGTTTCTTGATTCTCCGATTCTGCTTCCGCTACAACTTCGGTTGCTTCTTCAAGCCAACTATCAGCAACTAGTTCTGTTGTTGCAACATCTGCTGCTTCAGTTACTGTTTCTGTTGCGGAATTTTCCTCAGTTTCTGACTCTAATTGGTCTGAGGTTGCTGCCGGTTGTGTAGTAGAGTCAACAACTTCCGCTTCATCAGCCCAAATATCAGCAACAGGTTTTGGGAATCTTTCCTCCGATTTCTCTGAAGGATTAGTAATTGCTTCTGAGTTTGATTCAGTTTCAGCATCAGAAATCTCATCAGTCGCGTCTGCTAAATCCAGAGAATCCTCGTTGACAGGTAAATTTGATTCAGGAATGGGGTTGTTTTCAGAATTCATGAACAGTAATGACTAAGTAACAATTCTAATCTTTTAATCTACGATGAGACTTTGGTAAATACGTAATGGTAAAGGCTGTTATCAGTTAGTTTTGGCGATTTAAGCGCAGTTTTTTGCCATCATTACCCATTCAACAAGATCCGCTATGGTTTTTGGGGACAATACTTTTCGAGACAGTCAACTAGAGTTTTAGGATCAAAAATAATCGGTAAAAAGTGAATGCTCTTAATCTCTCGGAAATAAAATAAAATCGGAACTGGTTGCCAAAAAATCCGCCAATTTGTCCATTCACTATAAGGAAATTGCCGAATTAAATTATCTAGACGATAGACATTTAAGGCTGTCTCGGTAAATTGAAGTCTAATAACCACTGCTTGAAAGACCAGAAATAAACCAAAAATGGCTATTACACCAGCAACAATGATGTTTACCAGAGACAGTGGAATTGCTGCAATAATTAACCAAATGGGAATTTTGTAACTAGGTTGTAATTTAACAACTGATTTTTCAGCTAGATTAGTTTCTACTTCTGTGGTCATGGTCAACATCTCCCTATTGGTATGGAGTTATTTTTTTCATTGTAAAACTTAGGTACAGCCAAATAAAGAATACTAGTTAAATCTAAAAATTACTATGGTATTTGATAAAGTAACAAAGAGAACTTTTCTAAGCATGATGACTTGAGATGAGTTGGAGTAAGACGAGATTGGCTTTAGCTTTTTTGGTAACAGTGATGTTATTGGCTTTTACTACTCTACCTTTTGGTTGCAGTAAAGCTGCTCCTCCTATAGTTGCGGATTCTCAGCCTCAAGCTAATAACTCAGCGGATAAAGTCCCGATTAGAGGCTTATTTCTCAATAGTAGTAACTTACCCACTCAAGATTGGTCGAGAATTGAAAGTTATATTCTTAACGATCCGACGGTGGCTGGTGCTAATATTGTTGTCCCCTGGTCGGCGGTAGATCGAGGTTTAGACGCTTCTCCTCAATATGATTGGTCATTTGTGTATCAAGCAGCCCAGCCTTGGATTGATGCTGGGAAAAAAGTTAATATTTTGCTTTGGGGTGTTGCTCAAAAATCAGAACAAGAATTTAACAATCAACCGATCACGCCCGATTATGTCTTAAAAAGTACTGATACAGTAAGTTGTCAATGTAAAGTAAATCGAGGCTGCGAAAGCGATCCACCCCAAACCCCTGTTTTTTGGGACCGTGACTATCAAGATAATTATCGTCGGGTCGTTAAAGCTGCGATCGCCGAATTTAGCGATCAACCCTGGCTGGGCTATTTTCGATTTGGCATTGGGGTCGGCGCGGAGTCTTATCCTGGCAATGGCGTATCTTATGCTAATAATCCTTGTTATCAAGAATGGACTAAGCCTCCGATCAATCTTAGTGAAGCATTATGGACGCAACATAGTCTAGATTTTATTGATTTTCTCAGTACCCTAGATACACCAAAAACTATTCTCGTGACAATCAATAACTACGGACAATCTGATGAAGTCGCGAGGAAAGTCGCTGCTGCTGCGGTAGAAAAAGGCTTGGGTATTGGAACTCAAGGTTTAACCAAAAATGCCATTAATCTTTATAACCAAGGCAAAAATTGTTACGCTGACTGGTGCAATTTATTTAAAAAATACGATCCGAAAGTGGTGTTAGAAGTCCAAACAGCAGCCCAATCTAATCCTGCAAATCAAGGCAGAGTCGGACCTTTACCACCGCTGTTACAATTTGGTCTAGAAAAAGGGGTAGATATTTTTGAATTGTATCAGGCAGAATGGTTTGTTGCTAACGATCCTAATCATCATTTATCTAAAAAATATGGTGCTAGTTATCGCCAAGCTTTAGCAGAATCTGCCTCAATTTTGCAACAGTAATTTAAATTGCCAAAATTATCACGAGAATTAGCTTAAATGGCTTCGCCTTGGCGATAAGCTCTTTGATTTAGGCTTATAGCTACCGCGTAGCAGTTAAAAATTACCAATTAAAACTACTATGATAGTTCTAAGTTTACGTTGCTACTTATTATTATTGCTGGGCTTACCTTTAACAGTTATTCTAGCGATAATTGTTAACAATCAAGTTAGTATAATAACTACTACCATCTATGATTTGTTAATTCTGATCATTGCTATTGGGGATGGAGTTGGAGTTAGAAAGAATCAAGTAAAAATTATTCGCCAACCGTTAAAAAGGTTATCTGTCGGTAAAGATAACCCTGTAAATTTAGAAGTTACTACTCAACAACCAGCAACGATTCAAGTCAAAGATCATTATCCCCGACAGTTTGCGGTTTCTACTACTAGTCTGCCAGCAATTTTGCCAGCTAACACTACAGAAACTTTAACTTATACAATTCATCCAACAAGTCGTGGTAAATACACCTGGGGGGACATTCAAATACGTCAACTCGGAAATTGGGGTTTAGCTTGGCATGATCGGAAAGTTGCAGCTAAACAATCAGTAGCAGTATATCCTGATTTAATCGGATTGCGATCGCTTAGTATTCGTCTTACCTTGGAAAATAGTGGAATGATGCGTCGCGCCAGAAGAATTGGCACTGGGACAGAATTTGCTGAGTTGAGAGAATATAATCAGGGGGATGATATTCGCCTGATCGATTGGAAAGCTACAGCCCGAAGAAATCGCCCTCTAGTTAAAGTTTTAGAACCAGAGCAAGAACAAACTCTTTTTATCTTACTTGACCGCGGTAGATTGATGACGGCTCAAGTTCAAGGGTTAAAGCGATTTGACTGGGGAATCAATGCTACTTTATCTCTAGCTTTAGCTGGATTAAGTCGTGGGGATAGAGTCGGGGTAGCTGTATTTGATCGCGACATTACTACTTGGCTTCCACCAGAGAGAGGGCGATCGCATCTTACTAAGTTAATCGAAAATTTAACCCTACTACAACCAGTATTACTAGAACCAGATTACCTCGGTACAGTGACAACAGTATTGACTCAGCAAACCCGTCGCGCTTTGGTAGTAGTCATCACCGATATTATAGATGTTACTGCTTCTACCGAATTGTTGGGAGCAATGATTAAGTTAACACCTCGTTATCTTCCTTTTTGCGTAACGCTACGCGATCCGAGAGTTGATACTTTAGCTCACACTACAACAGATAATGTCAAAAATGCTTATGCTCGTGCTGTGGCACTTAATTTATTATCTCAAAGACAAACCGCTTTTGCTAGCCTAAAACAAAAAGGGGTCTTAGTTTTAGATGCACCATGCGATAAAATCAGCAACGAGTTGGTAGATAGATATTTGAATCTTAAAAACAAAGGTTTGTTATAGGTTATTGATGGTCGTTCGTTCTTGGTAATTACTAATGACCATTGGTGACAAGTTAAGGGTGTGTGTTGTTTGTCAACTAGTTTTTAGCTAATAGCTAAAAGCTATTAGCTTTTAGCTATTAGCTTTTAGTTTTTGGCGCGATCGCTTTGAAACTAACTAATAACTTAAGCTAATTACTTGATTACTATTTCTCCTATCATCCCTGCTGCTTTATGTCCTTTGATCGAACAGTGTAATTCATATCTACCAGATTTCATCGGTGTTAATACCCATTCTGCTTCTCCACCAGGTTTTAACTCTAATTCATGAATTGCACCTTTGACTTCTACTTTTCCTGCTTGGACTTTTTTTGTCCAACTGGCATCCGCAAAGTCTTTTGCTGTAAAATAATGCTTTGTCGGACTGGGATTATCTAAAAGTAATTGATATTGTTTTCCTGTTTCAAACTCTAAATTGCTGGGAAAAAACTTTAACTCTCCTGCACTATTGCCCAAACTAACTTTAACTGTTGTTAGTTCTAAATTAGCTGCTGCTGTTGGTAGCCAGATTAAACTCATAATTGTGGTTGCGATACAGCAAATGGTTATTTGTTGCAAAATCTGCTTGGCTCTAACAAAATTTAGCATTTTAGTTTTAAGCTTATTCAGTAAATTCTCTGATTAATAAAATAATAGTTTTAAGTTGTATCTAAGATAAACAATATTTACAATAATTTTTTAAAATTAATTGCTCTTATCACACAAATAGTAGCTGTTATCATTTTTATCAATATTTGATTTCAGCAAAATATTTATTTTTTCCCAGTTAAAATAATTTTTAACTTACAATTATTGAGTAATATTTGATTTAAAAATACAGATTATTATCCATAAAAAACCTTTAATTTTATCTACAATTAATAATGAAACTAGGGCAGTGGTTTGGTTTTATTTGTTTAATTATTGCTTTGTTTATTCTTTGGCATATCCGCCATTTACTATTATTACTGTTTACTGCAATAGTATTGGCTACGGCTCTTAATCGCTTAGTTAAGTGGTTACAAACCCAAGGTTTAAACCGTAGTGTCGCTCTAGTTTGTGCCATAAGCTCAATTATAATTTTTTTAATTCTCTTTATCTGGTTAATCGTTCCACCCTTTAGTCAACAACTACAAAAGCTGATTGAAGAATTACCAAGAGTTTGGGTGAAAATTGATTTAGAACTGCTAAAACTGCAAGCAAATTTACCAGATTACGTGCCTCGATTACCAACTCGCAACGATTTGTTCAGTCAATTACCACCCTTGCAAGAACTGATTAGCAATTTCTTAGGTATTTTCTCTGACTCTCTGACAGTGTTACTGCAAATATTGTTAGTATTTGCTTTAACTACAATGATGCTGGCTAGTCCTCAAAGTTACCGTAAAGCTTTTTTAAGTTTATTTCCTGCTTTTTATCGCCGACGCGCTGATGTGATTTTAACTCAATCGGAAGCAGCATTAGGTAATTGGTTAAGAGGTATTTTAATTAATTGTTTTTTTATCGGTGTGGCTAGTGGTGTAGGATTAGCAGTTTTACAAATCCGTTTAGTATTAGTTCATGCTTTACTAGCTGGAATCTTAAATTTTATTCCTAATATTGGTCCTGCTACTAGTGTAATTTTTCCTTTATCGATCGCCCTATTAGAAGCACCGTGGAAAATAGTAGCGGTGTTAGTTTGGTATTTTATTATCCAAAATATTGAAACCTACTGGCTTTCGCCGACGGTAATGGCAAAACAAGTTGCTTTGCTTCCTGCGGTAACTCTGACAGCGCAAATCTTTTTTGCCCAAACTTTCGGTATTATGGGCTTAATTTTGGCATTGCCTTTAACTGTAGTAGCAAAAACTTGGATTGAGGAAGCATTGTTTAAAGATATTTTAGACCGTTGGAAGCATAAATAATCTTGCTTCAAAACCAAAAATAAGGGTTTGACAATGTCAAACCCTCGAAGCTCTAAATTAAATCTAGAGTGTTTTTATATTTGTGGTACGAACTGTTCTTTTTCAGGAACTTCGGTATATTCTGCTACTATTTGACGGAATTCTGCCCCATCAATAGTTTCTCTTTCGATCAGTAAATCTACTAGACGGTCAATTACTTCACGATGATCGCGAATAATTTTACGCGCTAGATTGTGAGAATGTTCGATAATCTGACGTACTTGGTCATCAATCCGAGAAGCAACCTCTTCAGAATATTCAGCACGAGACATCAAACCGCCACCAAGAAATACTTCTCCACCTTGTCCTTCAAGGGATAAAGGACCAAGATCGCTCATGCCGAAGCGAGTAACCATCTGACGTGCCATTTCAGTTACTTGTTGTAAGTCACCACCAGCACCAGTAGTTACTTCGTCATAGCCGAAGATTTCTTCTTCTGCTGCCCGTCCACCCATAGCACCAGCGATCCGAGCCATTAGCTGAGAACGAGAAATTAAACCTTGTTCTTCATTGGGAGTAAACCAAGTTAAACCTTGAGCTTGTCCGCGAGGAATTAAGGTTACTTTTTGTACTGGATCGTGGTCTTTAATCAGAGTTCCGACGATCGCATGACCGACTTCGTGATAAGCAATTAACCGTTTACTCTTACCATCGACTAAAGGAGTGCCTTCCATTCCAGCAACTACTCGATCTACTGCATCGTCAATTTCGGACATGGTAATAGCTTCTTTGCGTCTTCTGGCGGTGAGAATTGCCGCTTCATTAAGTAAGTTAGCTAAATCTGCACCAGAAAAACCAGGAGTCCGACGGGCGATCGCCTCTAACGAAACTTCAGGAGCAATTTTTTTGTTACGGGCGTGAACATCTAAAATTTCTAAACGACCTTTGATATCAGGATTATCCACAATTACCTGACGGTCAAAACGGCCAGGACGCATTAAAGCTGAATCTAAGACATCAGGACGGTTGGTTGCAGCAATAATAATAATGCCACTGTTGCCTTCAAAACCATCCATCTCGGTGAGTAATTGGTTGAGAGTTTGTTCTCGCTCATCGTTACCACCGCCAATGCCTGCACCACGCTGACGACCTACCGCATCAATTTCATCAATAAAGATCAAACAGGGGGCATTTTCTTTCGCTTTTTTAAACAGGTCGCGGACGCGAGAAGCACCAACACCCACAAACATTTCGACAAATTCTGAACCAGAAATACTAAAAAAAGGTACTCCTGCCTCTCCAGCGATCGCTTTAGCTAGTAAAGTTTTACCTGTTCCAGGAGGTCCTACTAAAAGTACCCCTTTGGGAATTTTAGCTCCTACAGCAGTAAAGCGTTCGGGCTGTTTGAGAAATGTGACAACTTCTTGTAATTCCTCTTTCGCTTCGTCGATCCCTGCTACATCATCAAACATTACGCCAGTTTTAGCTTCCATCTGAAAACGAGCGCGAGACTTGCCAAAGCTCATCGCTTGTCCAGGTCCACCAGGCATATTATTGGAGCGACGGAACAAGAAAAATAAGGCAGAAATTAGCACAATCGGAAAAATTAAATTGCCTAAGAGTCCCCATAAAGCACCATCATTGCTAGTAGGATGGTAGTCAAACTTGATATCTGCTTCTCTAAGTTTGGCAATTAATTCGGGTGAATTTACTGGCAGATCGACTCTTAATCTTTGTAAGCGTTCATCAATTTCTGGATCTATGGCTTGAACGATTGCTGTTCTGCCATTTTCATATAATTCGACGCTAGCAACTTTTCCTGTATTTAGATAATCTAAGAACCGACCATAGGTCATGCGAGTACTAGCCGTATTGTTGCCTAAGTTTCCAGCAGCAGGAGAGATTGTTCCTTGAAACAAGAAAAATCCGACAACCAAAATTGGCAATGTCCAGAGTAGTACTGTTCTCCACGAAAAATTTTTCATAAGCTAAGTATTGGTGAAATTGAATATGGTTAAACCTATTTATCAGTCTTTATAACCTGTTTGTTGCTCTCTTGAGTTATTTATTTTTGAGTTACCAGCTTTCGCATTTATTTTAATTTTTGTCAATACTTATTGTGACAAGTCGGCTTTAACTTAATTAAATTTAACGTAGTTCTCATCTTTAAAGCAAGTAGTTGTTAGTCGTTAGTTATTGATTACTGATGAGTGATGACTGGTTTAGTGGTTAGTAGTTATTTACTTGCTACTTGCTACTTACTACTTTCCTTCCCCAATCCTCACCTCCCAATTACGGTTTTTATCACTTCGGACGCAGGAGGAAAAAAGATACATTAAACATATCAGGTAAAGAAATGTTAATAATATTAATCCTAGACTTATGTTTGAATACTTTAACGAAAAAGCAGTTAAAACGGTGATTCTGGCTCAAGAAGAAGCCAGACGCACAGGACATAATTTAGTCGGAAGTGAACACGTATTGTTAGGGGTAATGGAGGAGGGGTCATCCACTGCATCACAAGTTTTAGAGGCTAAAGGCATCAAAACTAATTTGACTCGTCAAATAATTCAAGAAAAAGTTGGTAAGGGTGCAGGGTTTAGTCCAGCCAATATTCCTTTTACGCCTAAAGTCAAAGCGATTTTTGAACAGGCGTTTGTCGAGGCGCGTCAACTTAGTGCTAACTATATTAGTCCCGAACATATTATGTTGGCGATCGCCAAAAGTAGCGACACGTTAGCAGCGAAAGTACTGGTGGAGCAAGGTTTAAATTTGGAGCAGTTACGCACCGATCTGATTAAACGACTCGGCGAGAAAGAAGCAGTAACAGCAGGAGAAAGCAAGAAATTTAATCCTTTTGGCTTAGGCAATAACGCTGCTGCACAGCCCAAACTAGCAGAATTTAGTATCAATCTGACACAGTTAGCTAGAGATAAAAAACTTGACCCCGTTGTAGGAAGAGAAACCGAAATTGCCAGAACGATTCAGATTTTGGGTCGTCGGACTAAAAATAATCCTGTATTAGTAGGAGAACCAGGAGTCGGCAAAACTGCGATCGCTGAAGGTTTAGCCCAAAGAATTGTCGCAGGGGATATCCCAGAAATTCTTCAAGATCAGGAAGTAATTAGTCTCGATCTCGGATCATTGTTATCGGGAACAAAATTCCGTGGCGAATTTGAAGAACGCCTTAAAGCGATTGTCGAAGAAGTCAAACAGGCTGGTAATATTATCCTGTTTATCGATGAACTTCACACGATGATTGGTGCAGGGGCTATGGGCGGTGCGATGGATGCTGCTAACTTGCTCAAACCGGCCTTAGCTAGAGGCGAATTACAATGTCTCGGTAGCACGACTCTCGATGAATATCGTCAACACATCGAAAAAGATGCAGCTTTAGAAAGACGCTTCCAAAAGGTCGCGGTTGGTGAACCTTCTGTTGCCGATGCAGTCGCCATTCTACAAGGATTACGGAAAACTTATGAAGACTTTCACCAAGTCAAATATAGTGATAAGGCTCTAACAGCAGCAGTAGAACTATCGCACCGTTATATCAGCGATCGCTTTTTACCAGATAAAGCCATTGACTTAGTTGATGAAGCAGGTTCGAGAGTTCATTTAAGACATTCACTAAATCAGGGAGTAACCGACTCGGAAGTAGTACCGATCAATCCGCAATCTCTAACTCCCGTGGTAGATGCTACTGAAATTGCCGAAATCGTCTCCGCCTGGACAGGTGTTCGGGTCAATCAAATGGATGAAGCTGAATCTGAAACTCTATTGCATTTAGAAGCAAGACTTCACGAAAGAGTCATTGGACAAACCGAAGCAGTGAAAGCTGTCTCTAAAGCTTTACGTCGTTCTCGTTCGGGTATTGGCGACCCCAATCGTCCGATTGCGAGTGTGATCTTTTCTGGTCCGACAGGAGTTGGTAAAACCGAATTAGCGAAAGCTTTAGCTAGCTATATGTTTGGTGATGAATCCGCGATGATTCGCCTCGATATGTCCGAATTTATGGAGTCTCACACTGTCTCTAAATTAATTGGTTCACCTCCTGGGTTTGTCGGTTATGACGAAGGAGGACAATTAACCGAAGCCGTCAGACGCAGACCTTATTCAGTAATTCTGTTTGATGAAATCGAAAAAGCTCATCCTGATGTCTTTAATCTTTTCTTACAACTTCTAGATGATGGTCGTCTTACTGATGCTAGTGGTCGGGTAGTTAATTTCAAAAACACGATTATCATCATGACCTCTAATATTGGGGCGAAAGCGATTGTCAAAGGTGGAACAGGATTAGGTTTTGCTTTTGCCGAAAATACAGGAGAAGCAGAATACCAAAAAATCTGCGATCGCGTTAATGACGAACTAAAGAACTATTTCCGTCCTGAATTTCTCAACCGTCTTGATGAGGTAATCGTCTTCCGTCAACTTACTAAAACCGAAGTTGCTGCGATCGCGGAAATTCTCTTACAAGATATCGCTAATAGACTTGAAGCACAACGAGAGATCGAACTAGAAGTTACTGAAGCTTTTACCGAAAAAGTGATTGCTGAAGGTTTCGATCCTAGTTATGGTGCTAGACCCTTGAGACGAGCCATTATGAGACTACTAGAAGATAGTCTGGCAGAAGCGATTCTCTCTGGTCGAGTTAAAGATGGCGATCGCGCTGTAGTTGATGTAAATGAAACAGGAGAAGTGACGATCTCTGCGATCGCTCAACCTGTTTTTGCGCCAGCAACTAACTAATTATCTAAAATAGTTTTTTCTCCCTTGTTATTTAGCAAGGGAATTTTTTTTCGGATTCGGCAAATCAAAAAAATCGGTGGGTAAACTTACCCACCGAATCTCAATTATTGGTTCTTTGCCTTAACAAAGAAGGAATTGCAGATAACCTCATCTCACCTGGGGAAATTAGGCTTAAGACATTACTCGGAAGTTTTAGTAGAAGCTTGAGTATCTTCTGAATTTTGGTTTTCACCATCTTCTGATTTCTTGTCTTTATTACCGTAATATTTGCGATTACGATTAGAGTAACGCGAAGTTGGTTTCCGAAATTTACGAGCATTAATTTGATTGCGTTTGGCTTTTTCTTTTTTCGCATTGCGACGCTTTGCCATTATATTTTCCTCTTGTGACAACAAAACGCTTCTGAGGTGCTACGAAGGAACTAATCCAGTAAAACTCCCAGAAGCGTTATTAAATTTAGGTTTACGATTTAGAAACGATTATTCCGACCACCACTAAAAGAATTGCGGTTATTTTCTCTAGGTTTAGCTTTATTAACTTTTAGTTTGCGATCCATCCACATTGCACCATCAAGGCTTTCAATGGCTTTATCTTCTTCTGCTTCGGTTTCCATTTCCACGAAGGCAAAGCCTTTGACCCGACCTGTATCGCGGTCAGTAGGAATATGGATCCGTTTTACAGTTCCATACTCTGCAAAAACATCACGCATATCATCTTGGCTAATTTCGTAAGATAGATTTCCTACATATATCGACATAAAAGACTGTCTCCTCAGTCAGAGAGTGTGCATAGAGATTAAGATGTTGAAGTGAAGCTGCTCAATACTGAAGAAAAAACCTCTGAATACTGATATTAATTCTATCTTCGATCTTGATTCTCAGTTAGATACTAACATCTTTAGCGAATGCCTATCGGTAAACTTTTCCAACAATTTCGCTAACATCATCCTTAAAGGGATGCTTCAGCAGAAGCGGGATGTTGGACAAAAGGGACTTTAATTACGACACCGCTACTATCTCCTACAGTTACTTCTAAACCATCACCACCAGCTTTAGTTTTGATGTATGCTAAAGCGAAAATTCCCTCGGACGTGACAGTACAACTGGTAACAACGCCGATTTTTTTGCCTTCTAGGGTAACAGGTGTTGGTGGCGTAACTTCTTGAGTCAGTTTAATTCCCCAAAGTTTTTGTTTAACTCCGTTGTAGGTATTAAGGCGAGCGATGGTTTCTTGACCAATGTAGCAACCTTTATCAAAGGAAACAGTTTGCCATAACCCTGCTTCTAGAGGATTGTAGTCTTCGGTTAATTCTCGGTCGGGGGCTGGTCTTCCCTGTAAGATTCTCAATTGTTCCCATTCGCTTTCGCCAATTTCAATGACGCCACAATCAAGTAGTTTTTGGCGAATTTTTTTGCTGTGTTCATGAGCAAAAATCAAGTTATAACCAGCTATTCCTAAGTCACTTCCTACTGCAACTCTTACGGGGATATCTTCAATACTTAGTAGCTGATGACTTCCTTCTGGTGAACCAATTACCGCATCCAAGGCTAATTTTGACAGAATGTCACTACTTTTTGCTCCTAAAAGCGTAAAAATACTGTTTTCTGCTGAAATATCAGTTAATTCTACCTTGTCAAACGGAAAAATAAAGCGGTCTAACCAATCGAGTAAATATGCCCGACGTTGCGGTGCAACAATGACTAAAACGGCAGATTCGGTAACGTAAGCAGTAGCTAAATCGAGATTACGGGCGGTAGAGGTGACAAAAACCGTATAACAACCTGTTCCTGGTAAGAGATGCTCAAATTTATTGGTACTTTGATTATGAAGATAATTTAAGCGTTCTGCTCCTGTAAATTGCAGTAAACCCCAAGAAGAGCGATCGCATAACAAAACTTGATTTGGTTGATAATTCATTTTTTAACTAACTTATATTATTGGTCTAAATTTTCAAAAATATCTCGGACGGCTTTTTGGGCTTTGGCTTCAATTAGTTGCCAATCAATTTCACCTGTTTCGTCTAGTAAGCGTTCATCGATATCTACTTCATAACTACTAGAGTCTGAGGAACTAAAGAGATGATTGGGCAGAGGCTGATAATCTTGAAAGCATACCTGATAGCAAAGTTCCCAGATATCTACTTCTACAGTACGAGAGCCTAGGGTCAGACAGAGCAAATAACCAGGAATCGGCTCGCTAATTTCTCGATACTTGCCTTGCCAAGAAGAAGTATCTAGCTGTTTACGAATATTATCTAAAACTCGGATTAATGCTGGTTGCATTAAGATCTGAGCTTGTTCCCAAGCGAGTCGGGTTTTAAACTTTGGTTTCATCGACTAATATCAGTGGTGCGCTGCACTACCTAGATTGTAAAACTGCTTTTTGTTAAGAATCTAGTTTTTAGCTCAATTTAAAAAACTCAAGATCATGAAGTCATCGGTACTCTGCCCTTGCAGGGCAGAGTACCGATGACCTATTATCAAAATTAAGCTCAAGCAATCAACAGATATTGATTATGCAAACACGATCGCTAGGACAATCTGAGATTCAAATTACTCCTATTGTGATGGGAACTTGGCAAGCTGGCAAAAAAATGTGGGTCGGCATCGAAGATGAAGCCAGTATTCAAGCTATTCGTGCTGCTTATGAGGCAGGAATTACCACGATTGATACAGCCGAAATTTACGGTGAGGGACATTCCGAACAAATTGTCGCTAAAGCTTTAACCGATGTACGGGAGCAAGTGGTTTATGCTTCTAAAGTTTTTGCTAATCATCTAAAATACGACCAAGTTATTGAAGCTTGCGATCGCTCCTTAAAAAATCTTAATACTGACTACATCGATTTATATCAAATTCATTGGCCTTCTGGGTCGTTTAATAGCGAAGTTGTCCCCATTGCGGAGACAATGGAGGCTCTTAATAAACTTAAAGCCCAAGGTAAAATTCGCGCGATCGGCGTTTCTAATTTTTCCCGCACTCAACTCGAAGCAGCAGCCCAACATGGCAGAATTGACAGTCTTCAGCCTCCTTATTCTTTGTTTTGGCGACAAGTCGAAAGTGATGCGATGCCTTATTGTGTAGCTAATAATATTTCTATTTTGGCTTATTCTTCTTTGGCTCAAGGCTTACTTACAGGTAAATTTGGCTCGGATCACCAGTTTGCTGAAGGGGATCACAGAGCTAAAAATAAACTTTTTCAAGGGGAAAACTACCAACGAGCGCAACAAGCTTTAGACCAAATGCGCCCAATCGCCGAGGCTCATAATTGTACCCTAGCCCAACTGTCTCTAGCTTGGTTAATCGCGCAACCCCAGACGAATGCGATTGCAGGAGCGAGAAATGCAGCCCAAGCTAGAGATAATGCTCAAGCAGCCTCAGTCAGTTTAGCCTCGGAAGAATTACAGCAGCTAGATCGCATTGGTAAACAAGTAACCGATCATCTCGATGCCAATCCTGTAATGTGGAATTGGTAAGCTAGAGATGCTCTTCCCATTTATCAAACAAGCGCAAAATTATCCAAGTAACCAAAGCCCCAAATAATCCTAAAAGCCATAAGCCACAGCCTACAGTAATCCCCAAAGCCGAAGCGATCCAAATTGCTGCTGCTGAAGTTAAACCTTTAACTCGTGATTCTCTTAAGATTGTTCCCCCACCAATAAAACCAATGCCACTAATCACACCAGCGATCGCTCTTCCTAAGATATCTATATTTTGTTGCGCTGCACCAATTTCGATGGGAACAAGCACAATTAGGGCTGAACCAAAACTGACTAACATATTGGTTCTTAATCCTGCTGGTTTATGCTGAGTTTCTCTTTCTAAACCAATGATTGCCCCAACTACAAGCGCAATACCCAAACGGAATAAAATACCTTGCCAACCTATCGGAC
>DAXETX010000354.1:0-3452 GCA_051155735.1 Xenococcaceae cyanobacterium
AGATGCAAATGCCATATCAGATCGATCTTGATGGTTGATTGTTTAAATATCATAGATCAATCGACCTACTAGATGAGTTCGAGCCTACTTGATTGCGACATTAAAAGATTTAGTCTCTCTTGACACTCCCCATGCCTAAAGGCGAGGGGATTCTTGGTTCAACGAGCCTCCGTTAGACAACAAGGTTTCCCCAACTGCCCAAGAGGGAGTCTCTCCCCAAGCGTAGATTCCGCTATGCCCTAGCGTATTTAATCCTCGTTGCAAGATGATGATAGCGGCGTTTACATCTCTATCTTCTCTATATCCACACTCACAAGCATGAGTTCTAGTAGATAGAGACTTTTTAACCACAGCACCACAATTAGAACAAATTTGGCTGGTATGATGTGAGGGTACTGCTACCGTTGCTTTCCCATATTTATAACCAAAGTATTCTAACCATTGTCTAAAGGTTGACCATCCTGCATCATTTATCGACTTAGCTAGTTTTCGATTTCTCACCATGGCTTTGACATTTAAGTCTTCATAGGCTACCAAATCGTTAGATTGAATTACGCAGTATGCTACTCGCTTGCAATACTCTTGACGCTGCCTACTTACTCTTAAATGCTTCCGTGCATATTTCTTTCTAGCCTTGTGATAATTAGAAGATTGTTTCTTGCCCTTCTTGCACCGTCCACATGGCGAGGAAACCTCGCCGTGGGCGGTGCGCTTTTGATACTTCTGAGACTTTTTCCTGTTAGCTCGATTGAGTTGCTTTTCAGCTTTTCGATAAAACTGGGGGATTGGCTC
Organism: Xenococcaceae cyanobacterium; assembly: GCA_051155735.1. Taxonomy (GTDB): domain Bacteria; phylum Cyanobacteriota; class Cyanobacteriia; order Cyanobacteriales; family Xenococcaceae; genus JASJCP01. The sequence goes on from DAXETX010000354.1 coordinate 793, forward strand.
TAAATGTCCGTTTGAATCAGCATAAAATTCCTTCAAGCCAACATCAATGCCAAGACATTTTTGGGTAACAGGAAAAGGTTTAACAGTATCTCTAGGATCGAGTTTTAAAACAAATTGAACGTAGTATCCATCAACACGCTTAATAATTCTACATCTTTTAAACTGCTCTAACTGAAAGTAGTTTAAATCTCTACTTACAATTAATTTAAGTGTTCCTATTCCTTTTTTGTCGGTAAAAGTTATTCTCTTTCTATCTTCGGATAATTTCCATCCAGAAACTTTATATTCAACCGAACGAGAATGTTTCTTGAACTTGGGATATCCTTTTTTACCTGGAATATTCTTTTTGCAGTTATCAAAAAAACGACTGATACTAGCCCATGTTCTTTCTACAGCACATTGTGTTGCATGAGAGTTCAAGTCTCTGACAAACTGATATTCTTTTCTGAGTTGAGTATTGTGTTTGTAGATCTCGTATTTTCCAACACCACGATTGTCCATCCAGAAACGAAGGCATTTATTACGGACAAATTGAGCCGTTCTAATAGCTTCATCTATAGCTAGACATTGCTGTGATTTGGGACTACGAACTTTAAACTCTAAAACCAACATTTTGACCGAGAGGGGTGTCGAGGTTTCCTCGACATATCCAATCGAGGTGTTGACGCTATATTTTACAGCGTCATTATAACCTAAAATGCTAAGATAGGTCGGCAATAAATTGCTTCTTTCCTCCTTATCCCCATGTCTGAAGCCAGGGGCTTGCGGACTCAGTTTTTTCGGTCAAACCTAAAAACTTATCCCATCTCCTGAACGATAAAAATGTAATCTTCCGACACCCAGATACAAACCATTAGCCTGTTCCCCAGCAGGAAAAGCCGTAACGCCAAATAAATAAACCCCATCATAAAAAGGATTTTTTGTCGGCTTAATTCCCACAGTAAAATTTGTCCCAGGAGGAATCGGAGAATCAAAAACTATTTCAATTCCATTACTCGCTTCAGCTTGACTGACACTACCAATTTCTAATTGCTGTTCTTTCTGGCGATGATTCCCGATATAAGCTACAGTTTGATCTAGCTTAAATTCAATCGCTTCTGCTCCTTGACGCTGACGAATTACAACTTGCTGTAATGGCTCTCCTACATCGGTTGGTAATTCTACATCAAAATAATAAGTAGCACCTCTAGCCCTAGCACTACTAAAAGTCGTGTGAGCATCGGTTAACAGCGGTGATTGGTTAAATGATACTGTGCCATCGGGTGCTGTAACAGCGTCAGCGGAAACTAGCATAAGTCTGTTGACACCGAGACTCAGACCACATCCCCATAACATGGCTAATCCCCAACTACCCAATTTTACTATCTGCTTATGCATAATCTACATAATTTGCATTTCTCTAAAGGCTAATTTCTTATAATCTTAAATAAAGAATGTATCGGAAAACGCGGATATACTGTGAAGATCATAAAATTTATTATTGGACTGGTACTAGGAATCGCTATTTTGCTTTTACCAGTAAGTCAATTTCAAACCTCACCTGTTGAACCCTTAAAAGATTTAGCGGTACAACTAGAAGGAAGAAAAAAACCTCTAGATACAGTAGCCAGAGAAACCGTGGCGCAAATCCACGGTAGAACTAGTTATCAGACTTCTGATGGAGCAAAATTAGATTATTTAGATACCTATCTATCTTTATGGTTTAATAACCGCAATTGGAACGAAGAACCATTTATCCTCTTCAGTTATCGTCCTCTTAAAACACAAGTCGGACTTAATCCAGACCGCAAGTATTTTAGCTTTTCTGAGTTAATGCAGTCGCGCCTAAGAGATTTTCTCCTAGGGACAAAACAGCAACAAATAGCAGGTATTGACCTCAACCGCGATGAGAGAGAAGCTTTAACTATTGAAGATAGACTCGCTTTAATGGTAGAAACCGTAGGCAACGATAGCATTCCCTTAGTTCCCCATCCTAGAGATATTAAAGGGAGTTGGGTAGGTGTCACCGCAGCAGAACAATATTACGACGCTGAGTCTGTCGCCAACATTACCGCAGATTATAACCATCTCAAGCAAACTTACCGCAATTCGCCAACAGCTAGTTTGGGCAATATTGCCAGTCAACTACATACTAAATTAGCTACTCTCAGCCCTAACATTTATCCCGATACAGCTACTCTAGCTAGAGAAGTCAGATTTTATCGCTTACATCCCTTTGCTAAAGCTTGGCTAATTTATGCCTTGGGTTTTGGCGTAATGCTTCTTGTTTTACTGTTTAAATCCTTTGATTTTTATTGGGGCGCAGTCGGTCTTTTTAGCACTGGCTTACTAATTCACGGTTATGGCTTTCTCGAAAGAATGCAAATTGCAGGCAGACCCCCTGTAACTAATATGTATGAATCTGTAATCTGGGTTAGTTTTGGGATTATGGCGATCGCGTTATTATTTGAAAGTATCTATCGTGCCAAATATTACTTGTTGGCTGCTGCACCTTTATCGGTAGTATGTTTAATCTTAGCCGACAGCCTGCCTGCGATACTTGACCCCACCATTAAACCCCTTGTCCCAGTACTTAGAGATAACTTTTGGTTAAGTATTCACGTTCCCACCATTACTCTTAGCTACGCCAGTTTTGCTCTCGCTTTAGGATTAGGTCATAT
>DAXETX010000355.1:0-7512 GCA_051155735.1 Xenococcaceae cyanobacterium
ATTTGCTTTTAGCGATTTTTGTAAATCTTCAGGGATGATTAACGCTTCTACTTCGTCTAAAGTATGCCACGAGCCATTTTGTTTTGCTATGGCAATTTTTTCTAGACCAGCTTCGGTCATTAAGTTTTGGGCTATGAGTTCTTGAACGTACTGTTTATTAAGTTTTGACCAGACACTATTCGGTTTGCGAGGAGTAAATATTTGTTGATAACGGGCTTCATCTAATGATTTAACCTTGCTATCAATCCAGCCAAAACAGAGAGCTTCTTGTACTGCTTCTTGATATCTTATACTCGGTTTACCGCTTTTAACTTTATAGTAGATCAGCCAGACTCCCGAATAATTTTGATGATTTTGTTGTAGCCAATTACGCCATGATTGGCGATTTATTGCTTCAAAAGTTGCTAAACTTGCTTCAAATTTACCCATAAGCCAATTTCAAAAATACAAAAATATTTAAGGTTTAATACTTTATTTAACAAATAAACTACAAATTAATTCTCCTGGACTATTTTTTTTAAAAGGAATTACAGCTTTATCGTATTCAATAGTATATTTATCGCGACAATTATAAATTTCTCTAGGTCTTTTTTTACCATCAATACTAACAATAGCTCGATATTCCCAATAGTTTTTAGCACTACGTTTAATTTGAACAATACAGATTTGATGACCATCTAAATTACGACAAACCGCAGCTTCTACAGGAGAAATTATTAAGCAAAATAAGCTAGCAATTATCGATAGTAAGAAAGCGTATTTCATTAATAAACAATTTAGGCAAATTAAACTCAGTCAAGAAATTTATTTTCTGCCTCATAGTTCAAGTCGGTTGCAAGCAACTTAATATAAGGAGTTGAGTCGTAAAATTTATTTTACGGCGGATTATCTTTTTTTACTGAGGAAATTCTAAAGGAATTGCGCCCATCGCCCCTGTCCGAAAATCGTGCAATAATTGACGGGCTGCTCGTTCTTTATCACCTTGATAACGCTCTATGCCCATATGATGCACATAAGCTTCTCCTGTCATCGAAAAAGGATCGATCCCATAGCGAGACTGCAAAATATCAGCAAAATTAATTTCTACTAATAAATTTACTAGTGCAGCAGCAATTAACTGATTATCATAAGAAGCTTCGCCAATATCTTCACAAATAGCTAGTTTTACTGCATCTTGTTGGTTATGTAATCGCCAAGGAATCACCCCAGGTGCATCAAGTAATTCAATCTCATCAGAAATTCTGACCCACTGTAACTGACGAGTTACCCCTGCTTTTCGCGCACTAGCTACTACTTTGCGTCCTACCAAGCGATTGATTAAAGCTGATTTACCAACATTCGGGAATCCAATTACTACAGCCCTGACAGGACGTTTACGCATTCCTCTTTCCTTACGGCGTTGATTCATTGCGACTCCTGCTTGTTGGGCTGCAATTTTTACCGCTTTGATGCCTTTTCCCTGTTTAGCGTTGGTAAAGTAGGGAGTATCATCTTGGCTGTCAAACCAGTCGCGCCATTTTTGGGGTAAATAACTAGGAATCATATCCATGCGGTTGAGAAGCGTAATTTTAGGTTTATCGCCAATCCATTCTGCTACTTGGGGATGATGGGAAGCTAGAGGAATACGCGCGTCTCTTACTTCTAAAACCACATCAACTCGTTTCAGTTGTTCTTTAAGTTGTCTTTCCGCTTTGGCGATGTGACCTGGATACCATTGAATAGTAGGAGAAAACATATTATCAGTTAGTTATATTGATTCGGCTAGTTAGTAGTTAACAAACTCAATTTCTGATCAGTTCGACGCCATCTTTACCATCTATGTCTAAGGTATATACTTTAACCTGTTCTTCTTTGGCAGTAGGCAAAGTCTTACCTGTAAAATCTGGATGAATGGGTAATTCTCGATGTCCGCGATCTACTAATACTACTAGTCTAATGGCTTCAGGTCTGCCATACTCAATCACAGCATTCAGCGCAGCGCGAATTGTCCGACCTTTATAGATAACATCATCAACCAAAATCACCGTTTTACCTGTTAAATCCAGAGGAATTTTCGTTTTAGCAGGGGTACGAGTCGGAACACGGTCTAAATCATCACGATAAAAGGTAATATCGATCGCCCCAACAGGTACAGTAATATTTTCTAGCATTTCAATCTGTTGTGCTAGTTGATAGGCTAAGGGAACGCCTCTGGTATAAATACCAACTAAGACAATCTGCGCTAAATCTCCTGAACTTTCAACAATTTGAGACGCGAGGCGGGTTAAAGTGCGTCTGATTTCATCGGCTGAAAGTATTTCGACTATCTTAGCTGGCATTGTAGTTAATTAATTATGAGCAAAACAATTAACGTAAAATAGGCATTGCCAATCTTACTTCGGTATTGGCATCAAAAAGATGTACCTTATCAAGATTGATCGACAAGTTAAGCGATTCTCCCAAAGCAACTACAGTATCTGGTGCGAGACTCGCAGTTATCGATGCATCTGAATCATCACAGAGAGTTCCTTGAATATAGGTTTCACTTCCTAAAGCTTCTACTAAATTTACTTTTACAGTGATATGAGAAGTTTCTGGACTTAAGAAAAAGTATTGCGGACGTATTCCCAGTAAAAATTGCTTATTGCGCCGATGATGGAGAATTTCTCTCCAAGATTCTGGTAAGGTGAGGCGAAAATGCGAGTGAATTAAAGTTAAAGAATCAATTAATTCTACTGGTAAAAAGTTCATCGGTGGCGAACCAATAAACTCAGCAACAAAGCGGTTTGCTGGTTGGTTATAGATTTCTAAAGGAGTCGCAATTTGTTGAATTTCTCCCCCTTGCATGACAGCAATGCGATCGCCCATGGTCATGGCTTCGGTTTGATCGTGGGTGACATATATTGTCGTAATCCCTAGTTTTTTTTGTAGCTGGACAATTTGGGCGCGGGTTTCGGTTCTTAATTTCGCATCAAGATTTGATAAGGGTTCGTCCATCAGAAAGACTTGCGGGTTGCGAGCGATCGCTCTTCCTAGAGCCACTCGCTGTTTTTGTCCTCCTGATAGTTCTTTTGGGAGTCTGTAAAGTAGAGATTCGATTTGTAATAAACTGGCGACATAGCGAACCCGTTGACGAATCGCTTTTTCTCTTGCTGAAAGATAACGCATCCTTCTTGGTAAGGAGCGCGTTAATCCGACTAAAGCAGGTTCGAGCCAATCTGAGACTAGATTATGTTTGGTTGCTGCTATCTCAGAACGCCTTAATCCAAAAGCAATATTGTCATAGACATTGAGATGGGGATAAAGCGCATAGTTTTGAAATACCATGGCAATATCTCTAGCTTTGGGCGGAACTTGATTGACTAAGCGATCGCCAATATAAATGTTTCCGCCTGTCAATACTTCTAGTCCTGCTAGCAGTCTTAACAGAGTACTTTTACCACACCCTGAAGGACCAACCAAGACCATAAATTCGCCATCTTTTACTTCCAGATCGATCTGTTTGAGAACCCTAACTAAATTAGCTTGGTTACTCTCAATAGCAGAATTAGAACCCAATATTTGAGACTCTTTAGCTACGCTCAGATTAGATTCTGTCTGACCCCGCTGAGAAAAGCTTTTATAGACTTTGTCAAAAACGACTTTTGCCACAGATCAAACCAACTCGCTTGCTTTAGCTTAATTATTTTGGAGTATTTTCTGACTAAAGACAATCTGTAATTTCTGAGCCAAGTTTCAAGTTTAAGTTGAAAACATCCGAGCCTCGGCTAAATCTCGAATCAATGCGGTTTTAGAAGTAAGATAAGTACTTAAGCAAGCCCGCTCTTTTTGTTCTAGAGGTTGTTGATAATCTAGTTTACGTAATAATCTTTGGACTAATTCGGTGTCATTAGGTTCTAAAAGCTCAGAAGTCTGAGTTTTTTCGATTAATTTCCAGGTTTGGTGTAACAGTGCAATATTCAACCTGTTTTCCCCCATAATTAAGAGCTTTTTCACTCTCAGATAAATTTCGTCAATTGATCTGATTCTAAAGCATATCGATTAAATCTAAAGATTTTCTTAAGTTTTATATGCAATATTTACACAAATCTTTACGGAAGTTAGATAAAGATCATAATTGTGGCGAGCTACCTAAAATCATTCCACCCAAGAGAATAAAACCGATCCAGACATTTTGACTAAAGATTTGACCGTAAACCAGACGGGGTAAAGTGCTGTCTCTTAGCCTAATATATTGCCAGAGCCAGATGCCAGTTACGGCAAACCAACTTAACCAAAACAGCAAATTTAACTGGAGGCTGACAGCTAGATATGCCATTAAACCTGCGGTAATTAGAAAAAATAATCCTACTGCTTCTGGTGCATACTTCCCAAAGAAAATGGCACTAGAATTGATGCCAATTTTTAAATCATCTTCGCGGTCTGACATAGCATAAACAGTATCAAATCCCAAAGTCCAAGCGACAGTTGCACCCCAGAGTAACCAAGTAGCAACATTAAGGCTTCCTGTAACAGCACTCCAACTAATAAGGACGGCAAATCCCCAACACAGCGATAAAACTAACTGTGGGATGGGAAAAACCCGTTTGGCTAGAGGATAAGCAACAATCAAAGGGACAGCAGCAACACACAGCCAAAAACTTAGTGGATTGAGATAAAAAGCTAAAATCGCAGCACAACCAAGAGCGATCGCAAAAATGACAATGCCGACTTGCAGCGATAAAGCACGAGAAGCCAAAGGGCGAGTTTTAGTGCGTTCTACTTGCGGATCGATATCTTTATCCCATAAATCATTAATTACACAACCAGCAGCACTAGTCGCTAAAGTTCCTAAAACAATCACTCCGATCAAGATTAGAGACGGTGTTCCCTCGGCTGCTAAAAATATTGCCCATAATGCAGGAATCATTAAAATTAATCTTCCTGCTGGTTTATCCCAACGCAAAAGACGGATAATTTTTTGCCATGTCGGTTCGATGGTAGTTGAGTCTTGAGTCATAGGAGGTCAATAAAAAATTCGTGTTTGATGACACTAATTAGTCCACAAGAATATATCCTTATATGGTAAAAGTAATTTTTACCAGATTTTCATGATTGACTCGATTTATCAAGCCAGTCCTAGTAATCATCATGTTGTAGAACTCAACAACTTTGATAAACAAATTATTGCAGCGATCGATATTGGGACTAACTCCATCCACATGGTAGTAGTCGAGATCGATACTTCTCTTCCCGCTTTTCATATAATTGCCAAAGAAAAAGATACTGTCAGATTAGGCGATCGCGATCCAAAAACGGGTAATCTTACCTCTGAAGCGATGGAGCGTTCTCTAGCTGCTTTAAAACGTTGTCAGGACTTAGCTCAGAGTCTCAATGTCCGTCAGATTATAGCTGTAGCCACCAGCGCGACAAGAGAAGCAAGCAACGGACGCGACTTTTTACAGTGGATTGAAACCGAATTGGGCATCGCAGTTAATTTAATTTCGGGACAAGAAGAAGCGCGACGGATTTATCTAGGAGTGCTTTCGGGAATGGATTTTGGAGATCGCCCTCATATCATTATCGATATCGGTGGTGGTTCAACCGAGTTAATTTTAGCGGATGATCGAGAAGCGCGTTTTTTGAGCAGTACGAAAGTAGGGGCAGTACGCCTAACTAAAGAGTTTGTCCACAGTGACCCCATTAGTGAATCGGAGTTAAACTATCTTAGAGCTTATATTCGGGGGATGCTAGAGCGTTCTACCGATGAAATTTGGCAAAAATTACAACTTAATGAAAGTCCTCGTTTAGTAGGGACTTCTGGCACGATCGAAACTTTAGCAATGGTTTATGCGATCGAGCAACATGGTACAGCCCCTAACCCGATCAATGGTTATCAATTTAGTCGCCAAGATTTAGCAGCAATTGTCAATCGCTTAAGCAAAATGAATTATGAGGAAAGAGCGAGTCTTCCTGGTATTTCCGACAAAAGAGCGGAAATTATTTTACCTGGGGCATTGATTTTGCTAGAAACGATGGAAATGCTCAAGTTAAACGCGATTACTATTTGTGAGCGAGCCTTAAGAGAAGGAATTATCGTTGATTGGATGTTAGCCCACGGCTTAATCAGCGATCGCCTAAAGTATCAAAACGAAGTTAGAAGTCGTAATGTAATTAAAATTGCCCGCAAATATCAAGTCGATCTCAATCATGGTCAACGAGTCGCTAATTTTGCCCTCAGTATTTTCGATCAAACTCAAAATATCCTTCATTATTGGGGACAAGGGGAAAGAGAATTACTGTGGAGTGCTGCTATTTTACACAACTGTGGTTTATATATTAGTCATTCCGCGCATCATAAGCATTCTTACTATTTAATTCGTAATGCGGAATTACTCGGTTTTACCGAATTAGAACTAGAATTAATTGCGAATATTGCTCGCTATCATCGCAAAAGTAAGCCGAAGAAAAAACACGAACCCTACCAAAAACTACCACAGAAAACTCAGCAACTTTTAGTCCGTCAACTCAGTGCAATTTTACGCTTAGCAGTAGCTTTAGATAAAAGACAAAAAGGCATGATTGCGGATTTAGAATGCTATTGGAATGATGAGAATAAAACTTTAGAATTGCATCTTTTCCCCAAAGAAATTGGTGATGACTGTGGGTTAGAACTATGGAGTTTAGGTTATAAAAAACTTGTTTTTGAAGAAGAATATAGTGTCAAAGTAATTACTAAATTAATTTCAATTTAGTAAGTTTCAGATTGATTATTTTTTGAGGGGATTTCAAAAACTGGGAACTGACTTGGGGCTTATGGAAAAATTATCTGATACAGTAAAAAATGAATTTCCTGAAATTCGCGATTTAGGCATTATCGGCGATCACAGTACTGCTGCTCTCGTTAGTAAAAGTGCGGCGATAGTTTGGTATTGCCCCGAACGTTTTGATCGTCCTTCGCTACTAGCAGCATTACTTGACCCAGAACGCGGTGGAACTTGGCAGATTGAAACTCCCGACCTAACATTTAGCCGTCGTCGCTACTTAGAAGACAGTGCAGTGTTAGAAACAACCTTGACTAATGCTAGAGGTGAATTACAAATAACAGATTGGATGCCTTGTGGCAAGAACTTACCCTCTGGTATCTGTCGCCGATTTTCGCCTGTACCCAACGAGATAACACTCAGGTTGCAGGTTGCCCCGAACTATGCCCGACAGCAACCAAAACTAGAGAGTAGAGGTCAAATAGTCCAAATTTGCGATCGCTATTATCTTTATGCTTCCCAGCCACTAGTTATCAAAGAAGAATCTGTTTACTTGACGATTCCTCAAGGTGAATTGGGTTGGACAGCGTTGATTGATCAATTGCTTGCAACCTCAACAGTAGCCACACAGATCGATATCTGGCTTGATGCTACCCTCAAAAACTGGAAACAGATTAGTTCTCACATTACTTACCACGGACTCTACGAACGCCAAGTTAAAGATTCAATTCGCGCCCTGCGACTGCTTACCTTTGAGGAAAATGGCGGAATTATTGCTGCTGCTACTACT
>DAXETX010000356.1:0-6844 GCA_051155735.1 Xenococcaceae cyanobacterium
GTTGTTAACATCAGGTTTGCTACTGATGCTAGTATCTGAAAATATTTTAAGAATAATGTTTAGGAAGCCACAGATATGACCGAAAATAATAATTCCGAAGTTACTCCTGAAGAATTAGCAGCAGTAATCCAAGAATTTGAACAATATCGAGAGCGTTTGGTTAATGACACCATGGAAACTGCCAAAAAAGCGCAATTATCCAAAAAACTGGTAATGGAGCAACTTCAACCTCAGCTTAATCAAATAGATGATAAACTAGCAGCCCTCCGCGCTCAACATGAAGCTTTAACTAAAGACAATTAATTTAGTAATTTTTTACCAATCAGAAACTATTTTAAAAACTTAAATTATGAGTAATCGTCTTAATTCCGCTGCTCTGTCTCCAGAAGCTACAGATACTTTCTTAGCAGCAATAAAAGATAAATTAACTCTTGCTACCTTTGACACGAGCGACCTAGTAACATTGCAACAAATGGTAGAATGCCTCGGAGACTCTAGAGGTTTAGTCCGGATGGAATTTGCTGAAGCTTTGGGCAAAATCGGTCAACCCGCAATTCCTGTTCTAGTGAAAGCTCTTTCCCATCACACTAATGAAGTTGTCAGACGCGCAGCAGCTAAAACCTTGACTCTCATTGCCGATCCTGTGACGATTCCACCCTTATTAGCAGCTTTTCTCCACGACCTAGACCAAGTAGTTAGAAATTCGGCAATTGGGGCTTTAGCAAATATTGGTTCGGCTTCAGTATCGCCTCTGTTAGAAATTTTAGCTACTGCTGAGGCAGACGAAACAATTAAAGGTCATGCAGCTTGGGCGTTAGCTTTTGTCGGCGCAACAGCCCCAGAAACGATTTATCAGGCATATAATTCTGATGTGGCAGAAGTCCGCACCGCTGTCGTAGGAGCGATCGCCAAATTTGCCGAAGCTCAACCAGAAGCCAAAGCCTTAAAACTATTACTGCAATCTCTCTCAGACTCATCAGTCAATGTCAGAAGCGAAGCAGCAGCAGCACTGGGAAATTTGGCTTATACTCCAGCAATTCCCCAATTAGTGGCATTATTATCCCGTAAAGAGCCAGAAAACCGTAAATCCGCAGCTTTAGCCCTGATGAAGCTCGGCGATCGCGCAGCCTTAGAACCTTTACAACAAGCTCTCGCTCAAGAGTCTGACTCAAGTGTCAAACAAGTTATCCAACTAGCGATTACACAACTCAATAAGCAGTTGGGAGATTAACCTCAGATTTAATCAATATCGTTGTCACGTCAACGTTAGTTGATAAATTACAACACAAGTTATTAATCTTTTGTCATAAATTGTTAAACAAGAGTTTAACGATAGGAGACTAATTGCCCGTGAACGCATCCGAGAGAGCTAAAGGATTAGACATCACTACTAAAATCGCTTCCATTGTGACGCTGTTTAAGGCTCAATTTCCTGATGCTAAAGCCGATCTCAAACCTTGGAAAAACGATCCTGATACTCTAGAGTTGGTCGATCCTGATTCGATCGATCTGGGGTTTCACTTTCCTGGTTGGAGTAGAAAGCTCCAAAGTAACAGTATTTTAGTCCAAATTCGTTTTTATCACGATCCTTTAGACCAAGAAGAAAAATTTATTGGCTTAGAAACCGCAGGATTTAGTCATCTCGGACAAGTTTGGCGATTTTCGACGGTTGAAAATTGGCAACTGGTTGGCAAACATCTTCCTACAGAAGAAGTAGACACTAAGCTAAAACTGTTTTGTCGCCAAGTTTTTGAGTTATTTCACTCGGAAACAGAGTAGTTATCGAAGTAATGAGCATTTAGCCTTAATTATCAACTCTTTAGGCAGATTTAGTTAGATCGAAACTCAAGATTTGTTCAATACTGTTATAAACTCCGTCTCTACCGTGAAAACTATCTAAACGTTCGAGCAAGTTTCCCTTCTCAAATAATAATAGAGTTGGTAAGTTGCTCAATCGATAAGTATTAGACAACTTGAAATTTTCGTCAGCATTAATCGTAACTAGTTTAATTGGCTGCTCCAAATTAGATTGTAGTTTGAGTAGCATCGGGTTGATCATGCGACACAAACCACACCAAGGCGCCCAAAAATGGACTAATACTGGTTGCGAGGATTGTAAGACTTCCTGATCAAAAGTTTTTTCACTAACCACCTGTAACATACCACCGAAAATTTTTATCAAAATATTTTATATACTTGGGATTATGCTACAACCAATTGGGATCAAAGAACAGATGCTAAGATACCAGATTTTACCATTTTACTCGATAAGTCATCTGTATTAACCAAGGATGTGCGAACCAGAATAATAGAGTAAACCCAATTACCCCAATGTAAGCAGGGCGGAAAAACTCTTGCCACTTAAGAGTTTGTCTGCCATCAAAAATTGCGAAAAAAGGCATAACCGAAGTACGCTGTTTGACTACCGTAAACGCTTCACCATATCTGGCTTGCATTCGGCGATCGCCGTGCCAAACGGCAAAGAGATGATGGGCAATTAATCCGAAAGAAGTTACGAGGGTAAAACTCGTGCCAATCCAGAGGGTGTGCGCAATACACCAGATTACTTGTCCAACCATTTGCGGATGACGAGAAATGCGAATGATTCCAGTTTCGTAAAGATGAACCTGGGGTTTTTGAATCGCGGCAATTTCTAAAAGATTAAAAGTGGCAGGATAAAGAAAAATAAAGGAAATAAAAGCCAGTAGCCAAACTAAAGTTTTAATCCCTGGAATACCCTGAACTTGCCACAATTGCAACCCATCATAGCGATGATTGAAAAAATAAATCATCAAAACCGTAGCCAAAGGAATACTAACTAAAGCAAATAAAACGCGATAAAGTCTCGCACCAATTTTAGTTTCTCCCCAAGGGCGCAAAGCAGCCAAACCACTATGGGCGATCGCAAAACCCAACAATAGGCACAACATAATTAGATGACTAGAAGTCATCCAGGGGATGTCTGTCATAGAGATATATTTATAGGTTAGATGTTTCGTAGTCGATGGTAACAACGATTAATAATTAATCCGCACCCTATCGTGCTACTGTCGAAATTATGATGAAATTAGTTCATCAATTATTAGATTATCAAGTTAGCAATTAACACTGCCCTGGAGCAATAGTTTCCGCTGATTAATTACGTTTTTGATCAAATTTTATGTCTGATATTCCTTTTACTCTCGATCAACTCCGCATACTCAAGGCGATCTCGGCTGAGGGTAGTTTTAAAAGGGCTGCTGACAGTCTTTATGTCTCTCAACCTGCGGTAAGTTTGCAAGTACAAAACCTCGAAAAGCAACTTAATGTACCTTTGTTTGATCGTGGGGGGCGCAGAGCGAAACTTACCGAAGCCGGACATTTATTATTAAACTACGGCGAGAAAATTATTGCTTTGTGTCAGGAGACTTGTCGGGCGATTGAAGATTTGCAAAATCTCCAAGGGGGTACTCTAATAGTTGGTGCTTCTCAAACTACAGGAACTTATTTACTACCGCGAATGATTGGCTTGTTTCGGCAAAAGTATCCAGATGTTTCGGTGCAGTTGCAAGTGCATTCTACCCGCAGAACCTCATGGGGCGTAGCTAATGGACAAGTTGATTTAGCTATTATTGGCGGAGAAGTTCCTGCTGAGTTACAGGATACTTTAAAGATTCTGCCCTATGCTGAAGACGAATTAGCTTTAATTTTGCCAGCATTCCATCCTTTAGCCCAGGCGGAGACAATTCAAAAAGATGACTTGTATAAGCTAAATTTTATTACGCTCGATTCTCAATCAACAATTCGCAAGGTAATTGATAAAGTTTTAGTGCGCCACGCCATCGATCCTAAACGCCTTAAAATTGAAATGGAATTAAACTCGATTGAGGCGATTAAAAACGCGGTGCAATCGGGATTAGGCGCAGCTTTTGTTTCTACTACCGCCATCGAAAAAGAATTACAAATGGGTGTTTTACATCGCGCCAAAATTAATGATGTGATTGTCAGACGCACTCTAGCGGTAATTATTAATCCCAATCGCTATTGCTCAAAAGCAGCAGAAGCTTTTAGTAAAGAAATACTGCCAGAATTTACCACAGAACCCGATTTTTCTGGTTTCGATAAGGCTTATTTTAACGATACCGAAAAGTTGGAATTAGAGGCAGAAGATGGTATCTTGAAGTAATTTTTAAATTCCTCAAACTCTAGTTGCATTAAGTAACACCTAACCACTCATCACTCATCAACCACTAACTAAGCTAATTTGAGATTAACCTCCTGACGCCAGTTTGTACCTGCCACAGATTAGCATAAACTCCTGCTTGGGCGATTAATGCTTCGTGCTTACCCTGTTCGACAATTTTGCCTTGTTCTAAAACATAGATACAGTCTGCATGACGAATCGTCGAAAGTCGGTGGGCGATCGCAATAGTGGTGCGGTTGTGAGTAATTTTTTCTAGGGAACGAGCGATCGCTAATTCAGTTTCATTGTCAACAGCCGAAGTCGCCTCATCTAAAATTAAAATCGGCGGATTTTTTAACACGGCTCTGGCGATCGCAATTCTTTGTCTTTGTCCACCAGAAAGCTTTTGCCCTCTTTCTCCGACAACGGTATCGTAACCTTGAGGCAAGTTTGAGATAAATTCATGGGCTTCAGCGATTTTAGCAGCAGTAATTATTTCTGATTCAGGAGCGTAGTTAGTGCCGTAAGCAATGTTATCTCTTACTGTACCGTGGAACAAAAACACCTCTTGACTAACTAAGGCGATCGCTTTTCTTAAATCTGTTAAGTTAATCTCACGAATATCTATGTCATCAAGGGTAATGCTTCCTGTTTGAATTTCGTAAAAGCGTAATAAGAGCTTAACCAGAGTACTTTTACCCGAACCAGTCGCCCCCACTATCGCAATAGTTTGACCTGTGGGAATATCAAGAGATAAATTTTTAATTACTGTTTGGCGGTCATTGTAAGCAAAAGTAATATTATTGAATTTTATTGTGCCTTGAATATTGCTGATGGGTAAAGCTAGCGTTCCTGGATGAATTGCGATCGGAGTATCTAACACATTCATCACGCGGTTAGTAGAAGCCATAGCGCGTTGATATAGATCGAGAGTTTGTCCGAGTCTAGTTAGAGGCCATAATAGTCTTTGAGTCAAAAACACTAAGACACTGTAAGTACCCACCGCCAGATTACCCCTGACAACTTCCATCCCTCCGTACAACAAGATGGCACTAAATCCCGCTAAGATAATTAGCCGAATTAGAGGAATAAATGCCGCCGAAAGAGCGATCGCTTGACGGTTACTCTGACGATAAGCTTCGCTTTCTTGTCTGAGTCTTTCTAGTTCATAGGCTTCGGTAGTAAAACTTTTAATCGTAGTAATACCACTCAAGTTATTAGCGAGTCGGTTACTCAAGAGGCTAACACTTTCTCTGACTTGGGCATAACGGGGGGCTAATTTCCGTTGAAAGGCGATCGATCCCCACAAAATTAGCGGAATTGGTAAAATCGCCATCCAAGCTACCCCAGGAGTCAAGATGAAAAATGCACCACCAATAATCACAACAGTAGTTAAGACTTGTAAAATTTCATTAGCACCAATGTCTAAAAATCTTTCGAGTTGATTGACATCATCATTAAGAATCGCGAGTAAACTTCCTGTACTTCTGGCTTCAAAGTAGGCTAATTCCAAATCTTGCACATGAGCATAAGCATCTAAACGTAAATCGTGTTGAATAGTTTGCGCCAGATTGCGCCATAATCGCTCATAAGCGTATTCAAATAAAGATTCTAAACTCCAGATAATTGCCGATAAAATACACAGAATCAATAACTGTTGGAAAGTATCCCTAATGCCAAACCGCGCTATTAGTGAGTCTTCTTGTTTGACTACCACATCTACCGCAGCACCGATTAAAGCAGGGGGAGCGAGATCAAAAATTTTATTTAGTACCGAACAAATTACTGCTTGCCAAATTAGACGACGATATTTACGCCCATATCTTAAAAGGCGTGTTAAAGGGTTTTGAAAATTTTTATGATAATTCAAATTAGAAATCATTGAATAAAAAAATAGCTAAAGTATATTATAAATAATTATTCAAATTATAAAGTTATTACTATGGAATTATTTCACCCAGGATTAAAAGATTTATTAAAAATCAATACTTATCTTTCAGAAACTGAGTTTGATTTTTTATCTATTGAAGTCCCGTTACCTGAGAAGTTTAAAAAACTGACTACAGCAATTCCTATTTATAGTATTGGTTTAAATTTACGCCGAGAATATCGTCATCTTGCTATGGGAATTAAGGCTTTAAAATTAAAAAGTCAAAATATATTAGTTTTTGAAGCTTATAATCAGCATCTGTTATTTTTATTGCCTTTATTAGTTTTGACGCAAAAAAAAGTTTTTATTATGCTTCATGGTAATCAACAATTTGCGATGACTAGCAAAATCAAATATTGGGGATTATTATACTTGAAATTTTATTTAAAGATTTTTACTAATTTAAAAGTAATTCTCTTAGAAATCGATGATGATTTACTCGAACCGAAATTTCAGCTACCACAAAAAGCTAAAATAATTATGCCTCATCCGCTGCGTAGTGAGGTGACACCTAGATTGCAACCAGGAGAAAGATTAGCTAAAAACACTAAGATAAAAATCGGCATAGTAGGAATTATTCGTGCTGATAAACCAATCAATCAACTAATTGAAAAAGTCCAAGAATATCAAAAGCAAAATTCTCAAGTTGAATTGATTATCGGTACACCAATTGCCCAAAAACCCGAATATTTGACAACATCAGCAATAACGCTTATCGACACGACTCAAGAAAAAGATTATCTTCAAACTCT